>JBKJKJ010000043.1:0-20737 GCA_046597455.1 Burkholderiales bacterium
CGTGAACGAAGGAGACGACACCAGCGCGCTGTACGTGGCGCTGTCCGGCCGGCTCAAAGCGTTCATCAGCGGCGAAGACGGACGCGAGGTCGTGCTCGATACCATCGAGCCGGGGGATTATTTCGGCGAGCTCGTTCTCGACGGCGGCCCGCGCTCCGCCTCGATCATGACCATCGAGCCCTGTCGTCTTTTCGTCATCCCGCAAGCCGACGTGGAAGGGCTGCTGGTCGACAACCCGATGTTCGCGCGGGATCTGATCCACAAGCTGATCGGCAGAGTGCGCTCGCTCACGGGTAAAGTGCGCGATCTGGCGCTGAAGGACGTGTACGGGCGCTTCGTTCGGTTCGTCGAGGACAATGCGGTGGAGCATGATGGCGAGCGCATGATTCGCGAGCGTCTTACGCAGAGCGAAGTCGCCGCCCGCATCGGGGGCTCCCGCGAAATGGTGAGTCGCATCATGCGCGACTTGAGCCAGGGGGCCTACATCGAAGTCGACGCCAAGCGCATCCGCGTCCTCAAAAAGCTCCCGGAGCACTGGTAGCGCCGTCCCGGGCCGGCGGCGAGCCCCGGATTGGGCATACGCCACAGTTTTTTCGCGCATCCTGACGGCGCGCCGCCACCCGCATCGAACGCAGAATGACCTCCATCGGACAGGCGATTTTCGCCTTCCGCAACCCGCCCCAGGAGGTCATCATGAACAGCGAAAACTTCAACGTCACGAAGCGCGCCGTCAACGCCGTCAACGCCGACCTGGGCGCTGCGGATGCGGATGAATCAAAAGCCGGACGCCTCGTTCGCGCGGCCGTCGCGCTACGCATCCTGATTCCGACGGCGCTCATCACGGTGATCATCGCCTCGGCGCACTGGAAAGACCCCGACAGCGTCGTTGGCGGCAATGTCGCGGCTGCGAGCCGCCCGAGCGCTATCCTCGTCGCTTCAGCAGCGGACTATTTTCCGGGCAATTACGTGAACCAGGCGCGGCATGCCGAAGCGCACGTCCAGAATTTCTAACGCGACGTTCAAGCCAGGGGCACATCATGTTGACTCAATACGAAGCGAGTAAAGTGCAGGCCGACATGCGGCGCGAGCTGGAAGGCCGGCCGTCGGTTTTGTGGACGTGCGTCGCGGGGCTGCTGATCGTCATGGCCGTGACCCTCATCGGCATTGTCGAAGACACGCCGCAGGGCAGGGTGGCGGCCCTAGGCGCCGTGGCCCACGCCGGTCAGCCGGGGCGTTAAGCCATGCCAGCGCGCTCGAGCGGCTCAGTCGCCTGAGTCAGACTCGGCGCGCAGCCTGTCGCTCGCGAGCCGCAGCCGGTCGGCGAGATGGCGCGCGACATTGACCAGAACCTTATGAGCGAGCGCAGGCTCTTCGCCCAGGCTCATCGGCGACGAGCGCGAGCTCGGCTGCTTCGAGGGCGCGGTCGGTGTCTTCGAACCAGGCGTTTCGCGCATCGCCGGCGAGAATCGCGACGCCGTTCATGAATCCTGCGACGACGCGATAGGAGACATTGACGACCAGTCGTCCCAGCTGTCCGATTCCCAAACTCACCTGGACGACGCCTGATAGAGCGACCGTGAACGACGCGAGGAACACGATCGCGTCGACGCGGTGCATACCGCGCAATGACGGGTCCGAAGCGAGCGTGGCGACCAGCGCTGCCAATATCAATGCGCCCGATGCGCGCGGGCTGCGCCGGGGATGGGGGTGCCGCCCGACATGGAAGCCACAAAAGCACCGAGCACTGCCGCGGCGAGCGCCGTGCGCATCGCGGTGTCGATGTTAGCGTGCCCCAGTGCGCCGAAGGCGAGCAACGCGCACGTGAGCAGCGGCGCGATGCCGACGACGGCCATGTTCAGCCCGCCCCGGAGATCCCCGAAGCGCGTTCCTCGTGCCGGGGCGCTTGGCAACTACATATCCAGGAGCTTGAGCCTTTGCACTTTGCCGGAAGGGCCTTTGGGCAGAGTCTCGACGAGCTTCAGCACTTTTGGCGTCTTGTAGTTGCCGAGCTCCGTTTGGGAAAAGGCTCTCAGCTCTTCGATGGTGCAGCGAGTGCCGGGTTTCAGTACGACACAGGCCATGATCTCCTGGCCGTAGAGTGCATCCGGTACGCCGACCGCGGCGGCCTCGAGTACCGCGGGGTGCCTGAGCAGCGCTTCGTCAATCTCGCGCGGGGCGATGTTCTCGCCGCCTTTGATGATGAGCTCCTTCATGCGCCCGGTGATGAAAACGAACCCGTCCCCGTCCATGTAACCCAGGTCTCCCGAGCGCATCCAACCGTCCGGCCCCAGGGTGTTGGCGGTGGTCTCGGGATCTTTGTAATAGCCCTTCATCACGTTGTCCCCGCGCAGCAGGATCTCGCCCGCCACGCCCGCAGGCTGCGTTACGCCGGTCGCAATGTCGACGACTTTGGCTTCGTTGCCGTACGCCTGCCCGGGACTTCCGAGCTTGCGCTTCGCGCTTTCGTATGGATTGCTGAAGCACGGCGCGTTGGTCTCGGTCATGCCGAAAGTCTCGATGATGCCGATGCCGAATTTTTCCTCGAATGCGCGATGCAGCTCGGGCGGCAGCGGGGCGGAAGCCGAGCGGCAGAACTTCACGCGCGAGACGTCGAGCCCGCTCTCACGCGGCTCGGGCGCGTTCAGAAGATAGGCGATGATCGTGGGGACGACGTTGATCCAGGTGCAGTCATACCGGGCGACGTCCTCCCAGTAACCGGACGCGCTGAAGCGGTGGGGCATGACCACACTGCCGCCGTGCACGAGCGGCGCGACCGCGGTCACGATCTGGCCGTTGATGTGATAAAGGGGTAGTGCGCACATCACGCGGTCTGTCTGGCTCAGACGGTGTGCGGCACTGGTGTATTCGCCTCCGGCGACGACGCTGCGCTGCGTGTGCAGAACGCCTTTGGGTTTGCCGGTGGTCCCCGAGGTGTACATCAGAAGCGCGTCGTCGTCTTCGCTCACGTCAGAAGCATCGGTATCGTGAGGCGCCGGCGCATCGAGCTCCAGCCGATTTTCCCAGGGGTCACCCGTCGAGTCCGGATCGATGACCACGACCTGCACGTTGCGCCGTACCGCTTGCAGCGCTGCGCTGAGCCGCGGCGCGAGCTCCGCGTTCGTGAAGGCCAGAACCGTATCAGAATGATCGAGAACGTACTCGAGCTGGCTGCGCTGCGAGAGCAGATTGAGTGGTGCGACGGTGTAGCCGGCATACATCACGCCGATCAGCAGGCGCGCCGTCTGATAGCTGTTGTGCAGCATCAGCGCGACCTTGTCGCCTTTGCGCAGGCCCCGCGCGGCCAGGAATGCGCAAAGCTCGCGCGCCCCGCGCTGCAGCTCGAGATAGGTCATGACCGAGCCGGTCTCGGGGGCGATCAGGTAGGTCGCTTCGGGTTGCTCGGCCGCCCGGAGATCTACGTGATGACGTATCGTTCGCATTCGCCTGTTACCTGACGCCTCCCCCGTCCTCGTTCCGCGTACCGCTCAATCTCTCACCGCTGGCGCCCATGGCGCGACCAGTAGTCGCCGAAGATCGCCTCCACGGTCGGTTCGTCCGGCGCGATCGGGCGCACGATGCGCGTGATATTCATGAAGTGGCGGTAGTTGAGGTTTTCCGAGAAGCTGTTGCCGCCCCACGTTCCGCAACCCATCGAGAGCGAAAAGGGTAGCCCGTTGTCGAAGCTGCCGCCGTTCGCAATCGCGTGTGCCTGGTTCACGATCACCCGGCACACCGTCATCTCGTGCCCGAGACGATCGATCTGCGCGCGGTTCTGCGTGTGTATTCCGCACGAGTGCCCGTTACCCATGTAGTCGTAGATCGAGCGCATCACGTCGAAGGCGTGATCGAAATCGCGCGCGCGGTAAAGCGCGAGTACCGGGGAGAGCTTCTCCCCTGAGAACGGGTGGTCCTTGCCGGCTCCGGTCTCTTCGACCACGAGACACTTCGCATCGCGCAGCGCGGTCCGCTCGAGTCCCGCGATTTCGCAGATCCGCGCGACCGGCTGGGCGGTCACGGCGGGCGAGAGCTTGCCGCCGGGGAACATGGCCTTTTGCAGTGTGGCCTTCTCTGCGGGCGTCAACAACGCGCCGCCTTGCCGGGCGAGCGCGGCGACCATGCGCTCGTAAACGCTGTCGTGGACGATCACGCTGTTTTCCGAGGAGCAGCTCGTCGCGTTGTCGAAGATTTTCGAACGCATGATCTTCGCCGCCGCGTCTTCGCAGTCGGCGCTCTCGTCGACGATGACCGCCACGTTCCCTGCGCCCACACCCAGCGCCGGTGTGCCGCTGGAATAGCCGGCGCGCACGTTGGCCTGCGAGCCGGTGACCACGACGAGGTCGGCCTGCGTCATGAGCGCCTGGGAAAGGGCCTTGGTGATGGGCCGCGGCAGCAGCTGGACGAGATCGCGCGGCGCGCCGATGCGCACAAACTCCTCCGCGATGTATTCGAGCAGCTTTGCCGAAGTCGAATAACCTTTAGGCGAAGGGGACAGGATGATCGCATTGCCGCACTTGAGCGCGTTGATGATGTTGTTCGCGGGCGTGGCACCCGGATTGGTAGACGGGACGACGGCGGCGACCACGCCGACGGGACGGGCTATCTCGACGATGCCTTGTTCCGGTTTCTCGGCGATAACGCCGGTGGAGATCGCTCCGCGTAAATCGCGCAGCAGGCCCAGTGTTTTGCGATGGTTCTTGGCGATCTTGTCTGCGACGTCGCCCAGTCCGGTATCGCGCACCGCGATCTCGGCGAGCGCGCGGTTCCTCGCGGGCTCCATGATCGCCCAACCGGCAGCGGCGACGACTTCGTCGAGTCGTGCCTGACTGTACTGCGCGTAAACCGCCTGCGCCGCGCGCGCGCGCGCGACGAGCGCACCGACCGCTTGCGTCGGATTTGCCGACGGGGAAATCGTTTCGGTGGTGCTCGCCATGGCTGCCTCGTTCATTTAACGCGCCGCGGGTCGACGCGCTGAAAGTGCCCGCTTATCATACCGCGAGGTTTAAGGTTTCCATCACCATGCGAACTTCGACATTTCTGTTCACACTGCCGGTCTTCATTCTTTGCGCGTGCGCCACCGATGTTCCGCGTTACGGTCAGGTCGTGACGATGAGAGCGGGCCAGATTCCGGATAGCGCACATCCCGCACCCGGGGCGGTGTGGCGTCTCGACGAAAGCGATCTCAAGGTACTGAGCCCGGTGCCTGTCGTGCCTGCGCCGCCTCCGCCACGGCGTGCGCCGCCGAGGCGACCGAACGCCTCGTATCCGCCGCCCCCGCCGTATTACGGCCCTCGGCCGTATTGGGGGCCGGGTTATTAAATGCTACACTGCGCGCCGTTATCGCCACGCGACAGGCAGTTTATGAAATGGAAGGCAAAAAGCACGTCACATTCGGGGGAAGACTGGTCTTCGTCGGCTTCGGATCGGTCGGGCAGGGCTCGCTGCCGCTCCTCCTTCGGCACATCGATATCCCCCACGACCGCATCTCTATCGTCACTGGCGATGAGCGCGGCCGCGCTGAAGCCGCGCATTACGGCATAAAGTTCGAAGTCAGGCCGCTCACTCCGGCCAACTACCGGTCCGTCCTCGATCCACTGATCGGCAAGGGCGACTTCCTCCTCAATCTCTCCGTCGACGTCTCGAGCGTAGCGCTCATCGAGTACTGCTACGAAAAAGAGGCGATGTACCTCGACACGTGCATCGAGCCGTGGCTGGGGGGCTATACCGACCAGAGCGTCACGCCTTCGCACCGCTCGAACTACGGCTTGCGCGAAGCGGTGATGGCGATGCGCAAGAAGCATTCGAACGGCGGGCCCACGATCATCCCGACCCACGGCGCCAATCCCGGGCTCATTTCGCATTGGGTCAAGCAGGCGATGATCGACATCGCGCGCGATACCAGCGGGGAGGCGGTCGCGCCCAGGACGGGCCAAGAATGGGCGCAGCTGGGCATGAGGCTGGGGGTGAAAGTCATCCACTGCTCGGAGCGCGACACGCAGGTGGCGGATCCGCGCAAACGCCGCGCCGAGTTCGTGAACACCTGGTCGGTTGACGGTTTCATCGGCGAAGGCTCGCAGCCGTGCGAGCTCGGATGGGGCTCGCATGAAAAACATTTTCCACCCGACGGCCGCAACCATGAGTTCGGCTGCAAATCCGCAATCTACCTGACGCGCCCGGGTGCCTCAGTCAAAGTGCGCTCATGGACGCCGACCGAGGGACAGTTCCACGGTTTCCTCATCACACACAGCGAGGCGATCTCGATTCCGGATTACTTCACCGTGCGGGAGGGGGGGCACGTTCTTTATCGGCCGACCTGTCACTACGCGTATCACCCCTGCGACGACACGGTGATGTCGGTGAACGAGCTCGCCGGAAAAGGCTGGATCGGACAGACGCAGCGCCGGGTTCTGATGGACGAAATCTACGATGGCGTCGACGAGCTCGGGGCGCTGCTGATGGGACACGCTAAAGGCGCTTATTGGTACGGCTCGCGAGTATCGGTACACGAAGCGCGCAAGCTCGCCCCGTTCAATAACGCGACCAGCATTCAGGTCGCTGCGGGAGTGCTGGGCGGCGTGGTGTGGGCGATGGAGCATCCGCGCTCGGGCATCCTCGACCCCGACGAGGTCGATTTCCGGCGCGTGCTCGAAATCGCGAACCCGTATCTGGGCGAAGTCGGGGGCCATTACACCGAATGGAGTCCGCTGGTCGGGCGCAATCATCCTTTCCCGGAAGACCTGGATGCCGCGGACCCGTGGCAGTTCAAGAACTTCCGCGTTGTCTGATATCGACTGGTACGCGACACCGTAGGCCGCAGGCACAGGGGGGTTCCCCTGTGCATTCACGGCGAGAGGGCTCGATCGATAGCGGCGCCCGCCCTGGGTCGTTTCAGGCCGCTTTGACGGTGCTCGACTCGGGCGCCCGGGCCGCTGGCGCTGCGTCGGCCGCAGGCGGCAGCCAGCGATCGAGGATCGCGCGCATCTGCAAGCGCGTGTAGGGCTTGCTCAGGTGGTCGTCCATGCCGGCATTCAGGCACTCGTCGCGGTCCTGCTGCATCGCGTTGGCGGTCAGCGCGATGATCGGGATGCGCTTCAGGCTGTCCTGCTTCTGGATCTGACGGATGTTGCGCGTGGCCTCGAATCCATCCATCTCGGGCATGTGGCAGTCCATGAGGATGGCATCGAAAGAGGATTTTCCGTAGGCTTCCACCGCTTCGACGCCATTCTTGGCCACAGTGACCTGATAGCCTTCGATTTTCAGTATGGCGAGCGCGACCTGCTGGTTCACGGCATTGTCCTCCGCGAGCAGGAGACGCCCGCGATTGTTGCGCTTCACGGTCGGGGCGGCGGGCTCGACGCGGTTCGGATCGGCAGCCGGTTCTCCCGAACCGGTCATGATGCCCAGCAGGCCGTTATAGAGGGCCGACTGGCGCACCGGCTTGGACAGGCACAGCAATACGCCGGCCTGGCGTAATTCGCGCATGTCGCCGTGGCGACCGACCGGCATCAGCATCACGATGCGTGCATCCGACAGCGCGGCATTGGCTTTGATTTTCTTCGCGAGCGATACCGCACCGGTTCCTGGAAGCGCGCTGTCGACGATGAGGACCTGGAACGGCGTGCTGCTCCCTGCCGCCTGCGTGAGCGCGTCCAGCGCCTGCTCGGGCGTTTCCACGCTGCAGCTCGTCATTCCCCAGTTCGTGATCTGGGCGTTCAGCGTTGCGCGGGTCGTCGCCTCACGGCCGACGATCAGCACACGCACGGCTTGCAACTGGTTGCGGAAGACCGGTTCTGCGTCCGCTTCGGCTTCGGCTTTGTCGAAGCGCACCGCGAACCAGAACGTGGAACCCATCCCCGGGGTGGATTCGACGCGCATCTCGCCGCCCATCATCTCTACGAGCTGTTTGCTGATGGCAAGACCAAGCCCGGTGCCGCCGTGCTTGCGCGTCGTGGAGCCATCGGCCTGGGAGAAGTTCTCGAAGATCCGCCCTTGCGCTTCCTCGCTGATTCCCGGCCCGGTGTCCGTCACCTCGAATCGAAGCTGGATGCTTTCCGCCCCGTCGTCGACGCACGAGACCGAAACCGCGACTTCGCCTTTTTCGGTGAATTTGATGGCGTTGCCCACGAGATTCGTCAGCACCTGGCCCAGTCGCAGCGGATCGCCCTTGACGCGGTTGACGAGGTTCACCGGCAGGTTGCATGCAAGCTCGAGCTCTTTGCTATGAGCGCGCTCGGCGAGCAGCTCGACGGTGTCCTCGATCGATTGACGCAGGTCGAACGCGATGTGCTCGAGGTCGAGCTTGCCCGCTTCGATCTTGGAGAAATCCAGGATGTCGTTGATGATGCCCAGCAGCGATTTACCCGAGCGCTGCACGGTCTCGGCGAAGCGGCGCTGGGTGGCCGTGAGTCCGGTCTCGAGCAGGAGCTCGGTCATGCCCAGCACACCGTTCATCGGCGTGCGGATTTCGTGGCTCATCTTGGCGAGGAAGCTGCTTTTCGCGAGGTTCGCGGCTTCGGCCGCTTCACGAGCCGCGTAAAGTTCCACTTCGGCGCGCTTGCGTTCCGTCACGTCGTGCGCGACGCAGATCTTGCCGACGACCCGGCTGTTTTCGTCATGCAGGGGCGCCGCCGCGACTTCGATGTCGAGCAGGCGTCCGGTCTTGGTCTGGGCGCGGGTCTCGTACGAGAATGTTTCGCCGTTTTTCAGGCGCTCGAGACGGGCTTTCTGCTGCTCGCCCGGTGTGTGCTCGTCGACGTTGATGCGGTGTCCGATCGCCTCTTCAGGGGTGTAACCGAAGAGAACCGTTGCGCCCGCATTCCACGTGGTGATGCGTCCGGTCAAGTCCCGTGTCCAGATCGCTTCGCTGGACTGCTTGACGATGGCGGCGAGGCGGCGGTTGTTGGTTTCGCTCTCGCCGAGGGAGGCGATCAGGCTTTCGATATTATTCGCCATGTTGTTGAACGCTTCGGCCGCGGCGCGCACTTCCGGGGCGCCGTCAGACTCGACGCGCACTGCATGATCCCCCAGGCTGAAGCGGTTGGCGCACAGCGCCAGCATGCGCAGGGTGCCCAGGTTGCCGCGGAAAATGAGCCAGATCACCTGCAGCGTCAGCAGCAGGGTGGCGAACACGATCTGCAACTGATGCACGAACTGGGACCACAGGCGATTGCTCGCGGGGACCGAGTTCATCTCTCCGAACAGCGTTCCGTAGTTCGCGCCCCCCGTGGAGACATCAAGCGTGGCCGCGACGTGCGCAATCGGCACGACGAGCGTAAACCAGTGCGGCGCGTCCAGCTTGTCGGGCAAGTCCTTGCCGCTCAACTTGCGCCGGCTTTTGTCGGTCCAGCTGAGCTCTTTGATTTCGAGTTTCTTGGCCTGACCATTGAGCAACTGCGCGATCGCTGCGTAATCCCCGAGCACGGCCTGATCGGCAACGAGAGGCGCGAGAAATTTCAGCGTTTCCTGGACCTCGCGCTCGTGCCGGGCCGAATGCTCGGATGCGCCTTCGAGCACCAGCAGGTAGTTCTGGATGCCGCCACCCACGAGGCTCGCGAAACCCACCGCGGCCATGAGGCGCGGGATTAGTCCCCATTTGGCCCAGATATTGAGAAAACGCAGCGCCTTCATGTCATTGCTCCGGTCGTTGTCCTGACGTCAATTCGCTGCTTTGACGAGGGTCTTCTTGTAGAACGCGCGATAGTTATCGTAATCGCGGTCGCTTGATGCGATGAAGCCGAGGTTGTCCTTGATCTTCAGCAGCTCCGCGCCGGCCTCGATTACCTTGCGTCCTTCGGGGTCGTTCATCATGTTGATCAGCGCGTCGCGTACTGCGGCCACTTTCGCAGGCGGGACCTTCGAGCTGGCCATGATGCACAGGTCGTTATAGACCTCCGAATTCCACAGCAGGCGGTACTCGAAGCCCTCGCGCCTGGCGTAGCGCTGGATGATCTGGTCGTTGACGCCGGCTGCCGCCACCGTGCCGACTTTGAGCTGCGCGAGACCGGCTTCCTGGTTGTTCGTGAAGACGACTTTCACGTTCACTTTGTTCTTCAGCAGGGCGTCCATCGGCAGCCAGTACGCCGCGAACGCATCGGGGCTGGCGAACGCGATTTCCTTGCCGGTCAATTCCTGAAGGCTGTGGATCTGGGAATCTTTCGGAACCACGATCTGCCCATGAATGCCGGGGCCGGCGGGCCGGGCGATCACCCGGAAGCCGAGCTTGTCGCGATCAGGCGTGAAAAAGTGATTCGTGTAGATGAAGTGATGCGCGCCCTGTTCGGTGAGCGCATTGGCTTCCCTGGTCGTTCTGGCGAGCTTCAGCTCGAGCGGCACGCCGCTCTTCTTGCTGACATAAATCAGAATCGGGTTCCAGTACTGTGACGTCAGGGCGACCGAGCGCTGGTTGAGCACGTTGAATGCGTAAGGTTGTTCCTCGGCGTGAGCCGTGGAGCCGAGCGCAGCGATGGCCGCGAGTAAAAGTCCTGCGCGCTTCAATCCATTCCATTTCATGACATTCTCCTTCGCAGCCTTCAGGCGGCCGCAGCAAGGTTTACGCGCGTGTGGCCCTCTACACGGGGTGCTACGCGCTGTTCAGCGATGACCGAGTTGACCAGCGAGCCGATCCCCTCGATCTTGATCTCAACCGTATCGCCCGGCGTGATGGGGGCGGCGTTGAGCGTGGTGCCCATCGCGATGACGTCGCCGGGGTACAGCGTGATCGTGCGGGTGAGCTCGGCCACCGTTTGCCACGGGTTGAACACGTAGTCGGTGACGGGGAAGTTCTGCTTCAACTTGCCGTTGACGTAGCTGCGCATGCGCAGGGTCATCGGATCGACGTCGGTGGCGATGTAGGGCCCGAACACCCCGAACGTGTCGTACCCTTTGCCCCGGTCGTATTGAGGAAAGGTGTTATCGCGCTTGATCACGTCCTGCGCGGTGATGTCATTGATGACGGTATAG
Source organism: Burkholderiales bacterium (assembly GCA_046597455.1). Classification (GTDB taxonomy): domain Bacteria; phylum Pseudomonadota; class Gammaproteobacteria; order Burkholderiales; family SG8-41; genus JAQGMV01. Next base: position 10,957 of record JBKJKJ010000043.1, read on the forward strand.
CCGAAGATGCAGTCGCGCGCTTCGAGCGCTGTCACGTTCTTGCACTTCTTCCCGATCACGATGCCGAGCTCGCCTTCGAGCACGACACGCTCGGTCTGCGAGACCGGATAGACGATCGACTGACCGTGAGTGATGAACGACGACGGCGGCTTGAGGAACCAGAGCACTTCCTTGGGGGTGTCGCGTTTGAGCGTCTCGATCTGGATTCGTGAATTGTTCCAGAGGGCGATCATCTTGCCGGGCTGGCACGGCGTCAGGAGCGTGACGCTCGTCAGGGGCAGTGTTGCGCCCGTCGGCCGCGCGCCGGCGAACATGTCGCCTTCGTAGACGCGCACGACTCCGTCGTCTTCCAGGACGCCGAAACCGGCTTTGTCCTTGTGTTCGTATCGCAGGAATTTCATTTTCTTCGCTCCTTAGAGGATGACTTTGACAAACAGCATCGCGCCGCTGATCACGAGCAGCGCCCCGACTACTTTCAACATGCCCTCGGACGTGATGTCGAGATGGACCTTGTTGCCGACGTAAAGACCGATGGCCATCGGGATGACGCTCAGCGCGTACGCGAACTGCAGCTTGCTGTCGAACAGCAAACCGGCGACGAGGAACAGGCCGAGCCTGAAGCCCCCGTCGATGACGAACAGCCAGGAGAACGTGGCGCGAACCTGACTCTTGTCCTTCAGGCGGTGCGTCAGGTAGACGATGTAGGGCGGGCCGCTGGTGCCGAACAGGGCGCCGGCGCTGCCGCCCACGATGCCGGCGGGCAGTGCCCAAGCGCTGGATATTTTCTGCTCCGAGCTCACGCCGAAAATGTTGCGAAAGCCGAAGAACATCGTAAAGGCACCGAGCGTCAGGAGCACCGGGCCCGAGGGCAGCTTGAGCAGCGCGAAGGCGCCCAGGCACGCTCCGATCAGTCCGAACGGGAGCAGCAGCTTGATCTCGCCCCAGTCCGCGTTCTTACGGTTCGATCCGCCCAGAACGAAGGAAGCGGTGAAGTCGAGCGCCAGCACGAGTGGCACTGTGAAGGTCAGCGGGTGCGATAGCGCCAGCAGGGGCACTGCGATGAGGCCGGACCCGAAGCCGGTGATTCCGCGCACGAAATAGGCGCTGAGTACGACGCACAAGACCAGGATGATATCCGCCACGCGATTCCCCAAAATTAACCGGCGAGCCCGGATGAGCTCTACTGACGAGTTAACGGGCGCTCAGGTCCATCCTTTAGGGCGGTGTGGGGCAAGAAACGTCATCGAGCGGGCTCAAGCCGCTTTGCGGGGTGCCGTTAAGTGGGCGTGAGACTGCGAAGTCGACTTGAAATTGAACAGGAGGACCTGGGATGGGCGATGCAATGAAGCATGAGAACGTACGTCTTCTGGACGTGGAAACAACCCTCGAACGTCTGGCCGGGGACGAGGAATTGTTCGGCGAGATCGCGAAAATTCTGCTCGAAACCGCGCCGGATCAGTTGCTCACGATCAGCGCCGCGCTGGCGGGTGAGGACCTGAAGCGCACGTACGAAGAAGCACATTCACTCAAAGGTGCCGTAGCCGCATTCGAAGCGCCGGAAGTCTTCACTGCCGTGGCGGCCATCGAGCGCTATGCGAAGGCCCAGGACGGGGCAGCCGCAGCGGCGGCGTTTGCTGCCGCTCATCCGCTCGTGCAGGAACTGCTGGCGGAACTGGCGGGATTCGTGCCGGCGGCGTAGGAATCAATCCAGCTTGATCTGGGCTTCCTGGACGATTCGGGAGTACTTGGTCCGCTCGGAGCGGATGAACGCCGTGAACTCGTCGGGGTTGTTACCCACGGTTTCGGCGCCCACATTCGCGATCTTTTCCCTGACATCCGCGTAGCGCAGCAGTTTGGCTGTTTCCGCGTGCAGCCTCGCGATGATGTCTTTGCCCGTCCCCCCCGGCACCACGAGGCCCCACCACGTGCTCATGTCGAAGCCGGGAAGGCCGCTTTCGGCGACTGAAGGGATTTCGGGCAGGAGCGAAAACCGCTTTTCCGACGTGACGGCAATCGCCCTCAGCCGACTGGCTTTGACATGGCTCAGCACCGGGGGGATGGCGCCGAAATCCATGTGAATCTGCCCCGACACGAGGTCGATGATCGACTGCCCGCTGCCTTTGTACGGCACGTGCAGCATCTTGACGCGGGCCTGCAGCTTGAACATTTCGCCGGCAAGGTGCTGCACGCTGCCGGAACCGACCGACGAGAACTGGAGCTGGCCGGGACGTGCTTTCGCGAGCGCGATCAGATCCTTGACCGAGCGCACCGGCAGGGACGGGTGCACGACAAGCAGGTTCGGCGCGATCGCAGCGAGTGAGACGGGGGCGAGGTCCCTGGCCGGATCGTAGGGCAGCTTGGACACCAGGGAAGGCAGGATCGAGAGCGCAGCGATGTGCGCCATCAGCACCGTATAGCCGTCAGGCGGTGCTTTCGCCACGATTTCGGTCCCGATCTGGCCGGCGGCGCCTCCCCGGTTGTCCGGCAGCACCGGCTGCCCGAGCGCTTCGGAAAGCTTCTGCGCCACGATGCGCCCGACGATATCGGTCCCGCCGCCCGGCGGAAACGCGATGACCATCCGGATGGCCCGCGAGGGATACGGCTGTTGCGCGCAAGCGACGATCGGAACACACAACGCGGTCAGAAGGACTGGCACTGCAAGAATCCGCACCCGGTTTGGCATCGCGTGTTCCTTTCGCCGGCCCCGACGTGGTGGTGCGAGACCTCGACACTGTGTTAGAACGCTCCGAATATCGCCTGATCCCCCACTGCGCGTGTGAAAGTAGCATCGCTCGCGCTTGCGTAGCAACTTCAATCCGACAGGAATGACATGCCTCACGATGCCTCCATGCCGTCACCCTGGGTCGTGCGCTGGGCACCTTCCATCCGCGCCGGAGGGTTGGTCCTCGACGTCGCAAGCGGCAGCGGCCGGCACGCGCGCTGGCTCGCTACACGCGGCCACATGGTCGATGCCGTGGATCGCGATTCGACCGCGATGGACGCGCTCGCCGGCGTGCCAGGCGTTCGCGCGCTGTGCGCCGACATCGAAAGCAGCGCGTGGCCATACCTTCCGGGCCTGTATGCGGGCGTCGTCGTCACGAACTATCTGCACCGCCCTCTTTTCCCGGCGCTGCTGGACTCGCTTGCGCCGCACGGCGTGCTGATTTACGAAACCTTCGCGCTGGGAAACGAGCGCTTCGGACGCCCTGCCAACCCCGATTTTCTGCTGCGCCCGGGCGAGCTGCTCGAAATCGTGCGTGCACGCCTGCGTGTAGTGGCGTACGAGGATATCCAGATCGACGTGCCCAAACCCGCGCTCATTCAGCGTGTGTGCGCCGTGGCAGCGGGGGAATAGGGTAAAATCCCCCGCTGTATTGGCGTCGATGACGGCGCCAGAGCACTGTTTTCTCAGGAAGAAGTAATGGGCAAGCTCAAAGGCAGTCTGGTCGCGATCGTCACGCCGATGCTCGAAGATGGTGCGCTCGACCTCGACGCTTTCCGGCGTCTGATCGACTGGCACGTGAGCGAGGGCACGCAAGGCATCGTCGTAGTGGGAACGACCGGCGAATCGCCGACCGTCGATTTCGACGAACATCGCCTGCTCATCGACGCCGCGGTGAAACACGCGGCGAAGCGCATTCCGATCATCGCGGGAACGGGTGCGAACTCGACGCGAGAGGCCATCGAGCTCGCAGCGCACGCTAAAAAAGCCGGCGCGGATATGAGCCTCACCGTGGTGCCGTATTACAACAGGCCGACACAGGAAGGACTGTATCGGCATTTCCGGGCGATTGCCGAAGCGGTCGACCTGCCTCACATCCTGTATAACGTGCCTGGCCGAACGGTCGCGGATATGCAGAACGACACGGTCCTCAGGCTTGCACAGGTTCCCAATATCGTCGGGATCAAGGACGCCACCGGGGATCTGCAGCGTGGCGCGGAGCTGCTGAGGGACAAACCTGCGGATTTCGCCGTATACAGTGGCGATGATGCGACCGGTCTGAGCTTGATGCTGCAGGGTGCGGATGGCGTGATTTCGGTGACGGCGAATGTCGTCCCGCGGCTCATGCGCGACATGTGCGAGGCCGCGCTTTCAGGGAACGCGGCGGCTGCGCGCGAGGTCAACAACAGGATGCTTGGTTTGCATCGCGAGCTTTTCTGCGAGGCGAATCCCATCCCGGTCAAATGGGCTGTGCAGGAACTGGGACATATGAAAGGCGGTATCAGGCTGCCGCTCACGCCGCTTGCGAGCGGCTTCGAAACCCGAGTACGTGAAGCGATGCGTGAGGCCGGGGCGGTCTGACGCGGCGCTGACACGAGTGGAGATGTGATGAGCTATTTCTGGATACGCGTGGTGACGTGCCTTGCGGCATGCGCAGCGCTCGCAGCATGCGGCGGCATCGAAGTGCCGACCAAAAAAATCGATTACAAGAGCACCGGGAAGTTGAAGCCGCTGGATATCCCGCCGGACCTCGCGCGGCCCGGTACAGACGACCGCTTTGCGGTGCCGGACTCGACGCGCGGCGCGGCGACGTTCTCGGAGTATCAGCGTGGACGCGAAGGCCGGGCCGAGTCCGGGGCGGGTGGCGTGCTGCCGGTGCAGGACGGCGCGCGGGTCGAGCGCGCCGGCACGCAGCGCTGGCTGGTGGTGAAGGGGCAGCCCGATCAGCTGTGGTCGGTCGTGAAAGATTTCTGGCAGGAGACCGGTTTCATCGTGAACGTCGAAATGCCCGAAGCCGGTGTCATGGAGACGGACTGGGCCGAGAACCGTGCGCGCGTGCCCGATGGTTTCCTCCGCAATACGCTGGGCAAGCTGCTGGATTCCGTGTACTCGACAGGCGAGCGCGACAAATACCGCACGCGGCTCGAGCGCGGCACGCAGCCGGACACAACCGAGATCTACATCAGCCACCGCGGCATGGAAGAGGTCTACACGTCGATGCTCAAAGACGACACGAAGTGGCAGCCGCGTCCGCCCAACCCTGAGCTCGAAGCCGAGATGCTGCGCCGTATGATGGTCCGCTTCGGCGTCCAGGAAGACCGCGCGAAGTCGGCGGTCGCGTCGGCGGCCGGGCCCGTCCGCGCGGTCCTGCAGAAAACCGGTGACGGCTCGGGCACGCTCGCGCTGAACGAGCAGTTCGACCGGGCGTGGCGCCGCGTGGGTCTTGCGCTCGATCGCGTCGGCTTCACGGTCGAGGACCGCGACCGTTCGAAAGGCCTGTACTACGTGCGCTACATCGATCCCGACGTGGACAACAAATCCGCGGACAACAAAGGTTGGTTCTCGCGCTTGAAGTTCTGGGGCGGGAGCGACAAGCAGAAAAACGAGCAGTATCGCGTCCTGGTGAAAGACGAGGGCGAGCGCGCGGAAGTGAATGTGCTCAACAAGGAAGGCGCCAGCGACAGGTCGGCCACGGCGACCCGGATACTGTCGCTGCTTTACGATCAGCTGAAATAGAGCGTGAGAGGCACGGGTGAGGCGCGGAGCTGTCGGGTTACGCTCAGGCATCGGCCCCTCAGACATGGTCCCTTCAGGCATCGTCGATTGCTCGCACGCCTTACCCCTTACGCCCAGTGATGCGCTTCGCATCATTGGGTAGCGGCAGCGACGGCAACGGCCTCATCGTCGAGTCTGGCGCCACGCGGCTACTGGTCGATTGTGGCTTCAACATCACGGAGACGACGAAGCGTCTTGCGCGCCTGGGTCTTCAGCCAGGCGAGCTCGCCGCAATCCTGATCACGCACGAGCACGATGACCACGCCGGCGGCGTGGCGCGTCTTGCGCGCCGTCACGAGCTTCCCGTTTATCTGACTTACGGCACGCTCGCCGCGATGGGTAAGCGCGGATCGATGATTCCCCGCATCGTGCTGATCGACAGCCACACGCCTTTCGCGATCGGCGACCTGGAAGTTCACCCGTATCCCGTCCCGCATGATGCGCGTGAGCCGTCGCAGTTCGTATTCAGCGACGGCGGTCGCCGCCTTGGCCTGCTTACCGATACGGGGGATTCGACACCGCACATCCAGCACATGCTCTCAGGTATCGATGCCCTGGTGCTCGAATGCAATCACGACCTGGACCTGCTGATGAACGGGCCTTATCCCCCCAGCCTGAAGCGCCGGATATCGGGGCGTCTCGGGCATCTCGACAATGCGACTGCGGCCCGCATACTCGGCGGGATCGACTGCACGCGATTTCAACACTTCATCGCCGCGCATCTTTCGGCCCGGAACAACACTCCGGAGCTCGCCCGTGCGGCGATGTCTGCGGCACTGAATTGCGATGCGGGCTGGATCTGCGTGGCAACGCAGGACGACGGAATCGACTGGCGGCAGATCACGTAAAGATCTACGTTGCTTCCTGCTGCGTGCCTTCGGCCCTTCGCAGGGCATTTGAGGCGGGCTTAAGCGGCTGCCGCCGCTAGATGAGGCTCGATGAGAGTGGGACGTTGCTTTCTGCAGAGAGCTCTTGGACATTCAGCAATAAAAAAAGCCGGCTACAAGAGCCGGCTTTTTTTTGAAGCGCGAGATTACTTCTTCATCTCGTCGGGCTTCGACTCGCTCGGCGACGAAGGCGTGGTGCCCATCGGCGAGGTGGTGGTGGAGCTGGAGCTGGAGCTCGAGCTGCCCGGCATGGTCGTCGTGTCGGCGCCAGGTGCGGGCGTGGGCGACGGCGCTACTGAAGGTGCGACGGGTGCGGGGGGCGGAACGACTACGGTATCTTCCTTCTTACTGCAGGCGGTGAGGCCGATCGCCACGAGGGCGACGATGAGGAGCGAGTGTTTCATGTTTTTTCCTTGAGGAGACATCACACGGTTGAACGTGACAAAACGAACGGCTGCCAAAGCTGCCGCTCGTGAGCGACCTACCCGATCGTCATGAACATTTTATCAGCTCCGCGCTTCAGGTGCTTACCGGCAGCTTACGTACCGCTACATAAAGAAACGTCGCTAAAGCCCGACAACTCCCGTCGCCGCCGCAGGCGTGGAGAAGTCCCACAGCTCTGCGTAACGGTCCAGCAGCTGCTGGGCGCCATCGAGCTCGTTCAGGCCCCGGGCGTAGCGCATATGGTTGTAATGGAACCGATGCAGGTAATGGCTCGCGTCGAATATGACGAACGGATCGTATAGGTGTTTTGCGCTGCGAGGGGTCTGCCGGATACTGGCCGCATGTCCATATCGCTGAAGCAGCGTTGCGAAGCGCGGGCAGTCGCGCTCCAGGCCGCGAGCTTCGTGGACGACGACGAAGAGGCGATTGAGGGGGTCGGCGCGAAGGAACAGGCGCAGCAGCTCGCAGCGCGCGGACGCGTCGTAGACAGCCGGGAGCGACCTGTCGAAAATCCGGATCACGCGCTGCGTCTGTGGAATCAACGCGTCGAACATTGCTTCGTACTGACGCATGCTCTCGAAGCGTTGGTACTCGGCGTGCGGGAGTGCGGGGGGCGGCGTGGAGCTCATGTGAAGAGCGGAATTGCGGTCCTGGATTCGAACGCCTGGATCAGGCAGGGGTCTGGGCACCGATTTCAATATAGCCCGCCCGGTACCAGTCGTAAAGCACGCGCCCGGCGCTCGTGTCGAGCTCCAGCGGGGCACGCAATTCACGCCCGCTTGCGAGCGCGGCAAAGAGCAGGAGCGTGCCGCCCGCGGCGCGCAGCGTTTCCCCGTTGATGAACACGCTTGCGCCGCACGTCAGCATCCGCGTCGGCAGCGCAAGCCGCAGGCCCTGCTTGCGAGCGCGCTTCACGAACTCGCCGAGTGCAGCGCGGCGCGGCGGCGGCACGAACACGACGTGCGCCTTGGGCTCGGTGAGATAAGCGCCCATGAATTCGGTCACGTCGCGGCGCGACCAGCGCAGCCCTTCGAGCATGGACGCGGCGGAAGCTATCATTTCCCGCGGGATGCGCCCGGGCGCGCGCGTGGCCTGAAGATCCGGATCCGCGTAGAGGCCGGGCAGGTCCAGCCGGTCCTGCAGAAATTCGAGAAAGTGCTGCCCCAGTGCCTGCGCCGAGGGCGCGCGGAACCCGATCGAAAAGGTGATGCACTCGCCGATCGCCACCCCGTCGTGCGCGCACTGCGGCGGCAAGTACAGCAGGTCACCCGGTTCGACCTGCCACTCGTGCTCCGACCTGAAACGCTTGAGGATCTTGACCGGTGCGTCCGCGACGAGCTCGAGATCCTGCTGTTGGCTCACCTGCCAGCGCCGCGCGCCCTGGCCCTGGAGAAGAAATACATCGTAGCTGTCGAAGTGCGGACCGACGCCGCCACCGGGGACGGCATAGCTGACCATGATGTCGTCAAGGCGCGCGTAGGGGATGAACGAAAATTCGCGAAGCAGAAGCGCGGCCTGGCTCAGCGTCTCGTTCACCCCTTGAACCAGCAGCGTCCAACCGGTACGCGGCAATCGGGCGATGGCCTGCGCTGCGAATGGCCCGTGCTGGACGTGCCAGCGTCCACCGCTGCGACGCACGATGCGCGATTCGACGTCGTCGCGCTGCGCGAGCGCAAGCAGATCCTCGCGCGTGACGGCGTCGGCGTATTCCGGCAGTGCGTGACGCGCGAGCAGCGGCGACTTCTGCCAGTGTCGGCGCATGAACTCGGTTCCCGTCAGACCCGCAAGCAATCTTTTTTTCATGTAAATCGATTATAGCGGCCGCGCTTCTTGACCCGCGCGCGGTTTGTTCACACAATCCGCATACACATTGCACATGAGGGAGTCTCCACGTGGAGCTGGTGCGAGGCGAAGATCGAATCATTCTGCAGCCCGGTCAGCCGGCGCCGACGTTCGATCTGCCCGATGCGGACCTCAATACGGTGTGCCTGGAAGAGTTCAGGGATCGGCGTAACGTCGTCCTTTATTTCTATCCGCGTGACGACACGCCGGGCTGCACCCTGGAGGCGATCGACTTCAGCGAGCTCGAAGAGCAATTTGCACAACTGGAGACGATCGTGATCGGCGTGAGCATGGACGACTGCATGTCCCACGGTGAATTCCGCGACAAGCACGGTCTTTGCCTGCAGTTGCTGTCGGACCCTGACGGAGAAGTGTGCCAGCGCTACGGCGTGCTGCACGAGAAGGAAATGGAAGGCCGCAAGAAAACGGGCATCGTGCGCTCTACGTTCATCATAGACCGCAAGGGATTGCTCAAGTACGCGCTATATGGCGTCGTGGCTCGCGGACACGCCGCCGAAGTGCTCAATCTGGTTAAAGGCTTAGGTAAATGCAAATAGGAAAAGACACCGTCGTTACCCTGAAATACCAGCTGTTCGGTACCGACGGCGAGCTCATCGAGCAGACCGAGGAGCCCGTGGAATATCTGCACGGCGGCTACGGCAACATGTTTCCCGCAGTCGAAAAAGCGCTTGAAGGCAAGGATGTCGGCGATACCGCACGCATACGCCTCGAGCCCGACGATGGCTTCGGCGACTACGATGCGGATCTCGTGCACGTGGAAGCGCGGGACAAATTTCCCGAGAACGTTCAGGTCGGCATGCAGTTCGAGGGTGCCGGCGAGGAATCGGGTGACAAGATCGTCTACACCGTCACCGACGTGGCGGACGACAAAATCGTCGTCGACGGCAACCACCCGCTGGCCGGACAAACGCTGCATTTCGACTGCACGATTACCAGCGTGCGCGCGGCGAGCGACGAAGAGACCTCGCACGGTCATGTGCACGGCGAGCACGGTCATCATCACTGAAATCCTGTGATGATGACGGTCTCGCCGTCGCGGCCGGTGAACGAACAGAGGGAAACCCAAGGTTCCCGCACGGCGTGCGGCCCG
>JBKJKJ010000125.1:0-37023 GCA_046597455.1 Burkholderiales bacterium
GCTGCAGACAGGAAAAGCGAGTCTGCAGCGATCGCGCAAACCTCGCCGCCGCCCGCTGCGGACAGGAAAAGCGAGTCTGCGTCGTCACAGGCGGACGAGAAGAAGGAGCAGCGCGAGCCCGCCGACCCGGACACCGGCAAGAGCACGCTTTCCGATGACAACCTGGGCGTGCTGCCCAACCCTTTCGAGCGGCAAGGCGTGAAGCTGGCGCTGACCTATATCGGCGAAACACTGGGGAACGTCTCCGGCGGCCTGCGGCGCGCGGCGATCTATGGAGGCCGGCTCAACGGCGCGATCGATGTCGACCTGGGCAAGCTGGCCGGCCTCTCGGGCCTCGCTTTCCACGCGAATGTCTTCCAGATCCACGGACGCGGTCTGTCGCGCGACCATATCGGCAACCTGATGCAGGTAAGCGGTGTCGAAGCGCGCCCCGCTACGCGGCTTTACGAAGCCTGGTTCGAACAGAAATTCCGCAACGACAAGCTCGCCTTGCGCGCCGGGCAGCTTGCGGCCGACACCGAGTTCGTCAACAGCAAATATGCGGACGAGTTCGTCAACTCCACGTTCACATGGCCGACGCAATTCGCTGTGAACCTGCCCAGCGGCGGGCCTTCGCCTCCGCTCGCCGCGGTCGGTGCGCGGGCGAGGGCCGAGCTCGACGAGCGCTTCACCGTCCTGGCGGCGATCTTCAACGGCGATCCGGCCGGCCCCGGTGCGGACGATCCGCAGGTACGCAACCGGCACGGGACAAACTTCAGGACCAGCGATTCGCGTCTCATCATCGGCGAGCTGCAATACGCCTACAACCAGGACAAGGATGCCGCAGGACGCGCGACAGGTCTTACAGGCACTTTGAAGATCGGCGCCTGGCATCACGGCGGCGTGTTCGACGATCGGCGGTTTGCCTCGAACGGGCTGTCGCAGGCTGCGCCGGGTGCGTCCCCCGATCCTGCGCAGGTGCGGTCGAACTACGCGGTTTATTCGGTCGTCGAGCAGATGGTGGTGCGATTCGCGGGCACAGACGACACGCGAGGCATCGGCGTATTCGGCCGCGCCTCCGCCAGTCCTTCCGATCGAAATCTCATCGACTTCTACGCCGACGGCGGCGTCAGCGTGATCGGGCTCGTGCCGTCGCGTGCGAAAGACAAGTTCGGTCTGGGCTTCGCGTATGCGCGCATCTCGGGACGCGCGCGCGATCTCGATCGCGACTATCAGGCATACGCGGGCCCGCGTCCGGTTCGCAATCACGAGGCGCTGTTGACGCTGAGTTATCTCGCGCAGATCCGCAGCGGGTGGACGGTGCTGCCGACATTCCAGTACATCATTCATCCCGGCGGTGGATACGTGCTCGATGACGGCAACGCCAGGGCCGTCCGGAACGCCACCGTGGTCGGCGTGCGCACCGTACTGAAGTTCTAGCAGCCTGTCGGACCCCAATCTCAATCTTTAAGCTGCGTTTAAGGTGTCTCATCCATCCTTCTGGTCATAGCGCGGTGTTCCGCGCGCCATAACAGGTGGAGAGACCATGAAACAAAAGCTCATCGTAAAAAGTCTGGCAGCGGCAGGTCTGGTCACTGCGCTCGGGCTCGGCGGCATCACCTATTACGGGCCCAGCGCCGCGCTCGCACGCCCGGTCGAAGCCGTGCAGAGGATGACCCAGACCGCTGCCGCGTTGCCCGACTTTGCGAACCTCGTCGAGCAGAACGGTCCTGCGGTGGTGAACATCAGCGTTTCGGGCAACATGAAAACCGCGGCCGCGACGCCGGACTTCGGTTTGAGCCCGGACGATCCGATGTACGAGTTCTTCAGGCGCTTCCAGGGTCCTCAGGGGCGAGGCGTGCCCCAGGACCGCGCGCCTTCAATGGGCATCGGCTCGGGATTCATCGTGAGCGCCGACGGCCTCGTGCTGACGAACGCGCACGTGGTGCAGGATGCGGCTGAAGTGACGGTCAAGCTCACCGACCGGCGCGAGTTCAAAGCCAAGGTGATCGGCATCGATCCGCAGTCGGACGTCGCCGTGCTGAAAATCGACGGCAAGAATCTGCCGACTGTGAAGCTGGGCAAAGCCGAGGACATCCGCGTCGGTGAATGGGTTGTTGCGATCGGTTCGCCGTTCGGCTTCGAGAACACCGTCACCTCGGGCATCGTCAGTGCAAAATCGCGCTCGCTCCCCGATGGTTCGGCTGTTCCGTTTCTTCAGACTGACGTCGCCGTGAATCCGGGCAATTCGGGCGGCCCGCTCTTCAACATGAAAGGCGAAGTCATCGGGATCAACTCGCAGATTTACAGCCGAAGCGGCGGATATCAGGGCGTGTCGTTCGCCATCCCGATTGAAACCGCGGTCAACGTTCGCGACCAGCTCGTGCAGAACGGCAAAGTCACGCGCGGCAGGCTCGGTGTGTCGATACAGGAAGTGAACCAGGCGCTCGCAGGCTCGTTCGGATTGCCGAGGGCGGGCGGTGCGCTGGTGTCCTCGGTCGAGGACAAGAGCCCCGCTGCGAAAGCGGGCCTCAAGCCCGGCGACGTGGTGCTGAAAATCGATGGCCGCGAAATCGGCAGCTCGATCGATCTGTCGAGCCGGGTCTCGGTGATGAAGCCGGGCACCAGCGCGAAACTGGAAGTCTGGCGTCAGGGCAAACCGCAGGAGATCGCGGTGAGCATCGGTGAAGCGCAGCCGGCTAAAGTCGCGGTTGCACAGACCGCGAACCTGACCGGCGCGAGGCTCGGCGTTGCGGTGCGTAACCTCACCACCGAGGAGCAGAAGGAAGCGTCGGTGCAGGGCGGGGTGCTGGTGGAGCAGGTGGGCGGCGCAGCGGCGAGAGCCGGTATCCGCGCGGGCGACATCATCCTGGCGGTCAACGGTAAATCGTTGACGAGTGCCGAAGAGCTGAACGCCGCGACCAAGGAGAAGGATTCGAAAATGATGGCGCTGCTGGTTCAGCGCGACGACATGAAGATTTTCGTGCCGGTCGAACTGGGCTGATCACTGCCGGGCAGGGCGAATCATGAGGAACGGCCGGTGCACAAACACCGGCCGTTTTTTCGTGCGTAGATGCCGCGCGGTTTCAGCGATTCAGCGCGCGTCGGCCGCTACGGCGATCCGGTCAGGCGCCCATTTGATCGGCGAGATCGAGAAAGTTCTCGGCGTTGTAAGTGAATTCGGGCTCGGACTGCAGATCGGGATTGTTGTTGCGACCGTGTTCGTGCGGGCGCTTGATGAATGCCGTTTTGAGCCCGTGCCTCGCGGCGGCGCGCAGGTCGTGTTTGTGCGACGCGACCATCATCACCTGCTCGGGCTTCAGATCCAGCGCATCCGCAGCCCCGAGATACATCTCAGGATCGGGCTTGAAGTGGTGGAAAGTCTCCGACGAGAAAATGCAGTCCCACAGCAGCCCGCCGTTTCTCGCCATGTTCACGAGCAGGCCGGTGTTGCCGTTGGAGAGGGTCGCGATGATGTAGCGCTGCTTGAGCCGCTTCAAACCCCGCGCCGCGTCGGGCCACGGTTTCAGGCGGTGCCATACGAGGTTCAGGTGGATTTTCTCGTCTTCGGTCAGCGCGTCGGCGATCTTGAATTTCACCAGAAGGTCGTCGAGGATCATCCGGTGCAGCACGTCGATCTTGGTCCACGGCAACTCTCCGGTGCGCACCCGGTCCATCGCGGGCCGGTAGCCGGCGCGCCAGGCCTTGGTGAACTTGACTGCGTTCAGCCGCAGTCCTTTCTGCGCGGCGAGCGCCCGCACTTCACGGGCGACGCTGCCGTGCCAGTCAACCACGGTTCCAAATACGTCGAACGTCAAAGCCTTGATATCGTTTGATTCGGCCGTCATGGATTCCTCCTGGGTTTTGGTGTTGGGAGCCCGCCTATCTTAACGCACGTCCGCGGGTCAGCTCCCTGAGGGCCGCCAGCGGCTGCACGCCGCTCAGCATTGCTTGGCGATCGGCAACGAAAGCGGGCACCCCACTGACGCGAAGCGCGTGCGCGAGTTGCTGATCCGCCAACACGGCACGCCGGAAATCGCGAGTGTCGAGCGCCCGGCCCAGCGATTGCGCGTCCAATCCCACGTCGGCTGCGAGGCGCGTGAGCACCGCGATGTCACCGATGTCTTCGCCGCGCTCAAAAAATGCCCGGAAGACGGCCGCGTTGTACTGATCAAAGCGGCCCTGGCTGCGCGCCCAGTGTGCCGCTTCGTGCGCGAGCCGCGAGCGTGGCTGCACCGGCGGGAGGATGAGCTTCATCCCCAGGCGCTCGGCCATGGGATAAACCGAGCTGTTCCATACTCGATGCAGATACTCGCCTGCGGGATCGAGCGTCGGCACGGGCTCGGGGCGCAGCTCGAAAGCGCGCCATACGACTTCGACATCGGGCGCGCTCGTGGCGAGTTCATGAACGGCCGGCTCCGCCAGCCAACAGAAGGGTCAGACGTAGTCGGAGAAGATTTCGAGCTTCATATGTACCTTGTCGAGTTTCCCGATTCCGCAAGTGACCCGGCGTGCGCACCGATGATCGTCGCCGGGGCGCGCTCGCGCGAGTAAGCGCTATGGGCCCACATGCCGGCGAGCACGATGAGCGCAAGCCAGAGCAGGACGATGATGGCCGCGCCGATGCGCCCGAGGCCGGACCCCTCTGCGGCGCCGGCCGATGCGCGCACCCGGCATTGCTCCATCACGTCCGCGGGAATCATTTTCACCGCGAGGACGATGCCGATCGGCAGCAGGATGATTTCGTCGAGGAAGCCGAGGATGGGAATGAAATCGGGTATGAGGTCGATCGGACTCAGCGCGTAGGCCACGATCGCAATGATGAAAAGCTTTGCGTACCACGGTGTGTCCGGGTGGCGCGACGCCATGTACAAAGCGATGACTTCGCCCTTGAGCTGTCGGGCGCGTGCCTTGAGCGTCGCGATCAAAGACATGGTCGGGCGTTACAAATCCTGGAGGTAAATGGGTTTCCCGAGCAGATCGACGAAGGGCCGCTTGCCGACGATTTCCACCTCAGCGCCGTCGGCAAATGTCAGCCGCAGCATCGCGCCGACCTTGCGTGCGAAAGGCAGCGGCAGCAACTCGTGCCTGATTCCGCCGACTTCCAGGAACCCTTCCGAAATGGTAGCAGGCAGCGGCGGCAACGGCGTTGACGCGCTGGCTTCGGAGAGCGTGAGCAGCGCTTCCTGACTCCACGCGGTCCCTTGACCCTGGCCGCCCGTTCCCGCAGATTTATGAATATAAGCGTGGGAGAAATGAACCCGCGCGACGCCGTCCGCAATCTCGATGGCGCTCACGCGCGATTCGTACAACTCCAGCGCATTGTTCAACGGTCAACCTGTCTCGCACACGGCTTTACCGCCAGTCGTGCGCGCTGAAGCCTTCACGGCCGAGGAGCGTATAGAAGATTCCGATCGTGGAGCGCGATTGTGTGCGGTTGCCCAGGTCCGGGTAATGGGCATCCCTGCGCTGAGCCTGGAAACGGACGGCGATCGCATGCTGTTTCGCGATGCGGTAGGTCAGGGCGACGTCCGCGCGTGCGATGTTGTCGTTCCCGGGAGAGCGGCCTGCGCGATCGGCCGCGATGCCGCTGACAAAGTATTCGCGGCCGGTGAAGTCGAGCGACATGCGGTCCGCGAATATCAGGCGCATGGCGAGCAGGGCCTGGGGGGCGATGCCGTTGTGATAATCGTTGTCCCGGCTACCGTTGATCGTGCCCACGCTGGCATAGCCCGCACCGAACAGGGCGGTGTACTGCACGGCAAGCGATTGCGACAGCCACCATTCCGCCGTGGTCCCCAGCGAAAGCGCCGTGCTCGAGACGCGGAAGGTCTGCGGCGAAATATAGTCATAGCTGCCATAAAGACCCCAGACACCGCGGTAGTTCTTGCCTACATCATAATCGGTGCCGAGCAGGAGCCCACGCGTCATCACGCTCTCGACACCTTTGGCTGTCGACAACGTACCCTCGAAGTTGAAATAGTCGAACGGGCGCGTGTAGGCATACCCCGGCTTTCCGGGAAGGCCGTAGTCCATCGAAAAATTGATGAGCCCTTCGTTGCGTTTGAGCTCGGTCGACGTGCCTTGCTGGCTTTGGGTGGTGGCGCTGGCGCCGACCTGGAGGCGGCTGTAATACGCCGGACTGCGGCTGGCGAAGATCTGGTCGAATCGATCTTTGTAAACGAGCCGGTTGAATCCGGTAGGGGGCGAGATCGCCGCTGCGCCCAGCTCACGCCAGAACCTCGGCAGATTTCCGCTTTCGAGCAGGAGGTTGGACATGCGAAACAGCGATTCACCGAGGAATGTGCCGCCGATGCCGGTCGTGATCTGATCATTCTTCGAAGGCGGCGTGGTTTCCCCCGCGATCTCCCAGACGGCGCTCCCCGCGAAAGTGTACGCGAGGGCCTCCCAGTAGTTGAGCCCGGCAGATCGGGCAAAACCGTGGTACATCGACCCCTGATAGGGATGTCCGAGCTGGTTGATGGCGTACGGATCGTTGTCGGTCACCCAGCCACGGCTCAGGTTGCGCCGGATCGACGACGGGGTGACGTTGTATTCACAGCAGCCGAATATGACGCGATCGACCGCATTCAGCCCCGCCTGGAAGCCGAGGATTTCGAGCGCAGGAATGAGGTAGCTTTTTCGCGTCTTGATCTCCGCCGCGTTTTCGCGATCTTCCTGCTTGCTGTCGGCCCGCCGCGTCTTCGCGTCGTCTCCCAGCGCGGCCCATGATGACGGGATGTCGACGGGATATCGTTTGTAGTCGTCAGGCGCGCCCGACAGGGCGAGCGCTTTGCCGGGGCGGAGGCTTTCGGCCGTACCCTGCGGTGGTGCGATCAGGGACTGCGGCGCGGTGAGCAGGCGCGTTGCGCTCGTCGGTTCGGCGTCCTCGGCGTGGGCATTGAAGGACGTAGTCAGTGCCAGGGCGATGAGCGCGCCCATTCCGGTGAGTGGGCGGGCGCGACGAGCGCGGTAAGCGTGCGGGAGTCGGGTCATCTGTTTCACCTGAGCTTTCCTCGTTAACCTCATGTGGGCCCCTCGCGGAATTCACGGGTGACCGCTATTTCTCTCATCACCGCTTCAGCCGTGTGATGCCCTCTTGCCTCGTCTGTCCGGCTCCCGGCGAGATACGCGCCGAGCGCCCGCGCATATGCGACCACCGCTGCGCCATACGGCCTGCGCGCATCTTCATAGTTCGCAAACGCAGCTGCAACATCCTCCCCGGTCGCGCCGAGCGCATCGATCAGCGCCATGGCGTCCCCGGCCGCCTTGGTCACGCCCATGCCGACGTGGGGCCGTGCGACGAACGCGGCGTCCCCCAGTAATGCGATCCGCCCGAACGTCATGCGCGGCGATTCGAGATCGAAAATCGCCTGGAAAAAAGGCTGAGGGGCCTGCTCCACCACTTCGGCGAATTGGGGCGCAAGCAATTGCCGGGCCGCTGTTCGTACTTCCTGCACCAGCGCCGGTCGCAGGAGGGGCGGCGGGACTGACATGTCGTGGGCATGTCCCTGGCGGTCGGTGCACAAACGGGTCAGCGCCTCCCCTGCGCCTACGGGCCGGTACCACACGAAGTTGAAGCAGCGCTCGCCGGGGTGGGTGGAACGGGTGAAGCCGGCGACGGGGTAGCCCACCATGTGTTCTGAATCGTTGAGGCTGAAAGCGAAACGCGGGAACAGGTCGCGGTGCGTCGCGGGCGTGAGCGTCTGCTCCGCGGCCATGCCCCGCCACGCCACGTAGCCGGCGTAGTGCGTTTTCACTTCCGGCAGGACCTGGGCGCGCACTGCGGAGCGGATACCGTCAGCGCCGACGAGCAGGTCACCTTCGGCGGTCACGCCGTTGGCGAAACGCGCACGCACGCGGCTCGCGGTCTGGTCCACGCTGTCGAGGGTGTGGCCGAAGTGATAGCGCTCAGGCGGGAATGCGGCTTTGAGTACCTCGTACAGGCGTCCCCACGTCGTGAGGCACTGCCTGATCGGCAAGGTGCCGAGCACGCGCCCGCTCTGATCGAAGGCGATACGCTCGGGCACATCGACACCGAAGCGCTCGTCGATCCGGATGCCGATGCGCTCGAGGCAGGTGAAAAGCTCAGGGTGGGTGATGATGCCTGCGCCGCGCCCGACGAGATCGCCGCGCGAGTGCTCGAAGACGTGGACATCCCAGCCGCGCCGCAGGAGAAGATTCGCGGCGAAAAGGCCGCCAAGCGAGCCGCCGACGACGATTGCGCGCAGCGCCGAGGCTGCGCCGGGCCCGCCGTTCGTAGAGATGGCGGCGCTCAAGCTGTACGCTGGGCTTCGTGAGCGGGGAAATTGAGCTCGATGGTGACCTGGCTGGGGTCCTCGACGAAGACCTGATGCAGGCCGAGATCGGGCACCGTACGCTCGCGATACGCGACGGCGTTGCGCTCCAGGCGTGCACGCATTTCCGCCAGACCCGTCGCGGCGAAAGCCATGTGATCGACGGTGCCGGTGCCGTTGAGGCTCGACGGGTCACGCTCCCCGAGATAAGCCTTGAGTCCTTCGGGATTCTCGAGGTCGACACCGATGATGTGCACGACGCCGTAGGATTCCGGGTGACGTGCGCCGTTGTAGAGCCACAGGCCCGGGAATTCGAAGTCCGGCCTGTAGCCCACTTCGAAACCCATCACTTCGGTGTAGAACCGCCGGGACGCTTCGATATCGAGCGTGCGTATCGAGTAGTGATCGAGTTTTCCGATCGGCATGGGGAGCTCCTGCGAGAGTGCTGTCGTGGCACGTCAAATTCTAGCATCGCACTGCGGCGATTCACCTCTGGGCTGCCGTCCCCCACGGCATATCGTTTGCTCCGAATGATCCGATGCGGCTCGATGCGAGGGTGATATGGATCAGTGGTTGTTTCTGCGCGTTACAGAAGACGGTACCGGTTGGCGGTGGGAGCGGCACGACGACCATGGCACCGTGCAGGAAGCGGCAAGCGGGATCTTTGCCGAATATGCGGATGCCCTCGCGGACGCGATGCAGCACGGCTATCTGAGCGACGTCAAAACCCTGCCCTGATCGTATCGTCACGCGTGTGCTGGACGCTTCGGCGTGGGTCATGTCGAGAGTGCACGGGCGCGTATAATCGAACGCGGTGTGATCCCACACCTCAACTTCCCGAATTCCAGCTATGAAGGTCTTCGTACTTGGCGCCGGTGTCATCGGCACGACTGCGGCGTGGTATCTCGCGCGCGCCGGCCATGAAGTCACCGTGATCGACCGGCAGCCCGGAGCGGCGCTGGAGACGAGCTTCGCGAACGGCGGGCAGATCTCGGTGAGCCACGCCGAGCCGTGGGCCAATCCCGGTGCGCCGCGCAAAATGCTGAAGTGGCTGTTCAAGGAAGACGCGCCACTGCTTTTCCGCCTGCGTGCTGATGTGCGCCAATGGGCGTGGGGAATGCGTTTCCTGCTCGAGTGCCGTGCCTCGCGCACGCGCGACAATCTCATGCAGATCGTGCGCCTGGGGCTTTACAGCCGCGAAAGCCTCAAAGCGCTGCGTGCCGAGACCGGAATCGAATACGATCATCTCGAGCGCGGCATCCTGCATTTCTATACCAGTCAGCAGGCCTACGACGATGCGATCGAGCCTGCACGTCTGATGCGCGAAATCGGTTGCGATCGTCAGCTCCGAAGCGCCGGGGAATGCATCGGGATCGAGCCCGCGCTCGCCTCTGCCCGGGATCGCCTCGCCGGGGGCACGTATACCGCGGCGGACGAATCGGGCGATGCGCACCTTTTCACGGAGCGACTGGCGGAGCGCGCGGCGGCACACGGCGTCGTCTTTCTTTATGGGCATCGAATCACCGCGCTCGACCACACCGGGGATATCGTGACCCGACTGCAGGTGACCGACCCGGACGAGCGTTCGCGCTACCTGCAGGCCGATGCCTACGTGATTGCGCTCGGCAGCTACAGCGCGCGGATGGTGAGGCCGCTGGGCGTGAGCATCCCGGTCTACCCGGTGAAAGGCTATTCGGTGACGATGCCGATTACGGATGGCACGCGCGCGCCGAGCGTCAGCCTGACCGACGACGAATACAAGCTCGTCATGTCGCGCCTCGGCGACCGGATGCGAATTGCTGGCACGGCCGAGCTCAACGGTTACGACACCGCACTCAACCCGACGCGCTGCCAGGCGATATTGCGCCGATTCGAAACGTTGTTTCCCGGCGCGGCTGATTCCACGCGAGCGCGGTTCTGGACCGGTTTGCGCCCCGCGACGCCAGGCAACGTCCCGCTGATCGGCCGCACGCGCTACGCCAATCTCTATCTCAATACGGGACACGGCACGCTCGGATGGACGCACGCCTGCGGCTCGGGGCGCGCGCTGGCGGATATCGTGAGCGGCCGCAAGCCCGAGGTCGATTTCCGGTTCCTTCAGCCGGCGTCGTAAGCGGCGAGGCGGCCCGGGCGATTGCTCATCTGGCGCCGAACCCCGCCAGCACGGCGCCGCCCAGCGCCGCGAAGATCAGCGCCGCGATCACCTGAATCGTTCGCACCGGAAGATTCCGGGTCGCGCGGTCCCCGAGCAGCACCGCCGGGATGTTGGCGAGCATCATCCCGAGTGTCGTGCCCGCGACCACCGCATACAAAGCCGAATAGCGCGCGGCGAGCGCAACGGTCGCGATCTGTGTCTTGTCGCCCATTTCGATGAAGAAGAAAAGGATCAGGGTGGTTCCGAAGACGCCGAAGCGGGCTGCTTTGGGCTTCAGGTCGGGCGCACTGTCCGGGATCAGCATCCATGCGCCCATCGCCAGAAATGAAATGCCGAGGATCCAGCGCATGATCTCTGCGCCAAGGGTGTGGCTCACCCACGCGCCGAGTGCGCCGGCGAGTGCGTGATTGAGCAGCGTTGCGACGAGTATGCCGAGGATGATCGGCACGGGGCGGCGGAAACGGGCCGCGAGGAGGAGGGCGAGGAGTTGCGTCTTGTCGCCCATTTCAGCGAGGGCGACGATGCCGGTCGAGACGAGTAGCGCTTCCATTTGAGTGAGGCCGGAGTCGGGCGGTGTGACTAATGGCACGGCCTTCCCGCCCGACTCTCGAGCGAAGGCCGATACCAAAAGTCTCGCCTTACCGCTGTCGCGGCATCGAACGCGCCATGTCCGGCGAATCGGGACCCTGATTCGAGGACAAGTATGTTGACGCGCTCCCCTCACCTGAACCGGTGAAGGCGGCTACTCCCCAATGATGGCGTGCATTATATCGCGCGAGAGCGGGCGGAGACGCGGCTCGGCTCGAGCGTGCGGCGGCACGCACTCGCAGACTGCGCCGGCCTCGCAAGCTGCTAAGATCGCCACATAA
This sequence comes from Burkholderiales bacterium, assembly GCA_046597455.1. Classification (GTDB taxonomy): domain Bacteria; phylum Pseudomonadota; class Gammaproteobacteria; order Burkholderiales; family SG8-41; genus JAQGMV01. Next base: position 11,301 of record JBKJKJ010000125.1, read on the forward strand.
AAAATTCAGGCGGAGGGGCCACTGATGCTGGAAATCGACATGCGCTCGAGCGGTATCGAGCGACTCGTCTCGGAGGATGCGCCGCTCGACCTCATCGCGAACGATCTCGTGTTCGGCGAAGGGCCGCTGTGGAACGTGCGCGAGCGCACCTTTTATTTCGTCGACATCGTCGGCGACACGATCTGGCGCTGGAAACCGGGGCATGGGCGCGAAGTTTTCATTCGCCCCTCGACCAAGGCGAACGGGCTCACGTACGACGCGCAGGGGCGGCTCCTCGTCGCCGGCTGGGCTTCGCGCTCGATCTGGCGCGTCGAGTCCGACGGTTCGGTGACGACGCTCGCCTCGCATTACGAAGGGCGCAAGATGAACAGCCCGAACGACATCGTCGTGAAGTCCGACGGCTCGATTTACTGGACCGATTCGCCCGGCGCGCTGTTCAACGTCGGCATGGCCGGCGAAGACGTGCAGCAGCATTTGCCTTTCCAGGGCGTATTCAGGCTCTCGCCCGACGGCGGGCAACTGACCCTGGCCATCGAGGACTGCGCCTACCCCAACGGTCTTGCCTTCTCGCCCGACGAGCGCGTGCTGTATGTGAATGACAGCCGCCAGTACCTCATTCGCGCGTTCGATGTGCAGCCCGACGGCTCCGTCACCAACGCGCGTCTGTTTCACAAGCTCGAAGGCAGCGAGGAAGGCATCGCCGACGGCATGAAAGTCGACGTCGAAGGCAACGTCTACTGTACCGGTCCGGGCGGCATCCACGTCATGGATGCGAGCGGCAAACGCCTTGGGCGCCTGCGCATCCCGGGCCACGTCACGAACATGGGATGGGCGGAGGACGACTGGTGCACGCTGTACATCACGACACGCTCATCGGTGTATCGCACGCGCGTGAAAGTGCCCGGCGTGGCGGTCGTTCAGCCGGGGAGGGCAGCATGAAGGCCTGGGAATTCGAGCGTATTGCAGGACCGTACGACGCGCCGCTGGGCGGTCTCGCGTGGACCGGGCGTTCGCTGCTGTTCAGCGTTCCGGACGAAAGTCGCGTACTGTCTTACGATCCGGGCTCGCGCGCGGTCTCGGAATTTCGCCGCTACACCAATCGCACGAACGGGCTTGCGTGCGCACCCGAAGGCCATGTCTACGGCGCCCAGGAAGGCGGCAGGCGCATCGTGCATTTCGCGCCTGACGGCGCCACCGCGGTAATGCCCCACATGCTCGAGGGCGAATACCATAACCAGCCGAACAATCTTTTCATCGATGCGCGCGCAAGCATCTGGTTCACCGACCCGCACAGCGCGGTGCGCGCATCGGGGCCGCAGATTTTCGAGCCGCTCGCGCACGCATCGGTGCTACGGCTCGACCACGAAGAGCAGCGCCGGCTGTGGGACCTGAAGCGCGTCACGTACGACACGCACGCACCTCGCGCCGTGGCCGTGTCGGCAGACGAGCGCACACTGTATGTGGCCGAAACCGACAACGCCCCCGGTGGTACGCGCGAGCTGAGGGCTTACACGCTCGAAGGCCGCGAAGTCGTCGGCGCGCCGGCAGTCCTGCATACCTTCGGTGAAGATTCCCGCGGTGCCCACCGCGGCATCGAAGGCCTGTGTCTCGATGCGCGAGGCAACATTTTCGCGTGTGCCGGCTGGCAGCAGAGCGGTCCGGGGCCCATGGTGTATGTCTTCAGGCCGGGCGGGGAGATCCTCGGCTCGCACCGCGTACCGGCCGACCGGCCGGTCAACTGCACGTTCGGCGGGGCGGATCGATCGACGCTGTTCGTCACGACGGGCGCGGGCGAGCTTTTTCAGGTGCGCAACACCGGGCACCAGGGAAGAGGCGGATGAAGCGCATCACGTGCGCGCTGGGCGCCGCCGCGGCGCTCGCCAGCCTGGCGGTATCGGTGAACGCGATTGCGCAGCAGTACCCGACCAAGCCCATCCGGTGCATCGTCGGACCCGGGCCCGATGCGCTGGCGCGCGTGATCGGGCAGAAGCTCACCGACGCGTGGGGGCAGCCGATCGTTGTCGACCAGCGCGGCGGTGGGGGCGGCAGTATTTCGGCGGATGTAGTCGCCAAGGCCCCGCACGACGGCTACACGATCCTGCTCGCGACAGGGACCCATCTCATCCTGCCGAGTCTGTATAAAGTGCCGTACGACATGGCGAAGGATTTCGCGCCGGTCACGCTGATCGCCTCGACCCCGTTCATCCTCTCGGTCCATCCGGCCGTTCCAGCGAAGTCGGTGGCGGAGCTCATCCAGCTCGCGAAGATGAAGCCCGGCGTTCTGAACTACGCGACCGGCGGGAGCGGCACCCCGCCGCACCTGGCCACCGAGCTCTTGAAGACGATGACCGGCGTGAACATGGTGCACGTGCCCTACAAGACCGTCGCCGCAGCCCTCACCGAGCTCATGGCAGGCCAGGTGCAGGTCATGTTCGTCGTCGGTCCCGCGGGCGTGCCGCAGGTGCGTGCCGGACGCATCCGCGGCCTGGCGGTGTCGACGGCGAAGCGCTCGGCGTCCGTTCCGGACCTGCCGACGGTGGCCGAGGCGGGGCTGTCGGGTTTCGATGTGTTCGGCTGGAATGGATTCCTGGTGCCGGCGCGCACGCCCAGGGCGGTCATCGACCGGCTTCACGGCGAAGTCGTCAAAGCGCTCGGACTTGCCGACGTGCAGCAGAAGCTCGAAGGCCTGGGATTCGAGGCGGTCGGCAATACGCCCGAGGAATTCGGGCGGTTCGTGCGCGCGGACATCGCGCGCTGGGCGAAAGTGATCAGGGATGCGAACGTGAAGGCGGAATGACGTGGTGAGCTGATTCGAACGGCCACAGGCGCCCGGCAGCGGCGCCGACACCAAGGCACTAAGAGGAGGAATGCGTGAGGAAAGCAGCAGCAGGCGTTGCGCTGGGCGGCATCATGGCGGTGGCCATGGCGTGCGGCCACGCCCAGAATTATCCTTCGAAGCCGATCCGGCTCATCGTTCCGCTGGCGCCGGGCGGCCCCAGCGACATCCTGGCGCGAACGGTCGCCGCCAAACTCTCCGAAGGCGTCGGCCAGTCGGTCGTGGTCGACAACCGGCCCGGCGCCGGCGGCTCGCTGGGCGCGGATCTGGTCGCCAAAGCGCCCCCTGACGGCTACACGATCATTCTGGTATCGAACAGCCTGTCGATCAACGCGAGCCTTTACCCGAAGCTGCCGTACGATGCGTTGCGCGATCTCGCGCCGGTGACGCTCCTCGCCTACGCACCGTACATCCTGACCGTTCACCCTTCGCTTCCGGTCAGGTCGACGAAGGAGCTGGTCGCGCTCGCCCGCGCGAAACCGGGGCAGCTCAACTACGCCTCGGGCGGCAGCGGTACCGGGCCGCACATGGCGATGGAGCTCCTGAAGCTGAGCAGCGGCACCCGGATGACTCATATCCCCTACCGCGGCGCGGGCCCGGCGCTGATCGACACCATGGCGGGCCAGTGTCAGATCCTCATGGTCAACATCATCGCGGGGTTGCCGCACGCTAAAGCAGGCAAGATTCGCGCGATCGCGGTGAGCAGCGCGAAGCGGGCGTCCGTCGCGCCCGAGCTGGCACCGGTGGCCGATGCGATTCCGGGATTCGACGAAAGCGGCCAGCACGGCATACTCGCGCCGGGCGGCACGTCGCGTGAAATCGTGCAGCGCCTGAATGCAGAGATCGTCAAAGCGATGAACGCGCCGGAGATCAGGTCGCGCCTCACTGCCGAAGGGGCTGAAGTCGCGGCGACGACGCCCGATCAGTATGCGGCATCGCTGAAGACCGACGTGGCGAAGTGGGCCAGGGTCATCAAGGCTTCAGGGATCACAGTCGATTGATGTCGACGACGTTGGGACGGGAAGGCGCTGTACGGAACGGACCTCGTCACGGTGTCCCGCTTTGCCATCACCGATTGAATCCGCTTCACCGATAGGGAGCGCGCGATGACGGGTATGAAACTGCGTGACATGATTGCGCAGCCCAAAGCGTATCTTGCGCCGGCGGTGTTCAATCCGCTGTGCGCGAAGATCGCGCAGGCTGCGGGTTTCGAAATGCTTTACCTCGGCGGCGGCACGCTCGGCTACATCAAATGCGGCCTGGAGGCGAATCTCAACATCACCGAGCTGACCCAGGCCGGGATCGAAATCCGCGCCGTGTCCGATCTGCCGCTGATCCTCGACGGGGCGGGGGGCTTCGGCGACCCGATGCACATGCATCACGTGATCCCGCTGGCCGAGGCGGCGGGGTTTGTGGCGATTGAGATCGAGGACCAGATCCTGCCCAAGCGCGCGCACCATCATATCGGCATCGAGCACATGATCCCGCTCGAGCTCATGGCCGCGAAAGTTCGTGAAGCCGTGGCGGTGCGGCGCAGTCCCGATTTCCTCGTGATCGCGCGAACCAACGGCGTGCGCTCGAGCAACATGGATGATGCAAGGCGGCGGGCGGAAGCGTATCGCGAGGCAGGTGCGGACGCGATTTACGTGGGACCGCGCAATCCCGAAGAAATGCGTTACATCGGCGAGCGTCTCGGCGCCCCGCTCATGATTTCGCTGCAGGGTGAAAACTACCGCGAAACCGGGCTCACGCTCGACGAGGTCGCTGCGCTCGGTTACCGCATACTGACGGTCCCTACGACCCAGCTGGCGTTTCACCGGGCGATGCAGCAGACCTACCGGTCCATATACGAAGGCACGCCGAACCCCGTGATGGGTGGCGTGTCGCGCAAGGCTGAGCAGGCGGCGCTGCACGACACGCTCGGTGTCGACGCGCTCATCGAGATCGAGAAACGGACGGTGGAAAAGTGATGGCGCGAGCGATGCAGTGACGAAGTGACGAAGTGACGAGGTGATGAAGTGATGAAGTGATGAAGTGACGTGGTGACGTGGTGACGAGGTGATGAAGTGATGAAGTGTACCGGTGATGTGGTGACCCACGGTCGAGAGAATCTGTGAGCGATCTGAAACCCTTCTTTGCCCCCTCGTCCGTTGCGCTTATCGGCGCGACCGAAGAACTCGACCGCTTCGGCGGGCGCTGCCTGCAGCGGATGATCAACTTCGGCTACACCGGGCGCATATTCCCCATCAACCCGCGCTACACGGCGCTACAGGGGCTCACGTGCTATCCGGGCATCGCCGAGGTGCCCGAAGCGCCCGATCACGTGGGTGTGGTCGTCCCCGCCGAACGCGTGCTTGGCGTGCTGAAGGATTGCGCGAAGCGCGGGGCGCGTTTCGCCACGGTGTATACCGGCGGTTTCGCGGAAAGCGGGACCGACGAGGGCCGCGCGATGCAGCGCGAAGTCAGTGCGCTTGCGCGTGACACCGGCATGCGTGTCATGGGACCGAACTGCAACGGGGTGATCAATTTCGTCGATGCGTTTGCGATGACGACGACCGCCACGATTGCGGGGCCGCGCAAACCTGCCGGCAATGTCGGGATCGTGTCGCAAAGCGGCGGCCTCGCGCAGGTCAACGTGATGTGGCGTGCACAGGAGCTGGGCATCGGCATCAGCTACGAAGTGAGCTGCGGCAACTGCGCCGATCTGGACGTGCTCGATTTTCTGGAGTTCATGATCGACGATGCGGCGACCGACGTGATACTCGTGCTGGCCGAGCACCTCACCGACGGCGCACGCCTGATCGAGCTCGCGCGCCGTGCGGCAGCCCGCGAGAAGCCTATCGTGATGCTGAAACTCGGGCGCAGCGAAGCCGGCAGCCGGGCGGCTGCGTCGCACACCGGAGCGGTCACAGGCGCCGATGATGTCGCCGATGCCGTGCTGCGCCAGTGCGGGATCGTTCGGGTCGAGGATGCAAGCGAGCTGTATGAATTCGCGATGCTCCTGCGCAACCGGCGCTGGCCGCGCGGGCGCCGGGCAGCCGCCACGACGGTCTCGGGCGGAAACGGCGTGCGGCTGGTGGACCTGGGTGCCACGCTCGGGATTACCTGGCCTGACTATACGGCGCTCACGCGCACGCGACTCGGCGAGTGGTTGCCCAAGATGGGCAGCGCCGGAAACCCCACCGATTTTTCGAATGCGGCGATCGGCAAGCAGGACGTTTTCAGGCGCTGCATCGAAATCATCGCGGAGGATGACAACGTGGATGTCGTCATCCCGGTCTTCACGATGGCTGCGGCCAGCGACCTTCAGCAGGCCGCGCAAGCGGCGCGCACCGCGCAAAAGCCGGTGGCGTTTCTGTGGGCGGGCGGCTGCAGCACCGATGCCGCGATGACCCCGAAAGTGCTGATCGAGCAGGGCGTGCCGGTCTATCGCAACACCCTCTCGTGCCTGAAAGCGGTGCGCTCCGCGATGCAGTACGGCGAATTCCTGCGCGAGCGGCGTCACCGCGAAGCCGAGCGCCCGCCTGGTATCGACACGGCCGCGGCGCGCAGGCTGATCGAGGCCGGCGCCGCTACCCTGACCGAGCGGCAGAGCAAGCAGGTGCTCGCGGCGTACGGCTTTCCCGTCATGTCCGAAGCACTCGCAGGCACGGCCGATGAGGCGGTTCGCATCGCGGCCGACATGGCCGGTGCGGTTGCGCTCAAGATCGAATCGCCGGACATCGCGCACAAGACCGAAGCCGGCGCGATCCGACTCGAGGTGTCAGGTGAAGAGGGCGTGCGACGCGCGTTCGACGAAATCATGATGAGTGCGAAGCGATACGCGCCGCGGGCTGCGCTCAACGGCGTGCTCGTGCAGCCGATGGCACCCTCAGGTCTCGAAGTCATGCTCGGCCTTGCGAACGATGCGACGTTCGGCCCGGTGGTGGTCGTGGGGCTGGGCGGCATCCATGTCGAAGTCCTGCGCGACGTCAGCTTCCGCGCGGCGCCGGTCGCGGTGGCCGAAGCACGCGCCATGCTCGACGAGCTGCGCAGCCGCGCGCTCCTGCACGGGGTGAGAGGCGCGGCGCCGCTCGACATCGATGCGCTGTGCGACTGCATCGTGCGACTGTCGTGGCTGGGCCACGACCTGCGCGACGCCATCGCCGAGCTCGACATCAACCCGCTGGTCGTGCTCGAACGTGGGCGGGGCGTATGCGTGGTCGATGCGCTTGTCGTGACGCAGGCGCGGACTGCAACGAAGGAGACCGCATGAAGGCGAATGCGGCGATAGCCGGCGTCGGCACGAGCAAGGTGGGGCAGGTGCCCGATCGCTCGGCGCTGCAACTGCAGGCCGACGCGGCGCGCGCCGCGCTCGAAGATGCCGGGCTGCGCATGAGCGATATCGACGGCCTGCTCACCACACCGGTGCGAGTGGAGCACTGGAACATGCCCTGCGGCGTCGTCGCCCATCATCTGGGGGTGAAAGCGACCTACCTCTCGACGGTGGATCTGGCGGGTGCTTCGGGCTGCGGAATGATTCATCAGGCGGCGATGGCGGTCGCGACGGGGCAATGCACCACCGTGCTGTGCGTGGCCGGACAGAACCTGCTCACGCACGGCTCGCGTGCCAAGGCGGTGAAAAGCATGGCGGAAGGCGGCAGCGCGCATCCCCAGTTCGAAGTGCCGTACGGGCCGATCGTGCCTTCGCTCTATGCGCTTGCGGCGCAGCGGCACATGCACGAGTTCGGCACCACGCCTGAACAGCTCGCCGAAGTGGCTGTCACGATCCGCCGTCACGCCAGCCTCAATCCCAATGCGCACAAGCGCGAGCCGATTACGGTCGAGGACGTGCTGAAGTCGCGGATGATCACCTCTCCGCTGCACATCCTGGATTGCGCGATCGTGTCGGATGGCGCTGCGGCGGCGATCGTCACGACGCCCGAACGCGCGCGCGACCTGCGCAAGCGGTCAGTGCACCTGCTCGGGCAGGGTTACGGTTTGCGCCACAGCCACATCGGCGAGCACGTCGATCTCATGTCGACCGGTGCAGTCGATTCGGGCCGCGGCGCGTTCGAGTCGTCGGGTCTCACGCCCGCGGACATCGACGTCGCCCAGATTTACGACTGCTTCACCATCACCGTCATCATCGAGCTCGAGGATCTGGGTTTCTGCAAAAAAGGCGAAGGCGGTCATTTTGTGGAATGCGGGCGCATCGGCATCGGCGGCGAGCTGCCGGTGACGACGCACGGCGGCCTGCTCTCCGGGGGCCATCCGGGACTCGGCGGCGGCTTCTTCCATGTCGTCGAAGCGGTGCGCCAGCTTCGCGGGGAATGCGGCGAGAGGCAGGTTGGCGATGCGCAGGTCGCGCTGGTGCACGGCAACGGCGGCGTGATCAGCATTCATTGCACGCTCATCCTGGGCAAGGGGTGATGCGTGATGAGGTGATGAGGTGATGAGGTGCAACGTGGTGAGGATGATCGATGGAACGACCCATACCGGTACCTGACGCGGCGACGGCACCGTACTGGAGCGCTGCGAACGAAGGCCGCATCGTGCTGCCTCGCTGTATCGAGTGCGGCCGCTGGCATTTCTATCCGCGTGCGCTGTGTCCCTATTGCAGCTCCGACAAGCTCGAGTGGTCGCCGTGCAGCGGGCGTGGCGAGGTGTATTCCTATACCGTGGTGCATCGCGCGCCGAGCCCGGCGTTTGCAGCGGAAGTGCCGTATGTGGTGGCAATCGTAGCACTCGAAGAAGGACCGCATCTCATGACGGGCGTCACCGGCTGCGCCCCCGACGCGGTGCGCATCGGGATGTCGGTGCGCGCCGCGTTTCGCCGCGTCGCGGACGATACGCAGCTGCCGGTGTTCGAGCCGGTGGCCGGGTGACGAAGTGATGCGGTGACGAGGTGATGCAGTGATGCGGTGATGCGGTGATGAGGTGACGAGGTGATGTGGGGATCGGTGATGCGGTAAGAGCGTCCCGGCGTATGCCTTGACCCACTTTGAATGGGCAGCGATAAAGCGACAGGCGAGGGAAAACATGGCAAACGAAATCAAACCGATCAGACGTGTCGTGACCGGTAATGACGCTCAGGGGCGTTCATGCGTGCTGTACGACAGCGCCGCGCCGAACGTGAATCCGGGGGCGATACGCCCCGGGACGTGCATGACCGAAGTCTGGGTGTATGAGCGATGTCCCGCGCCGATTGCGGGGACGCGCGACGACGGGCGATTGCCTTTCAGCTTCGAGCCTCCGCACGAGGGCGGACACCTGCGCATCGTGCAGTCGCCACCCAAGCCGCCGGATTACGACGTGACGACGGACCAGAACGCCGTGCCGCTGCACGAGCCCAGACAACGTCCCGGCGGCACGTGGGATCGCGGTGGCGCCAATGGATACTCTTCACCCGTGCACAAATCCGAGACCGTCGATTACGGCATCCTGCTCGAAGGCGAGCGTGTCCTCGTGCTCGACAAGGGCGAGCACGTGATGAAGCCCGGCGACGTGGTCGTGCAACTCGGGAACTGGCACGGCTGGCAGAATCCGCGTGTTGGCAGCCTCATGGCGTTCGTGATGATGGGTGCGAAATATCGCGAATGACGACAAGTGATTCAGGGAATGAAAACCATGCCTAGAGACATCAAGCCCGTGCGGCGCATCGTCACGGTCGACGACGAGAGCGGCAAGTCGGTTGCTATACACGACGGTCCGTCGCCCGATGTGCGCACCGACCCGGCGCGCCCGGGTTATTCGTCCACGCGGATCTGGGTGACCGACCGCACCCCGGCACCGATCGAAGGACTGCGCGACACGCTCGGCGCGCCGCACACGATAGAGCCGCCGCCGGGGGGCTCAGTCTGCCGTGTCGTCACCTTCCCGCCGGACGACGCCTATCGCGGAAAAGTCGGTGCGCGCGAGGTTCAGGCTTTCTTCGCCGCGATGGGCTCGCCCGGCGCATCGACGTACAGCGCCGAAGCGCCGCACCCGTACATGCAGAAAACGCGAACGCTCGATTTATGCCTGATCCTCGAAGGCGAGATCACTCTGGTGCTCGACACTGAAGAGGTTCAGCTGAAGGCGGGCGACACGGTCGTTCAGCGCGGCACCAACCACGCCTGGAGCAACCGCTCGGGCAAACCGTGCACGATCGCGTTCTCGCTGCACGACGGCGAGCGCGCCGACTGAGCTGCGGAGTAGCCATGCCTTTTGTTCAACGCGGCGGCCAGCCGCCGATTCATTACGTCGTCGACGACTACACCGATCCGTGGAAGAACGCCCCGTATCTGGTACTCCAGCACGGCAATGGCCGCTCGTCGCGCTTCTGGTACAGCTGGGTGCCGTATCTGAGCCGGTATTACCGCATCGTGAGGCCCGACGCGAGAGGGCTCGGCGCCTCATCGGCCGACTTCGATCTCGAGCACGGCGTCACGGTCGATGCCCTCGTCGGCGATCTCATTGCCGTTCTCGACGATGCCGGTGCGCAGTCGGTTCATTTCTGCGGCGAATCGATGGGGGGCATTCTCGGTCTTGCCCTTGCCGCGATGCATCCTGACCGCGTGCGCACGCTGAGCCTCGTGTCTACGCCGGTCTATATCAGCGAAAAAATGAAAGAGACATACTCGATGGGGCACAAGTCGCGAGTCGACGCCATGAAGGAAATGGGCCGCGATGCCTGGCTCAAGGCGACCAACCGCAGCACACGCTTCCCGCCGGAGTCGGCCCCGGGACTGCTCGACTGGTACGAAGCGGAATTCGCGAAAAGCAGCGCCGAGGTGCAGCTCGCATTCGCGAAGCTGGTCAACGGCGCGAACGCCGCGTCGTTCCTGCCGCAGGTGCAGTGCCCGGTGCTCGGGTTGTATCCGACCGACGGCCCCATCACGAGCGCCGAGCAGGAGGCCATGCTGGTCGAGAACCTGCGCGATTTCCGCGTCATCCACCTGCCCACGCGTTACCACATGGTGCATCACATCGCTCCGGCTGCCTGCGCAACAGCGCTTCTGCATTTCGTGGCGCAGCATGACGGAGTGGCGTGTCATGAGGCGTGAGGGCCTGCTGGGCCGATGGCTCATTGCGGCCATGCTGTGCGGCATTCCACTCCATGCCGCGGCGCAGGCCGGCGGCGCCTATCCATCGCGCGCGGTACGCATCGTGGTGCCGTTCCCGCCTGGCGGGGGCACCGACATCATCTCGCGTACGGTGGCGCAAAAGCTGAGCGAGATGTGGGGCCAGCCGGTGATCGTCGACAATCGCTCGGGCGCGAACGGCATCATCGGCACGGATCTGGGGGCCAAAGCGAAACCCGACGGCTACACGCTGCTCGTGGTCATCGCCACGCATGCGATCAACCCGTCCCTCTATCGCAAGCTGCCCTACGACACTGCAGCGGATTTCGCGCCCGTGACGTTGATGGCGCAGTATCCGTTCGTGCTCACCATCCATCCTGCGCTGCCGCCGAAAACGGTGAAGGAGCTCATCGCTCTGGCCAGGGCCCGTCCGGGGCAGCTCTCGTACGCGTCTTCCGGCAACGGCAGCGGGCCGCACCTGGGATTCGAGCTGTTCAAGACCGCGGCGAACATCGACGTCGTCCACATCCCGTATAAAGGCGCCGGCCCCGCCAACATCGATCTGATCTCGGGGCAGGTCCAGCTCATGTTCAACAACTTTCTGGCCGCGATGCCGCAGATCAGGGCGGGCAAGCTGCGGGTACTCGCCGTCACCAGCGCAACGCGCTCTGCGGTGATGCCCGACGTTCCCACGATGGCGCAGGCGGGACTGCCGGGCTTCGACGTGACGGGCTGGTATGCGCTGCTCGCCCCGGCCGGGACGCCATCCCCCATCGTCAGCAAAGTGCAGTCCGACGTCGTCGCGGCGCTGCGCGTGCCTCAGCTCAGGGAGCGTCTTTCCGGGGAGGGCGCCGAGCCGGTCGGCAGCACGCCGAACGAATTTGCCAGGTTCCTTGCAGTCGAGATCCGCAAGTGGGGGAAAGCGATCGCCGACGCCAAAGTCACGCCGGAAAACTTCTGACGGCTTTCGTGGGGCGTGGAATAGACCGCGGCTCGACGGTGTTATTCCGGTGGGCCCCTGCGCGGGCGCGCCAATGCGGGCGCAGCACACAGTGGTCCGAATGGCATATGATGTGGACGCGGCCGGTTTCACGGGGAAGGTGTCGTCGAAAAGTGAAACCAGTCAACGTCCCAAATAACACAGGAGATTTCAATGAAGTGGACCCACACGTTTACGCAGCGCACATCGATGTTCATCGCAGCACTCGTCCTCGCCGGTTGCGCGTCGATGGGCAACCAGGCGGTGCAGGTTCGCCTGACCGGCGCCGAGGAAGTGCCTCCGGTTAACACGTCAGCGTCGGGCACCGCGACGGTCACGGTCGGTGCGGACAAGTCGGTGAGCGGCACGATCAACACGCAAGGGGTGAACGGCGTCGCGGCGCACATCCACGAAGCCGCAGCGGGTTCGAATGGCCCGGTGATCGTGCCCATGGAGAAAACCGGCGATAACCAGTGGTCGACGAAGGGTGGCGCGAAGCTCACGGATTCGCAATACGAGAGCTACAAGGCAGGCCGTCTCTACTTCAACGTCCACAGCGCGCAGAACAAAGGTGGCGAGATTCGCGGGCAGATCCGGCCCTCAGCCGGCGGTTACTAAAACCGGCTGTTCTAAAAAAGGCGCTTCGGCGCCTTTTTTATCGCGCTGCGTCGACCGAGCGTGATCTTGCATCAAGGTTGCGTCACGCCGGCCGGCGACTACGAATCCTGCGCGAATCCTGCGCCAGTCCTGCGTCCCGGCAGTCAATCGGCTTTCACCCCTGACGCGCGTATCACTTTCGACCATTTTTCGAGCTCGCTGCGAATCAGGGCTGCGAACTGCTCGGGCGAAGTGGGATGCGGTTCGACCGCCTGAGTGGCGAGCTTCTCGACGATATCGGGACTCTTCAGCACCGCCGTGAGTTCCGCGTTCATGCGCTTCACGATCGCCTCCGGCGTGCGCGCCGGTGCGAGGATGCCGTACCAGAGCGTGGCGTCGTAGCCGGGCGCGCCCGACTCGGCGATCGTCGGCACCTCCGGTATCGCCGGCGAGCGCTTCGCGGTGGTCAGCGCGATGATTTTCAGCTTGCCGCTGCGCACGTGCGGCAGCGTCGCGATCATCGAGGAGATCATCAGCGGGATATGACCGCCGATGAGCTCGTTCACGGCCGGCGCGGTTCCCTTATACGGCACGTGCGTGAGCTGTAACCCGGTCATCATCGAGAGCAGCACGCCTGCGAGATGGCCGGTCGAGCCGTTACCCGAAGTGCCATAACTCAGCACCCCCGGCTGCGCTTTCGACAGCGCGATCAGCTGCCTGAGCGTTCTGGCCGGCATGCTGGGATGCGCGACGATCATCTGCGGCGACTGCGCGATCTGTCCCACCGGTGCGAGGTCTTTCATGGTGTCGTACGGGAGCTTTGGATAAAAGCTCGGGTTGGTCGCAAAGCTGTTGGGCAGCAGGATGAACGTGTAGCCGTCGGGGGGTGACTTCACCAGCAGCTCGGTGCCGACGATGGTGTTGGCGCCCGGTCTATTGTCGACGATGACGCGCTGGCCCATCTGCTCGCCGAGCTTGTCGCCGAGTATGCGAAGCAGCGTGTCGTTGCCGCCGCCCGCCGGATAGGGCGAAATGAAGCGTATCGCTTTGACCGGATATTGCTGCGCGTAGCTGCCGGCGCCATGCAGGGCGGCAAAACCGGCCACGGACAGGGCGGTGAGGAGGCGTGCGATAGGGGGGTGTGCGTTCATGAATCGGCCTTTGATACGAAGCGGGGCGCGAACTTAACGTACTTGGCGATATTTACAAAACTTGGCATCTCGTGACCGGCGTGCCTAAAACGGCCGGCGGCAAACCGCGAGGTAAAGCCCGGAAGGTTCGTCGATCTATCGCGCGCGAGTGCTGGTCTTCACCTGCATCATGCCCTGCTGAGTGCCTCGGCGTTGTCCGGCAGCCGGATTCGAGCGGAGTGCAGACGGTGCAGCGTGATCTGGCGCACGACTGCTTTGCTTGATTCGATATGGCTGCGCAGCAGCAGGCGCGACTGATCGAGCCGGCGTCTCATCACATCGCCGAGGATCCGGGCGTGCTCGTCGTAGGTCGTGTCGATACGGCCGGCGTGCGTAAAGTCGAGGCGGCGAATGATGCGGATGCGCTCCGAAACGTCGCGATGAATGCGCGTCATCTCGGAGTTGCCTGCGGCGCTCACGAGCGTCTGATGGAATTGCTCGTCGAGATCGCACACGACGTTCGCCACACGGATGCGCTCCTCCGCCGGAACGAGCCACACGGCTTTGAGTGTATCGAGCTCGAGGGCGTGCGCCGACTCGCAAAGCTTGCGGATCGCAGCGAGCTCGAGAACGATTCTGACATCGTAGAGATTTTCGAACGCTGTGAAGTCGAATGGCTTGACGCTCCACCCGTTGCGGGACGACACATCGATATAGCCTTCGCGCTGGAGCTGACAGAGCGCTTCGCGAACCGGCGTGCGCGAGACACCGGCCCGAGCGGCTGTCTCGGTTTCGGTGAAGCGGTCTCCCGGCAGCAGCCGGAAATCGGAGATATCGCTCTTGATGCGGTTGTAAACCGATGCGGCGAGATTGTTCTTCGAGATGAGCTTCATGTTGCCCCCTGCTCGTGCCTTCCGTTAGCCTGGTCGCGTGGCCTCGCGGATGACGCGTTCAGCGCTCACCCACCAATCGAGCCTCGCGCGCCTTCGCAACGCCATCGGGAAAGGCCTGTGCATCATGGGGCGATGCTCGTAGCGGCACGAGGTGCCCATGCGCGCGCCAGCCCGCGCCGCTCGAGCGCAGCAGCCACTCTCAGGCACAGGTCTTCGCGCCACGGCGCCGCTACGATCTGTAAGCCCAAAGGCAGTGCCGTCGCGCCGACCAGCGGTGCAGCGACGACCGGCAGGCCGATGAAAGAAAGCGGCTGCGTAAGCATGCCGAGGTTCGGGCGCACCGCCATTTCACGCCCGCGTATTGTCATTGTTTCCTGGCCGAGCAGGGTGGCGGAACACGGCGTTGTCGGCGCCAGCAGCACGTCCAGGTGGCGGAAGACCTCGCTGGCCCGCACGCCGAACCATCGTCGAAACCGTTGGGCCTGGAGATACCATGCGCCGGGGACCATTGCACCCGCCGTGAGCCGGTCGCGTGTCAGGGGATCAAAATCGTTGCGTCGCGCCTGCAAATCCTGAAGGTGTAACTGGCCACCTTCGCACGCGGTGATGATGAAAGCTGCCGCGCGAGCCCGCTCGACGTGGGGCAGCACGACTTGGCGTACCGCGCCTACCGCGCGAGCAGCTTGCGCTACGGCATCCCAGGCATCCTCGGTCGCGTTGTCTTCGAAATAGCCTCCAAGTAGCCCGATGCGCAGCCCCTCTAGCCCGAGAGGCAGCTTGTCGGCAGTGGCCTCGTGCGGGCGCTGCGCGCACGCCGGATCGAGCGCGTCCACACCCTGCATGAGGTCGTAGGCCAGTGCCAGCTCGTCCGCGCTTCGGGCGAAGGGGCCGACGTGATCCAGGCTGCCGACGAATGGAAAAGAGCCGCTACGGCTCAGCCGTCCGTAAGTGGGCTTCAGACCGAAGATGCCGCACATCGCGCTCGGAACACGAATGGAGCCGTTGGTGTCCGACCCGATAGCCAATGGTACGAGGCCGCCTGCAACCGCAGCGCCGCACCCGCCCGACGATCCGCCGGCGGTGCGATCGGGCGCATGAGGGTTGCACGTCGGGCCGTAGTGGGCATTCTCGGTCGTAAACCCATAGGCATACTCATCCATGTTCAGCATGCCGACGAGCACACCACCTGCGCGGGACAGTCGCCCCACCATCGCAGCATCGCTCGCCGCGCTCGCCGACTCCGCGTTGATGCGCGAACCGGCGAGCGTCACGTGATTTCTGACGTCGAACAGATTCTTCACCGCGAAAGGCACGCCTGCGAGCGGACCCGGATCGCGGCCGGCGGCGACCGCGTCATCTATGTTTTTCGCTTCGGCGAGCGCCCGCTTCGCGGTCACTTCAGTGAAGGCGTTGTATTCGCTGTCGTGCCGTGCGATGCGGGCCAGGGTCTCGCGGGCGACCGCTACGGCGCTCGTCGTGCCTGCGCGAACGCTTGCCGCAATCTGGAGCGCGCTTTGATATCGGTTCACGGCTCGAATCGCGGCGCGATCTCGTCGAGGTGCGTGAGCTCGTGCTGCAGCAGAAGTTGTGCGAGCGCGTCTATGCGCCTCATGTGCTCGGCCACCTGCTCACGCTCGTGCGGCGTGAGCGCAATGCCGAGTGCCGGAGCGGCGCTGAGAACGTAGCGGTCTGCGTCGAATTCTTCCATTCCTGGTTCCTGAGGAATCATGCCCGGCCTGCGCGTGGCGCGCGGTCCGGGAGGTGCCGTCCCCGTCAGAGGGAGGTCCCGACCGGCGTGCTCAAAGAATTTTCCATGCGTGCGATGACGGCGACCGGCCCGCCCCCCGGGGGCCCCTGGTGCTCCGCGCCGCCGGAGACATAAACGAGCCCGGTGCCCGCGATTCCCGCGAGCAGGCCGCCCACGGCGGCACGCGCGTGGCGTGTCGAGTTGATGTCGGAATCGTCCAGCATGGTGTGGCGCGCGCCGCGGACCTGACCTGACGGAGAGGCTTCGGCCTTGGCAAAAATGTTGACGATGCGTGCGGCCTCCGACGGCGAGTCGGCAGCCGTGTCGATGCCCGCTGAACGCAACGCGACCGTCACGGCTGCGAGATCGATTGCGTCCTTCATCACCGCATGCCCGATTGTGTAACGGCTTGCCGAACGCGCCGAGTTCCCCATGAGGATGATCACGTTGCGCATGAGCTCGATCCCGGCCGAGGTGGAGGCAACGGCCGAATGCGCGTGCCAGTCGCCGAGGACGGCTTCGTCGGGTGGCACGGCGGCGATTTCACCGAGCGCGACTGCGACGCCGAGTGCGGACGCTCCGCGTGAGTAGCCCATCGAACCGTAAGTGTCTTCGGTGGCTACGCTGCGGCTGCGCTCGCGCGCGCTCGCGATGCGCTCGACGGTAAGCAATGGACATTTGATCTGCACGAAGTGCACGTCGCGCCTGTCTTCGATTCCGGCGTCCGCCATGGCCGCAGCGACCGCCGTCGCCGTCTCTTCGATCTGCGCCCGGCGTCCCAGCTCTTCGGGTCTGAACTCGCGCGTGTGCGCGATACCGATCGCGAGTCGCTTGCCTCCAGGCGCGCATGTCTCACCGCGGCCGCGTGCGAATACGGTCATGTGTGGCGACAGCACGCCTTCGGTCCCGCCCGACATGACGAAAGCGACGCGGCGCTCGACTTCGGCCGCAGTGAGTCCGAGGCGCTCGCCGAGAAAACCCGCGAGTGTGGCCGTCGCATACTCCCGCGTGAAATCGTTGACGCAGCCATTGCCTTCGGTCTTGCCGAGGATGGCGACGATCGATCCTGGGTCGAGGCGCCCCTCGTCGATGAGCCGGGCAAGTCCGCTCACGTCGGCGGGGCCCGACATCGGTATCTTTGCCACCTCCACTGTCTGGATGGTGTTCATGCAGCTTCTGCTTTCTGCCAGAACACGGTTCGCGTCTCGATCCAGCTGATCGCCTGGAAGAGCACGATCCCCGCGATCGCGGAGGCGAATATCGCCGAGAAGAGGATGTCCGTGTCCATGTGCGAGGACGAGACCATGATCACGTAACCGAGGCCTTCGGTCGCGCCGACGAATTCGCCCACGATCGCGCCGACGACGGCGAGTGACGAGGATATTTTGAGCGCCGAGAACAGATAAGGCAGGCAGAACGGCACCCGCAGCTTCCTGAACTCCTGCCAGTCGCTCGCCCTGAACGCCTGAAAAAGCTCGCGGTATTCCTGGTCAGCGACCTTCAGCCCGCGCACCGTGTTCACGAGCACCGGGAAGAAGCAGATGAGCGACGCAGCGGCGACTTTCGACCACCAGCCGGTGCCCAGCCAGAGGACCAGCAGCGGCGCGATCGCGACCAGCGGCGTCGTCTTCACGGCTATGGCGATGGGGAACAAACCGCGCTCGAGGGCGGCCGATCTGAGAAAGGCGATGGCAACAGCGAAAGCCGCGGCGCTTGCGATGACGAACCCGGCGAGCGCCTCCGAGAACGTGACAAGGAGGTGGCGCGCGAGAGCCGCGTCGGCTGCCGAAAAAATCGCGCTCGGCGCGGGGAGCAGATATGCGGGGACTTTGAAAGCGCGCACCGCCGTTTCCCACACGACGAGCAGCCCTACTGCGAATGCGATCGGCGCGAGCCCTATGCGTCGCATGTGATGCTCCTCACGAGTTTGCGTACGTGCGCGGTCACGCGCGTGAGCTCGGGGTCCTCGGGGCTGCGCGGCCGCCGCACCGGCACCGTGACGACTTCCACCACTCGCGCCGGGCGCGGAGCGAGGACGAAAATCCGGTCTGACATCTGCACGGCTTCATGGAGGGAATGGGTGACCATGACGATCGTCGAGAGCCGCGTCTGCGCGCTGTGCCAGATGCGCAGCAGCTCTTCGTTCATCACTTCCCGGGTGATCTCGTCGAGTGCGCCGAACGGCTCGTCCATGAGCAGAATGCCGGGGTTCGACATGAGCGCGCGCGCGATCGCGACGCGCTGCTGCATGCCGCCGGAAAGCTGCGCGGGATAGCTCTTCTCGAAGCCGGCGAGGCGAACGAGGTCGAGCATTCTGCGCGCCTGGTTGCGATCGATCTCGGTGACGGTGTTGCCCGAGCGCTCGAGCTCCTTTGGAAGCAACACGTTCTGCAGGGTGTCACGCCACGGCAGCAGCAGCGGTTTCTGGAAGACGAGGCCGAGACGCCCGTCCTCGCTGCCGCCCTCGTCGAGGGGCGCGCCGTGCACGTGGACCCGACCTTCGCTGGGCTTCAACAGACCGGCCAGCACGCGCAGCAAGGTCGACTTCCCGCAGCCGCTCGGGCCGAGCAGGGTGACGAACTCGCCGGTCGCGACCGATATGTTCATGCGCTCCAGAACGCACAGGTCCCCGAACCGCACGCCGATGTTTCGAGCTACGATGCACGGCGGTGCGTCCAGTGCGGCAGCTCGCGACGCGTCAGGCGCGTCGACGTTGCGCAATGCGGCCATGGTGGGGGTCATTTGGGCAGAAAGGTCGTGGTATAGGCCCGATCGAGAGCGACCGGTTTCTTGATGAAACCGCCCTGGCTGAGCAGTTCGTGCAGCGCCGCCCAGGCCCCCGGCTCCATCGACCCGATCGGGGCCTTGTCGGGCTGCAGCAGTGGAATGCTCTCCTTCATCATTGCATGCTCGTGGTCGTAGGTGAGCTTCGCGCCGTATTTCAGAGTGAATTTCGCAGCTTCGTCCGGATGCGCGGTGGCGTAGCTCCAGCCTTTGAGCGTGGCGGTGACGAAGCGCTGCACCACTTCCGGCTTTTCCTTGATCATTTTCTCGGTGGTGAAAAGCGTATCCGCGTAGGGGTTGATGCCGTACGTCGAAGGCCATATCACATTGACGTCGAAGCCTTTCTCCCGTGCGGTGAGCACTTCGTTGATCACGTAGCCCGGCCATACGTCGACCTGCTTGGTCAGCAGCGGCGTCATGTCGAACTTGACGGGCACTTCGTTCACGGCTGACGCCACCGCGGTTTTTTTCAAGATCGCGCGATAAATCAGCTCTTCGTTCCCGCCGAGCTTCACGCCGACGCGCTTGCCCGAGAACTTGTCCGCCGCGTCGATGCCGGACTCTTTCAGCGAGAAGAGCACGAAAGGGCTTTTACGGTAAAGGACTGCAACTGCCACGACCGGCACGTCACGGCTGCGCGCGACGAGCACCTGATCCGCGCCGGTTACGCCGAATTGTTCGCTGCCCCCCGCCACCATCTGCACGGCTGGAAAATCGGGGCCGCCCGGCTGCAGGTTCACGATGAGCCCGGCGTCCTTGTAGTAGCCTTTTTCCTGCGCCACGTAGAAACCGGCGAACTGTGCCTGGTGGAACCACTTCAGCCGTACCGTGATGTTGTCCGCGGCATAGGCCGCAGCACCCGTGGCGGCCAGCATCGCGCCGGCGACCAGTCTGATCAATGAACGCTTCATGGTGTGTAGTCCTTCGTCAGTTGCAGTTTGATGAGTGCGAATTACGGGTTCTGGGCGACGAACCGCCGCCATCCGCCGTAGCTTGAAATGTCGCGCGCCCGTGCGAGCGCGTAGGTTTCGCAGACAAAACCTTTGACCTGTCGTCCGTCGGCGAGGGTGACCGTGCCGATGGCGAGCGGCGGCGGAACATCCGCGACGAGCGAGCCGAAACTCGCCACCGGCACGCTCCAGAGCTCGACTTCGATTGCGGTGCCTGAGCCGTTGAGTGCACGCGCGAGGCCGGGCTTGCGCGGTGCTGTATCCGCGAGGGCGTAAAGACTGTATTGCGGCGCGGTCGCGCAGGCTTCGAGCAGTCGCGCCCCGCGCGAGGTGAGCTGGTAGTTGAGCGGCATGCCCGAGAGATGCGCACCGACGACGGCGAGCGTGATGCCCGAGTCGTCGGGCATGACCGCGGCGTCGTCTGCCCCGGGAAAGAGGAAGCGCGTTGCGCCGAGCCGCGTGACCGCGGCGCGATGGAAGCGCGAGCCCCAATGTGCCAGTGTGAGGTCGTCCAGCGCAGGCGCGATCAGGGTGATGCCGGTCGGCAGGCGGTCCTCACGGAAACCCGCGGGAATCGCAATCGCCGCGAGATCGAGCAGATTGACGAAGTTCGTGTAATGGCCGAGGTTCGCGTTGAGCCTGAGCGGATCGGCGGCGATTTCGTCGACGGTGTACACGGTCGGAGCGGTCGGCACGACCAGCATGTCCATGTGCTGCCACTGGGCTTCGCAAAGCCGCTTCAGCGCCTGCAATCGGTATTGCGCTTCGAAAGCCTCGACAGCACTGAACCGGGCGCCCCCCTCGATGACTTCGCGCGTGACCGGATGCAGCGCGTCGGCGCAAGTCTCGAAAAAAGGCTTGATGGCCGCGAGGCGCTCGGCCACCCACGGGCCTTCGTAGAGCAGGCGTGCGGTTTCGGCGAAAGGCGAGTAATCGATCTCGACCAGCTCGGCGCCGAGCGAGGCTAAGGTCCTGAGTGCGAGATCGAAAGCACGCATCGCGCGCCCGTCGTTGAAGAAGTGCAGCTGCTCCGGGCGCGGCACGCCGACGTGCACGTGCGCTGCCGCGTGAGGCGCCGGAGCGGGCGTGGCGGCTTTGCTGTACGGGTCGGCAGCGTCGAAACCGCTGGCGGCGTTCAGGACGAGCAGCGCGTCCTCGACGGTCAGCGAGAAAATCGAGACGCAGTCGAGCGAGCGGCAAGCCGGTACGACGCCTGACGTGCTGATCAGGCCGCGGCTCGGCTTGAGCCCGACGATGTTGCAATACCCCGCGGGCACACGGCCCGAACCTGCGGTGTCGGTGCCGAGCGCGAAACTGACGTGTCCAAGCGCGACGGCGACTGCAGAGCCCGCGCTCGATCCCCCGGAGATATAGCGCGCGTCGAAAGGATTCAGGCACGCACCGTAAGGCGAACGCGTGCCCACCAGACCCGCCGCGAATTGATCCAGGTTCGTCTTGCCGATGCAGATGGCCCCGGCCTGTTCGAGGCACTGCACGGCATGCGCGGTTTGCTCGGCAGTGTAGGCATATGCCGGGCACCCGGCCGTGGTGGGGTGCCCGGCGACATCGATGTTGTCTTTGACCGCGAACGGCACCCCGTACAGGGGCAGACGTTCGCCGCGGCCTCGCCTGCGCTCGAGCTCGGCAGCACGCCACAGCAGCGCTTCCTGCGGCAGGACGTGGATCCACACCGGATTCGACTCGCGGCTCGATTCGATTCGCGCGAGCACGTCGCGAACCACGGTGCTCGGTGTGAGCAGGCCTTTGTCATACGTATTGCCGAGGCGCGACAAATCGAGGCTGTAAGGTAACGTCATACGATCCAGGCGGGGTTGCATACAACGCTGTATTCAGCACGACCTGTGCCACGTGCATGCATTTCGTAACGCCCTGATTCAATGGGTACCGGCGCATGATTCGAGCTTTGATATGCACCGGCGTAGTGCTGTGCGCGCGCTCGTGGTGCGTGATTGATGAGTGAATGCGACGTCTGCGCGCGAAAAAAAACCGGCGCCCGAGGGCGCCGGCGGAGCTCACATCGCCGGAGGAGGACGAAGCGAGGTGGCTGGGCGGAGGAGGAGCCTCCCAGCTTGCACGCAGCCTCGCAAGGAACGCGCCAGGGCCATCGATCGGACTCTAGATGGGTATCGTTGCAGCACGCTACGCTCGAGCGCCGCGTCGGGACTCGATGCGGGAGCCTCCCCAGGCGTTTCGAACTTCACCATCGGCTCCGCGATGATTGCCAGGCTGACGGCGGTGCAGGCGAGCATCAGCACCGTGAGCGGTATGCACGCGAGCGCCGCTGTGCTTCGCGCGCCGAGCTCGCGCAGTGCGACGCGGTGGGCGATCCAGATCGACACGACATGTCCGGCGACGATCGCGCCGATGGCGACGTACCACGTGATACGCGCGTCGACGATGCCGATGCGGGTGCGGTAACCCGCGGTGCCGAAAAGATTCCATTGCCGCCCGAACGGATCCGAAACGAGCGCGATGATGTGCTGACCCTGGACCAGCAGGTTGGAGAAGTTGTGCGCGACGAGATAACCGACGGCGATCGGCACCAGGCTGAAAGCGAAAGCCCGCACGAGCCCTCGAGCCGGTCGCACGCCGGCGAGGCGGGCCGCACTCCAGCACGATACGACATAAGCCGCGAGCAGCAGCAGCCAGAGCACGACGAGGCCGACTGCACCTGCCAGCGCGCCGCGAGGGTTCGCCAGCTGCGGCATCGCGCGCATCACGCGAGCCTGCGCCACCCACCATGCTTCGCCGCTCAGGAGGCCGTCGAACAGGACGGTAGCCAGCATCGCGATCACGAAAGCGACCATGGCGAGCGACGTCGCGTGATCCGTGATGAGGCCGTGCCCCGGTGGCCGCACGACGACGGTGCGCCGGTCCCGCCCTGCATCCAGCGGTGCGAATCGCCCCAGCGTTGCGAAATAAACAGCGAAGACATCCGCATTGCGCTGCCAGGCGTCACGCCCGAAGCAGGCCATGCCCAGGAGGGTTATGAAGGACCATGCCAGAAGTGCGATCGCGATGCGTCCCGGCTCGGCGCCTTCTGGATACGCGACTTCGAACCAGCCAATGAAAAGCAGCAGGGCGACCGCAGGCCAGGCGTCCAGAACACGCGGATAGCGCCAGCCGATCACGATTCCCTTGCTGCGGCCGAGCCGCCGCGCAGCGGCGTCGAGCGCGTCGAAAATCGCACGCCAGGGATCGAGCGCAGCCCAGACGTTCGCTACGCACGCGGCGAACAGCGACAAACCGACCCAGCCTACGATCCACACCAGCGTCGGCGCGAGATTCATCACCGGGTCGCGCGTGCCGAACAAACCGGCCGCGATCGTCACCCCGAGCAGCAGCACCGCGAGCATGCGCGCCAGGACGTGCAGCACGGGCAGCATCCGCACCACGGGCCCCAGACTGAATTCCCGGCCGCCCCTGGCTGCCGAGGGCGCGCCGCGCATGACGAGCGCTGCGACGACGAAAGACAGGCCGACCGCCGCTGTCGCGCCGGCCACGAAGTAGGACAGCGGGGCGGGTAAATCGTAGCGCTCGTCAAACGCATGGCCCCATGCGGATCCGGAGTACGCACCGAGCGCCCCGAACAACAGGTGATAAGGGGACGGGAGTGTGCGAGCACGCCTCACTTCGGCCGCACTTCGAGCGTTGCGATCGGCCTCGCGTGGTGCTTTCGTGCGGGGTCGCCGCTCTGCACGTCGTGCCATTCGAAGGGATAGCGGCCGGTCGCGTAAGCCGCGAAGCTGAGCTCCGCTGCGCCCGATGGTTCGACTCGAACTTCGAGCCGGTAGCCGTGCAGATGCAGCTCGCCCGGAGCATCGGTCGTCACACGAAGCCGAACGACGTCGCCTTTCTCGACCCGCAGGGTGCGTTGCGCTGCCGGCACCGCGCTGCGCGCGATGGCGAGGCTGAAAATCTTCTCCGGCCCGTCGGCGGCGAGCGCGCAAAGCGAAACGCAAGCAAGCAGGCCCGTCAACGATCGAATCGGCATCGCCCGGAGTTTAGCGTCTTCGCGCTGCGCCTTGCTCGCGTCGTTCCGTCGATCTGCACTTTGGTATACCCTTCGCGAAGATGTGCGCGACCCATGCACCAAGCATGAGAGCGCACACCGGCAGGGCACTTTCAAGGGAGGCGTCACATGCAACCGAACAAGGAAAAGAAAACCGGTCGCTATGCATTGCTCGTGGTCGCGGCGGTGCTGGGCTGGACCACCGAAGTCACGGCAGCCGCAAAGGAAGCCGAAGTCGACCCGGCTTCGCGCAAGACCGAATCGAAGAATATGCGGCTGGTGGGTTACAGCGACCTGCAGGCGCGCAGCGCCTACCAGCCGTTGATACATCGCCAGGGCAATCGCTGGATCGCCTATGTCGGGCATCACGGCGGCACGCAGGAAGTCCCGATGGCCTACAACCCGCTCACCAAACAGAAGGAGGCTAACGGCACCTCCATCGTCGATGTCACCGATCCGAAGAAGCCGAAGTATCTGACGCACATTCCCGGCGAGGAAGGTTTCGGCGAGCGCGGTGGCGCGCAGATGGTGCGCGTGTGCGACGGCAAGACCCTGCCCAAAGGCGACCCGGCCAAGGTTTACCTCCTGCGCACCGGCGGCACTTCAGCCCAGGAAATATGGGATGTCTCCACCCCTGAGCGTCCGACGCTTCTGACCACCGTGGTCAGCGGTCTGAAGGACACACACAAGAACTGGTGGGAATGCGATACGGGTATCGCCTATCTCATCTCGGACGGCCGGCCCGAACGGTGGCGCACCAAGCGCATGACCAAGATTTACGATCTCTCCGATCCGGCGAACCCGAAGTTCATCCGCAATTTTGCGCTGGTCGGACAGGAACCCGGATCGACGA
This sequence comes from Burkholderiales bacterium, assembly GCA_046597455.1. Taxonomy (GTDB): domain Bacteria; phylum Pseudomonadota; class Gammaproteobacteria; order Burkholderiales; family SG8-41; genus JAQGMV01. Next base: position 36,148 of record JBKJKJ010000125.1, read on the forward strand.
CGGAAAAAGTACCGGAAGACACGCACGGCCCCATCGTGCTGGGCAACCGCGTCTACTTCGGTTATGGCACGCTGCTGGGCGGCGTCGGGCAGATCGTCGACCGCGAAAAGTTGCTCAAGGGCAACACGGCTTCCAAGGATCCGTTTGCACCGACCGCCGAGAATCTGCTTTATCCGCAAATCGGGCGTTTCGATCTCTATCCCACTGTCGGCGCGCACACGACCTTCCCGATGCTGGGCATGGAACCCGAGCCGTTCAGGAAATTTCACGTCAAGTCAGGCGATTTAAGAACGGGTAAACCCGCAAAGCGTGACTTCCTGCTGGTGGTAAGCGAATCGACCCAGAACGAGTGCCGTGAGGACAACCACATGATCTATTTCGTGGACATCACGGACGAGACCCGGCCGTATGGCGTTTCCAATTTCTACGTGCCTGAAGCGAGCCGAAATTTCTGCCAGCGCGGCGGGCGCTTCGGCGCCCACGCGTCCAACGAGGACATGGGCCCGATTTACTACAAACGGCTGGTGTTCATCTCCTGGTTCAACGCCGGCGTGCGTGTCGTGGACGTCCGCAATCCCTACTCCCCGCGCGAAGTCGCCTATTACATTCCCGCGATCAACAAGAACAGCGCCAGGCGCTGTATCAAAGTCGACGGCGTCGAGCGGTGCAAGATCGCGATCCAGACCAACAACGTGGAAGTCGACGATCGCGGTTACATCTATATCGTCGACAGAGCCAATGCGGGGATGCATATCCTCGAGCTGAGCGGAGAGGCCCGCAAGGCCGCGAACCTCAGGAATTAGCGTCAGCACGCTTCCTGCGCGGCCAGGCGTTCGTCGTTACGGCGGACGCCTGACGGCGCATCACGCGGTCAAC
>JBKJKJ010000436.1:0-29960 GCA_046597455.1 Burkholderiales bacterium
TCTACGGCGTGCTTGCCGGGCTCGAAGTGCTTGAAGCGATCGATGCAGCGGGTGCGATAACGCGCCACCCCATCGAGCTCGTCGCCTGGAGCAACGAAGAAGGCGGCCGCTTTCCGCCGTGCACCATGGGCTCGGCGGTCTATACCGGCGCGCTCCGGCTGCCGGATGTTCTGACCGTACAGGACAACGACGGTGTGCTGCTCAAGGATGCGCTGGCGAGAACTCTGGCGGCACTTCCCGACGCGGAGAAGCGGGCTTTCAACGCACCGACCGCGGCCTACATCGAAGCGCATATCGAACAGGGCCCTGCGCTCGAATCGAACGGCACGACCATCGGCGTCGTGACCGGCATCCAGGGCCTGCGCTGGTTCAACGTCGAAGTCTTCGGCGACACGGCTCACGCCGGCACCACCCCGCTCAAAGCCCGCAAGGACGCGCTGCGCTCGGCGATCACCATTATTCAGGCACTCGGCGACTTCGTGGACGATCCGCAGGACGTGGTGCGCTTCACCGTCGGGCGCATGCTGGTGACACCGAACTCCACCAATTCGGTGGCGAGCCACGTGCTCTTTTCAGTGGATCTGCGCCATCCTGATCTCACCACGATACGCAGGCTGGGCAACTCCGTGGAAACGATCGCGCGCAAAGCCGCCGGACCATGCACGATAAAAGTGACGCCGACGTTGTATGACGATCCGTGCGAGTTTGATCAAGCGGTGGTCGAGACGATCGAAGGCGCAGCGAACGCCCTCGGCTACTCCAGCACCCGCCTCGCTTCGGGAGCGAGTCACGACGCCATGTACATGGCGCGGGTGTGTCCGACCGGCATGATATTCGTGCCGTGCGAAAAAGGGGTGAGCCATAACGAAGCCGAAAACGCCACGCCCTCCGATCTCGCCGCCGGCGCGCGCGTGCTCACCGCCGCGTTGCTCGATCTGGCCAATCGCTGAGCAGCGGCCGGGACTCGGTTTCTAAGCCCGGTAAGGACGTTGCCCGCCGAAATGCCGGAGGGCCAACGCGTCGTTCAGGCTTACGGGGCTTACGTTCGCTTTGCCGCCTTCCGTGGCGGTCACGTATATAATTCCCCGTCTCCAAAAAGGCCTTCGACGCGATGATAACTTACGCGCTGACCATATTCACGAGCGCGTTCCTGCTCTTCCTCGTCCAGCCGATCATGGCAAAGCAGATCCTGCCGTGGTTCGGCGGCTCCGCCGCCGTGTGGACCACCTGCCTCGTATTCTTCCAGTTCCTGCTGCTTTTCGGCTACGCCTATTCGGACTGGACGACGCGGCACATGAAGCCTCGCCACCAGATCGTGCTACACGTGGCACTGCTCGCCCTGAGCCTGCTGACGCTGCCGATCTTGGCTGACCCTTCGTGGAAACCCGGCGGTGAAGACGAGCCCACGTGGCGCATCCTGGGCTTGCTGGGCGCTACTATCGGGCTCCCCTACTTCCTGCTCTCGACCACCGGCCCCCTCGTGCAGGCATGGTTCGCGCGCAGCTTTCCGGCGGGGACCGTATACCGGCTGTTTGCGCTTTCTAATTTTGCATCGCTCCTCGCGCTGATCTCCTATCCATTCCTGCTCGAGCCGTGGGTCGCCACGGTCAGGCAATCGCAAGGCTGGAGCCTAGGCTACGGATTGTTTGCGGCACTGTGCATAGTCGCAGCGCTGTACAGCGCGCGCTCCCAGGTGACGTCCGTGCCCGCCGCGGCGACGATCAGCGCGATGAACGACGGGCCGAAGCCGCTTTTCGGCGATTTCGCGATGTGGCTCATCTTCTCGGCCATGGGTTCTTTCACGCTCATCACCGTGACGAATCACATCACCCACGACGTCGCCTCGGTTCCCTTCCTGTGGATACTGCCGCTGACGATTTACCTCATCACCTTCATCCTGTGTTTCGAAGGACGCGGATGGTACGCCCGCCCGTTCTTCCTCGGTCCGCTCCTGGTCGGCGTTGCTGCAATGGCGTGGGCGCTACACAGTGACGTCAGCATCCACAACATCAAGCAGTCGGTCGCGCTTTTCTCGGTAGGCCTGTTCGTATGCTGCATGTTCTTCCACGGCGAGCTTGCAAACATGAAGCCCGCGCCGCGCTACCTCACCCGCTTCTACCTGATGGTGTCTCTCGGCGGCGCGCTCGGCGGCTTTTTTGTCGGGTTCGTCGCCCCGCGCCTGTTTCCCACCTATTACGAGTTCGGGCTCGGCCTCGTCGTGACGCTGCTGCTCGCGGGGTATGTCGTGAGACGCATGCCGCTCTTCGTACCGCTGCTCGTCGTCGGCGCCGCCGGTTTCAGCGCGTATCACGTCTATCAGTATGTCGACGCCCTTTCCCGCAACACATTGGTCATGACGCGCAACTTCTACGGCACCCTGCGAGTGCGTGACGACAGCCCGGGTGAAAATGCGACGCGGCGTCTCATGCATGGGGTGATCATGCACGGCGAGCAATACCTGTCCCCGAAACGCCGTATGGAGCCCACGACATATTACGGGCCTTCCTCGGGAATCGGGCTCACGCTCAAAGCCCTGGGGTCGCAACCGGCGCGCGTCGCAGTCGTCGGGCTCGGCACCGGGACGATTGCCACTTACGGTCGTCCCGGCGACGTCTACCGGTTCTACGAGCTCAATCCGCAGGTCGTCGATATCGCGCGCACTCAGTTCAGCTTCCTGTCCGACAGCCGCGCGAAAGTCGAGACCGTGCTGGGCGATGCCCGCCTGACCATGGAGCGCGAAGCCCCCCAGGGCTACGACGTCATCGCTATCGACGCGTTCTCGAGCGACTCGATTCCGGTGCACCTCATCACGCGCGAAGCCATGGCCGCGTACATCAAGCATCTGAAGCCCGACGGCGTCATCGCGTTCCACGTCACGAATCGTTTCCTGAGGCTCGCGCCGGTGGTGAAAATGATCGCGGACGAGCAGAATCTCCACACCGCGCTCGTCATCGATGACGCCGAGGAAAGCGAACTGTCGAAAACCGACTGGATCCTCGTTTCGCGTAACGAAAAAATCCTCGCGCGCAAGGAAATCAAATCTGCCGCGACGCAGATCGAAACCATAGCGGGAATGGCCGTATGGACGGACGATCACAACAATCTGTTTCGCATACTGAAGTGACAGCGACCCGCTGCGCGAGGGCCCTTCGCGAATTCGGGCTGCGGGTCCTGCTGGTCCTGCCAGTGCTGGGCCTGGAACCCGTCGCGCTCGCCCAGGCCGCAGCGCCCCCCGACAGCCGCGGCCTGCCGACGCTCGCGCCCTTGGTGAACCAGGTCACGCCGGCTGTCGTGAACATCTCCGTCGTGACGCGCTCGCCGATGGAAGACAACCCGCTGTTCCGCGATCCCTACTTCAGACGGTTTTTCAATATGCCCGAGCGGCCGCAGCGCCGGGAGCAGGCGGCGGGCTCGGGTGTAATCGTCGATGCGGCTCGCGGGTACGTGCTCACGAACCATCACGTGGTCAAAGACGCCGAGCAGGTTCTGGTCACGCTCAAGGACCGGCGGCAGCTGCTGGCGCGCATTGTGGGCACCGATCCGGGCACTGACGTCGCGGTCGTGCAAATCGAGCCGAAGGACCTCGTCGCGATTCGCTTCGGCGATTCCGATCAGTTGCAGGTTGGTGACTATGTGATCGCCATCGGGAATCCGTTCGGTATCGGGCAGACCGTCACCTCGGGCATCGTCAGCGCCCTGGGCCGTAGCGGGCTCTCGCCCGAAGGTTATGAAGACTTCATCCAGACCGATGCTTCGATCAACCCGGGCAATTCGGGCGGCGCGCTCGTGAATCTGCGCGGGGAGCTGATCGGCATCAACACCGCCATCATCGGTCCCGCGGGCGGCAACGTCGGAATCGGCTTTGCGGTGCCTTCCAACATGACGCGGGCCGTCATGAACCAGATCGTGAAGTACGGCGAAGTCCGCCGTGGTCGCCTCGGGATTGAAATGGTCGACCTGAACGCCGAGATCGCGAAGCGCCTGGGCGTGACTTCGCTCGAAGGCGTCGTCGTGGCGGCAGTGCAGGCCGGGTCCCCCGCGGAAAAGGCAGGCCTGCGCGAGCGCGACATCGTCACCGCAATGAACGGCCGCGCCCTGCACAGTGCCGCAGAGCTGCGCGCCCGGCTCGCGCTCACGCCGATAGGCGAAGACGTCGAGCTCAAAATCGCGCGCGCAGGCGAGCAGCGCACGATCCGCGTCAGAATCGCCGCCGTGCAACAGGTCAGCGGCGGCGAAGGCCAACTGGTGCCGCAGCTGCCCGGATTGCGCGTCGTGGAAATCGAGCGCGGCAGTCCACTTTACCAGCGCATTCAGGGTGTCATCGTGTCGGGCGTGGACGAAAACAGCCGGGCCTGGCAGGCCGGTTTGCGCACCGGCGACATCCTCTATGCGGTCAACCGCCGGCGGGTCCGCACCCTCTCCGAGTTCTACTCGGCGCTGCGGGGCGTGGAGCGCGGCTATACCGTGAGTTTGGTCCGCGGCGATTTCAATCTTTCCATCGTCATACGCTGAGGCGTTGGGCATGCCGGTTGCTATAGCCGTGTGTGGCACCCGGCTGCGGCCGATGTTGATTGGGATCAACGAGTTGTAACAAATTGTAATGTCCGGCGGCGACCGCGAGGGCGCTGCCAAATAAATAACCGCAGGTTCCCGAGTTCGATAAGGAGACAACCATGACGATGTATAAAAAGAGTATTGCTGCCGCTGCCCTGAGTCTTGCATTTGCAGGTCCGCTTTTTGCGGCCGATTCGATGTCGAAAGAAGAGGTGAAAGCCGAGAAGGAGCGCATTTCGACCGAGTACAAAGCGAATAAGGACAAGTGCAAAGACCTGAAAGCCAACGCCAAGGACGTGTGCATGGCGGAAGCCAAGGGTCACGACAAGCTGGCGAAAGCGGAACTCGCCGCCAAGGAAAAAGATACGCCCAAGAACCGATATGACGTAGCGATGGCCAAAGCCGACATGGAGTATCACGTCGCGAAGGAAAAGTGCGACGACATGAAAGGCAAGGAAAAGAAAGCTTGCGAGAAAGATGCGAAATCCACTCATGACTCTGCCAAGAAGCAGGCGAAAGCCGATCGCGACGCGGCTAAGGGTAAGGGTTAACCGAGTCTGAAAGGCGGCGCCGGGACGCGGCCGCCGATTTGAGCGCGCTGGTGACAGCGCACCGATTTGGGTCGCGCCGGCCTGACCGCCGGTGCTCCCCACAACGAGAAACGAGGACTTTGAACATGAAACGCTTATTGGTGATGACATTGGCAGCGACTGCGTTTGCAACACTGGCCGCATGCGACAGTATCCCGCTGTCCAAGCAGACTCAGGGTGCAGCCGTTGGTGCGGTGGCGGGCGGCGTGGCGGGCAGTGCAATCAGCGGCGGCAGCACTTTGGGCACGGTCGGCGGCGCAGTGGCTGGCGGCGTAGTCGGCTCAGAGGTCGGCAAGCGCCAACGCTGACGGTGCGCCGCGCGGATACGCGTGGCGCCTCAACCGCTTCGCTCTCCCCTGCGCTCTTCGGAGCGCTTTTTTTCGCGCCGCGATTTACCTCCCGATCTAAAAACTGCGTCAGCCTGCGGTATCACCGTCCGGTCGGAGTGGACTTTGAGGGCCCGGGCGCTCCGCGACGCTTTCAGTCAGGCGGAGGGGCGATGCGTGCTTTACGCATGAGCACGCCGCCGGCGACCAGGAGGGCCGAATTTGCCACGAATACCGGGGCGTAGCCGAAAGCGGTGCCGAGACTTCCAAACAGAATCGGGATTATCAAATGAGTGACATTATTCGCCGTGACGCGTAACCCTGCTGCCTCAGCCTGGCGTCCGTTTGGTGCGAGCGCGTAAATGAGTGACATCGACATCGGCTGACCGCAGCCGACTCCCAGACCGAGCAGGAACGCGACGGCTGCAAGAATGTAGGTGTTGCTGAAGAACGGAAAAAGCACGAACGCCAGCGCCGCCACGAAGATGCCGGCAGTCAGCACCTGCGGCTCTCGATAACGCCGCGCCAGCGCAGGCAGCCAGAAGCGGATCGTGAACGTCGCAAGCGCGAACACGCCCAGTATGGCGCCAATCGCAGACGCCGACAGTCCCATCGAATGACCATAAACCGGAAAGTAGAACTGAAACAGGTCCCATGCCGACGAAATGATTCCGCTCGCGATGAAGGTGTGACGCAGCGCGGGAACCCGCCACATATCAAGTGCGCTGCCGCGCCCCTCATTCGCGCCACGCTTGCGAGCCTTCGGCAGGAATTCCGGCTTGAGCCAGAGAAGCAAGACCGGGACGACGGGGAACATCGCGAGGAGGAGAAAGGCGGAAAGATGGCCGAGGTGATCGATCGCGACGCCCGCGAGGAAAGGGCCGATGAATCCCGCCGCCGAGAAGCCCATCCCTACCAGTGCGAAGTTACGCGCCCGGTGTTCGGTCCCGCCCAGCCCCCCCGCAATGCCTTGGACTGTGATGAAGAAAAAATGAAAGGTCGAGCCCAGGACGAGCGCAGACACATACAGCGCAGCCATCCCCGGAAAAAGCGGTGGCAGCAGGAGCCCGACGGTGACGCCGATTGTACCGATGAGCATGGGCATGCGCGGGCCGACACGGTCCGCGAGCCGTCCGACGTACACCGCAAGTAATAGCGGAAAGATCGCATACGACGCCATCAGCACGCCTATCGTGAACTGGCTGGCGCCGAGCTCGAGGGCATAAAGCGATATGGCGACACGGCTGCCGCCGAAGCCCGAATGGCTGAGCGTGCACAGAAGGACTATGAAATAGATGGCCATGCGGGGTTTAGTCGGTGGCTCGCGAGGTCGGCATGGGGCGCGCCCGTGGAACGGCGGGATTCGCGCGTTGAGCGCGGCTCTGTTCCATCCCGGCGTCGCGCGACGTTACAAGTGGCGCGAGTACATTCACGATAGCCTTTCGCTACATCCAACGGCGGCGCGGCGGCGTCAAGCCGGCACCACGAGATGATGAATGGAAAAAAGGCCCTGCGCATCAATCCAGACGTGCCCGGCCTCGAACCCGGCGCGTCGCGCAAGCGCCTGGAATTCGAGGACCGAATACTTGTACGAGTTCTCAGTATGAATGCTTTCGCCGGCCTCGAACCGAAACGTGTGAGTGGCAACCCGCACCTGCTGATCTCGTCTGCTGACGAGGTGCATTTCGATGCGCCCCACGCTTTCGTCATAATGAGCGCGGTGCTCGAAGCTCTCGAGATCGAAATCGGCGTCGAGCTCCCGGTTGATCCTGCGCAGCACGTTCACGTTGAAAGCGGCTGTCACGCCCTGTGCGTCGTTGTAAGCTGCATGCAGGACGCCTGCATCTTTCTTGAGGTCGACGCCGACGAGCATCGCTCCACCGGCGCCGGCGACATGCCGTGCGTTGAGCAGGAATGCGTGCGCCTCGGAAATCGTGAAATTGCCTATCGTCGAGCCCGGGAAATAGACGACGCGACGCGACGCGTGCGTGCCATCGAGCTGCTGCAACGGCAGCTCCTGCGTATAGTCGGCACACACGGCGAACATGCGCACGTCGGGAAACTCACTGGCAAGCTGAGCCACGGCCGAGCGCAGCTGCTCACCCGAAATGTCGATGGCCACGTAGGCGCGAGGCTGCAACGCTCCGACGAGAATGCGGGTTTTGACACCGGCGCCACTGCCATACTCGACGATGGCGCTGTCAGCGCCGATACGCTGCCGCATATCGGCCGCGTTACATTCGAGCATGGCGAGCTCGGTGCGCGTAGGGTAGTACTCGGGAAGCTCGCAGATCGCATCGAACAGCTGCGAGCCACGCGCATCGTAGAAATACTTCGGCGGCAGCGCTTTGCGCGGCGCGGAAAGCCCGGCGATCACGTCGCTGAGGAACGAGCTTACGGCGGGCTTCAGGTCGTGATATTCGAAGCGTGCACTTGGGGGCATGGGGGTTTCGACTACAGGCGTGCGGACAGGATGGTGGACCCGCCCTGCGAAAATCGGGCCGCGACGTGCGCGGAACGCGAATCAGCCCGGCGCTGGACGCGCGAGCTGGCTCTCCACCCATTTCTTGATGCGATTGGCGTCCGCGATGCGGGTGTATTTTCCCCACGAGTCAAGAAGCACGATGATGATCGGTGTAGCGGAGATTCGCGCCTGCATCACGAGACAGCGGCCGGCTTCCGAGATGTAACCCGTCTTCGACACGTCGATCTGCCAGTCATCGCTGCGAACCAGCCCGTTCGAGTTGCGATATGCGAGCACGCGACCGTTATTCAGGCGTACCGAATACTCGGTGGAAGTCGTGTGCTGCGCAATGATGGGATATTTATAAGCCGCCACTACCATCTTCGCCAAGTCCTCCGCCGTCGACACGTTTTCCCGGCTCAACCCGGAGCTGTCGCGAAAGTGGGTGCTCAACATACCCAGCTCGACCGCTTTGCGGTTCATCGCAGTGATGAAACTCGTTAGGCCGCCCGGGTAGGCGCGTCCCAGCGCGGACGCGGCGCGGTTCTCCGAAGCCATCAGCGCGAGGCGCAGCAAGTCGTCGCGCGAGAGCATCGTGCCGACCTGCAGCCGCGAGCGCGTGTGCTTGAGCTCGTCGATGTCCTCCTCGGTAATCGCGATGAGCTCGTTCAGGTCCAGTTTCGCGTCGAGCACGACCATCGCCGTCATGAGCTTCGTGATCGATGCGATCGGCTGGACCGCAGTGATATTCTTGGCGTACAGCGTTCGTCCGGTCTGGTCGACGACAAACGCCGACGACGACCTCAAGTCAGGGTGGCTGGCACTTTCCCGCAGGGCAGCGCCCAAGCGCACCGGCTGTGGCCGCGGTTTCGCGGCCACTTTGTGCCCAGGCCTCGCCTTGGCGCGCGGATACGGTTTCCCGTGCGACTTCGCCTTCGCCTGTTTCTTGTGAGATTTGCTGCTGGACTGCGTCGACTGCGGGCCGGCCCAGGCGACCGAGTGGATCGTCCAGACCGCGAGGAGCGTCAAAACAAAAAACTTCAATGCGTCCTCCGTCTTGGGCGGGAAGCGTTGGCGAAAGCCAAAGCGAAATAGTCCCGTAAAAATACAGGCTTAACGGCGGCTTTTCAAGCGGTTTTGAGCAATTCAGCCCTCAACGCCCCAAATAGCGTCGGAACATCGGGCGAAAAAAATCCCGCGCGGAGCTGTGTGGGATGCTCCGGCGGGATTGAAAGAGGCCATACAGCTTCCTGCTCAGCACAGGTCGCTGCAACTGCCAGGCCTCCGAGGAGGAAAAACCGAATAACTGCTGAAAGCGACGAGTTGGTCAATCTCGTATGGATGCGGTGAAAGTAACAAGAGAGACTTACATTAAGCTTACATAACAAAAAACTGATGAATCCCCTACTGCGCAACGCCGATTTGGGCAGACAAATGCGTACCTGAATGTGCACCTCAGGGTGATTTACACTCGCCGGACCCTCCCCACACGCGCAGCCATGAGAATTTTGATCGTAGAAGATGACCCGGTACTAGCCGACGGCCTGACTCGGTCGCTCCGCCATGCGGACTACGCTGTCGACTGCATCAAGAATGGCGCGGAGGCCGACCATGTGCTCGCCGCCCAATCGTATGACCTCGTCATTCTCGATCTCGGGCTGCCCGGGCTCGACGGATTCGAAGTTCTGCGCCGGTTGCGGCGGCGCGGCGCGACCGTCCCGGTTCTCGTGCTTACCGCCCGCGATGGGCTCCCCGACCGGGTGAAAGGGCTCGATCTCGGCGCCGACGATTACATGATCAAGCCTTTCGACCTCCCTGAACTGGAAGCTCGCGCTCGTGCGCTCATACGCCGCGGACAATCGGGCGGCGGCTCGCTGCTCACTCACGGTTCGCTCGTGCTCGACACCGCTGGCCGGCGCGCCACGCTGTCGGGCGCGCCTCTCGACCTTTCCGCACGCGAGCTGGGCGTGCTCGAAGTGCTCATGATGCGCAGCGGCCGTGTCGTCAACAAGGAACAGCTTGCCGAGCAGTTGTACGGCTGGGATGAGGAAGTGGGGCCGAATGCGATCGAAGTCTACGTGCACCGCCTGCGCCGGAAGCTCGAGTCCGCTGGCGTGAGCATCAGGACGATACGCGGCCTCGGTTATCTGCTCGAGAAAGAACCCGGTGCATGAGCGCGCCATGAGCCCATCGCCACGCAAACAGACCACCCTGCGCCGACAGGTACTGCTTTGGCTGTGCTGGCCCTTGCTGGTGCTGTGGTCGGTGAGCAGCGTCATCGACTACGACATCGCGAACCGCTTCGTGAATCTCGCGTACGACCGCGCGCTGCTGGAATCGGCCCTCGACATCGGGCGGCAGGTGAAGGTACTGCACGATCGCATCTACGTCGATCTTCCCGAGATTGCGGTGCAGATGCTGCAGTCGCGCGAGTCCGGGCGCCAGTATTACCTCGTCAAGGGCCCGCAGAATGAGTACGTCACCGGCGAACCCGACCTTCCGCCGCCCCCGGACCCGTCCTCCGGCCGCGTGAATTACTACGACGAAAATTATCGCGGCAAGCCCGTGCGCATCGTTACGCTGCAGCTTCCGCTCGACACCGGAAAGAGCGACGGCATGGTCAGGGTCCAGGTGGCCGAAAACCGCGGGGCACGCAACGAATTTGCGCGCCAGATACTTTTCCGCATGGTGCTACCGCAGGCCCTGCTCATCGTGGTGGCGGGAATGTTGATCTGGCATGCGGTGGGACGGGGCTTGGCGCCGCTCGTCGCCCTGCGTCGAGAAATCGAGAATCGCTCCCACCGCGATCTCTCGGCGCTGCCCGAAGAACAGGCGCCGCAGGAAGTGCGGCCGCTGATACACGCTATGAATGCCTTGCTCGAGCGCCTGAGCCTCGCGCTCGCGTCTCAGCAGCGTTTCATAGCCGACGCTGCGCATCAGCTACGCACGCCGATCGCGGGGCTCAAGACGCAGACCGAGCTCGCGCTGCGTCAAACGCCGCCGGGCGAAGCGCACGTAACCCTCAATCAGCTGCGCAGTGCCGCCGAGCAGACAACCCGTCTCGTGAATCAGTTACTCTCCCTTGCGCGTGCCGAGCCGCCGGTCGGACGGGTGCAGGCTGCCGACGTGATCGACCTGCAGCATCTCGCGCGTGACGCCACGACGGAGTGGGTGCCTCGAGCGATCGAGCGCAACGTCGATCTGGGCTTCGACGCCGACTCGCAGCGTGCAAATGTCGAAGGCGACCCGTTCCTGCTGCGCGAGATGCTCAACAACCTCCTCGACAATGCGATCCGCTATACCCCGAGCGGCGGACAGGTCACGGTGCGGGTCGCCATGAGCGCAACGGGACCGGTTTTGAGGGTGGAGGACAATGGCTCGGGCATACCCGACAGCGAGCGCACACGCGTATTCGAGCGCTTCTACCGGGTGCTTGGGACGGGCGCGGAAGGCTGCGGTCTCGGCCTTGCAATCGTCAGTGAGATCGTGCAAAGCCACGGCGCGACGGTGAGCCTCGAAAGCGGCGCAGGTGGGGCAGGCACTGTCGTCACTATCGTGTTCCCGCCGCTTGCCGAACATCGCCCCGCGCCCTCGGTCGCGGGGCCGCGAATGTAGGGTGGAACGCGGAAATCGGTCCGCGCTCCTTCGCCCGGCACGGCGACCCACTGCGCACTGACGCTTCGGCTGCGGAAGGCTGCGCTGCGTCAGCTCGCTGCAGCAGCGACTTCGTGACGCTCGCGTTTCGCGTCTTCCTGCTGCTGCAAAGCCCACATCTGCGCATAAGAACCCTGCGCTCGCAGCAGCTCGCGGTGCGTGCCACGCTCGACGATGCGCCCGTGGTCCATGACGAGAATCTCATCCGCGTCCATGATGGTCGACAGGCGATGTGCAATGACGAGGGTCGTGTGGCCGTGCGCGATGCGGTCGAGCTCAGCCTGTATCGCCTTCTCCGATTTCGAATCGAGCGCTGAGGTCGCTTCGTCGAAAATGAGAATGCGAGGATCCTTGAGGATTGCGCGCGCAATTGCGACGCGTTGTTTTTCTCCACCCGAAAGCTTCAGGCCACGCTCGCCAACGCTCGCTTCGTAGCCATCGGGCAGGCTGACGATGAAGTCGTGTATGTGCGCGGCCTTGGCGGCCGCAATAACCTCGTCGCGCTCGGCGTCTGTGCGCCCATACTGGATGTTGTAGTAAATGGTGTCGTTGAAGAGTACCGTGTCCTGTGGAACGATGCCGATGGCGGCGCGCAGGCTCGCCTGTTTCACCTCGCGGATGTCAACGCCGTTGATGTGCAAGCTGCCAGCGCTCACATCGTAGAAGCGATACAGCAGGCGTGCCAGCGTAGATTTGCCCGACCCGCTTGCGCCGACGACCGCGACCTTGCTGCCCGCGGGCACGTCGAAGCTGACATCATGAAGAATCTGCCGCTTCGGGTCGTAGCTGAAGTCGACGTGCTCGAAACGCACTGAGGCCGGGCCGCCGGGCAGCACGATTGCCTCCGGGCGGTCTTCGATCTCCCGATTCTGCTCGAGGAGGCGGAACATTCTGTCCGTATCCGCGAGTGCCTGCTTGATTTCTCGATAAACCATGCCCAAGAAGTTGAGCGGAATGTAGAGCTGTATGAGCAGCCCGTTGATCAGGACCAGATCGCCGAGCGTGAGTGAACCGCCCACCACGCCTTGGGCCGCGAGGATCATCAACAAGGTCACTGCGATGGCGATGATCAGACTCTGTCCGATATTGAGCGCACCGAGCGACGCTTCGGTCTTTACCGCAGCCGCTTCATACTCGCGAAGGTTGTGATCGTAACGTCGGGCTTCATATTCCTCGTTGTTGAAATACTTTACCGTCTCGTAGTTGAGCAGGCTGTCGATAGCGCGCGTGTTCGCGCGTGAGTCGAGCTCGTTGGCGCGGCGCCGGATGTCCATGCGCCACTCGGTGATGCCGAATGTAAAAGCGATGTAAATCGCGACCGCGCCGAAAGTCACTGCAGCGAAGCGCCAGTCGAACTTCGCGAACAGCACGATCGCAACCAGCGTGAACTCGAGCACGACCGGGATGATCGAGAACAGCATGTAAGACAGCAGCGTTGAAACGCCTCGCGTGCCGCGTTCGATGTCCCTGGACACGCCACCGGTCTGGCGCCCGAGGTGAAAGCGCAGCGAGAGCGCATGCAGATGCCGGAAAACGCTCAGGGCGATGCGTCTGATCGCGCGCTGCGTGACGCGCACGAAGACCAGATCGCGAAGCTCGGCAAAGAGCGTGGTCGACAGTCGCAGCGCACCGTACGCGACCAGCAGCGCGAGCGGCAGCGCCACCATCGCCTGGGTGGGGTTGAGTCCGTCGACGATTTGCTTGAGCACCAGCGGCACTGCGACGTTGGCGAGCTTGGCCGTGATGAGAAAGGCGAGCGCAACGACCACACGCCACTTGTACTCCCAGAGATAGGGAAGCAGCATCGGCACGACACGCCACTCGCGTCCGCGGGGCCCCGGGAGGCGCTCGGTTTGCTCTAGAGGTCTCATGTGGGAGCCGATTTTAGCAGCGCGCCCCGGCTGCAAACACGATACCCGGAGCGCGCTACGAGAACTCCTTCGACTGCCCGTAGGCGAACAGGCCCGTCAGCAGGCGCGCAAAACCGTACGCCGTCCAGTGCGCCACGCGCGCCAGCCACGGCCGCCTGTGCCAATGCACGGCCTGCACTTCCCGCGCACCCCGGTCCAGGGCCGCTCCAAGACTGGCCCGCAGCTCGTCGGCGAATAGCGCATCGTCCACGACCATGTTGGCCTCCCGCGCGAGCAACAGGCTGAACGGATCGATATTCGACGATCCCACGGTTGCCCACCGACGGTCGATCACGGCGACCTTCGCATGCAGAAAGCTCTTGTGGTACTCGTGAATTTCGATCCCGGAATCGAGCAGCGCGCCATACAGCGCACGCGATGCATAGTGAAGCAGGCGGTATTCGACACGCCCCTGCAGGAGAAGCAGCACCCGAACGCCGCGCGCCGCCGCTTCTGCCAGCGCATGCCTGAACGCGAGCCCCGGAAAAAAATACGAGCTCGCAATCATGATTTCCGAGCGCGCGTTCGCAATCGCCTCGAGATAGGCGACTTCGATATCGTTGCGGTGCCAGAGGTTGTCCCGAACCAGAAAGGCCGCACGCTGGCTGCCCTGCGCCACGGTGTAGGGTTCGAGCCCCTCGTCCTCCGGCCAGCCGCCGCCCAACTGGCTCAGCTGCACGATCGTCCACAGCCGCTTTGCCGCGGCATGGATCTCCTTCAGCAACGGGCCGTCGACCCGCACCGCGTAGTCGAACCGCGGGGGGGTTTGCCGGGGGGTGTGCATGTCGTCGATGATATTGATGCCCCCCACGAAAGCGACACGCGCGTCGATGACGGCGAGCTTGCGGTGCAGGCGTCTGAGCCTCTGGCGCTGGAACGTCCACGGCGCAATATCGGGACGGTAGACGACATACTTGACTCCACTGCGCTTCAACTCGTCGACGAGCACGCCGCCGAGCTTCCTGGAACCGTATCCGTCGACCAGTAAATGTGTCGCGACGCCCCGTTTCGCGGCACGCATGAGCGCGCTAGCGATACGTTGACCGGCCACGTCGTCCTCGAAGATGTAGGTCTCGACGTGGATTTCCCGTAACGCGGAGTCACACGCGGCCTCGAGTGCCGGAAAGTACTCGCGGCCGCTCTCCAGCAAGGTGAGCCGGTGGCCGTCCTCGAACTCGGTCATAACCGCTCGAGGGTGGTCGTGAGAACGGCGTGGTCGGATATGCGGCCCCAGATCGGGCCGTGGTGGACGTGAGCGCGGCTCACGCGAAAGCCACGCACGTAAATGCGATCGAGTCTGAACAGCGGCAGCATCGCCGGAAAGCTCCTCGCCGGGAGACCTTTCATCAGCTCGAAGACTTCGTGCATATTGAGAGGATGCGCGAGCTCGTGCGTCGCTTTGTGGCGCCAGTGCCAGTCGTTGAAATCACCCGCGATTACGAGCGGCGCGGTGGCGGGAACCAGCCGCTCGATGCGCTGGCGCAGTCGCTCGAGCTGACGGCTGCGCCCGCGTGCGGTCAGCGCCAGATGCACGCACACGCAGTGCAGAGGCTGATCCCACCCGGGGATCGACATTTCGCAGTGAAGCAGGCCGCGCTGCTCGAAGCGATGCGCCGAGACGTCCTCGTTATCCCAGCTATCGATTGGAAAGCGCGAAAGAATGGCATTGCCGTGGTGGCCGTGATCATAAACGGCATTCCGGCCATAGGCGAAGTCTCCCCAAACGGCGTCTGCAAGAAACTCGTATTGGGGCTGCACCGGCCAGTTGCCGTGACGCGCCGCGTTATGGTCGTGTATGCCCTGCACTTCCTGCAGGAAGACGATGTCTGCGCCGAGTGCGCGCAGACGGTCTCGCAGCTCGTGTATCACCAGGCGCCGGTTGAACAGCGACAGGCCCTTGTGGATGTTATACGTGACGACGTTGAGGCTGCGTGTCACGAGGCATCCATCTCACACGGGGGTAGTCCCGGAGACCGGCGCGGCAGAGTTTCGGTCAGGAGACTGCGAGCATGCGATCCAGCGCGATGCGTGCGAGTTCCGCCTCGTGTGCAGGAACCTTGATCTGGTTCACGACTTTGCCGGCCACGAGATTTTCGAGACTCCAAGCGAGGTGCTGCGGGTCGATACGCGCCATCGTCGAGCACATGCACACGGTGGGCGCCATGAACTGCACGACCTTGCCTTGCGGTTTGAACTCGTCCGCGATGCGGTTGACGAGATTCAGCTCGGTCCCCACCAGCCATCGCGTGCCGGGGGCGCTCTGGGCAACCGTCTTGATAATGAAATCGGTCGATCCGACGTAATCCGAGAGTTTGCACACTTCGAAATTGCACTCAGGATGGCTGATGACCATGCCGGTGGGGTTTTGTTGCCTCCACCGGAGCACATGCTGTGCCTGAAACATCTGATGAACCGAGCAATGTCCTTTCCACAGCAGGATCTTCGCCATTTTGATCTGCTGCGGCGTGAGGCCGCCCAGCGGCTCGTCGGGATCCCATACCAACATCTCGGCCAGGGGAATGTCCAAGAGATAACCCGTCCAGCGCCCGAGGTGCTGGTCGGGGAAAAACAGGACTTTCTCGCGGCGCGCGAGCGACCACTGGAGGATTTCACGCGCGTTCGTGGAAGTGCAGACGATACCGCCGTGCTCGCCGCAGAATGCTTTCAGGTCCGCAGCCGAGTTGATATAGGTCACCGGAGTGACTTTGTCGTCCGGATCAAGCACCTCGCCGATTTCCCGCCACGCGCGCTCGACCTTTGCGAGATTCGCCATGTCGGCCATCGAGCACCCTGCCGAGAGGTCGGGCAGGATGGCCTTCTGGTGAGGCTTGGACAGGATATCAGCGACTTCAGCCATGAAATGCACGCCGCAGAACACGATGTATTCGGCATCGGTCTGGGAGGCGAGCTTCGAGAGCCGCAGCGAATCCCCGGTGAGATCGGCGTGCTTGTACACGTCGGCTCGCTGGTAATGGTGGCCGAGGATCACCGCGCGCGCTCCGAGCGCGTGCTTCGCGGCGATGATGCGCGCCTCGCACGCCTCATCCGCCAGCGGCTTGAAGCGATCAAAAGTGATCGTGCTCACGTCCATTCCTCTCCTCGTCCTCCGGGCCCGACAGGAAACATCGAACATACCATAATGCTGCAAAAAATCCACTTTGGGCTAGAGCCGGCGGCTATGCGCCCTGTCCCAAACCACCCGGACGCAATCGGACCGGGACATTCGCCCCTAAGTTCCCTTTTTAGGCGATGAAATGCGCTGCGGAAGCTGTCGGATTGCCTCCGCGTTGCTCCAGGAGAACGCACGCTCAGCCGCTTCCTGCCAGGGCAGCCACGCATAGGCGAGATGCTCGCGCGGCGCGAGAGTGATTTCCAGGGGCCGCGGGACCTCCACGCCGAATACGTGCTCGATGTTGTGGGTCACGCCAGGCGCGTAGCGATGGCGCCACTGCGCATAGATCTCGAACTGGTTCTGCCTCGCCCAATCAGTCAAACCGTAGCGTGTGGCGTCAATTCCGGTTTCCTCGGCCAGTTCGCGCACAGCAGTCTCCTCGAGCGTCTCAAGGGCGTTTTGGCTACCGGTCACCGACTGCCAGAATCCGGGCCGGTCGGCCCGTTCGATCAGGAGCACCTGGAGATCAGGCGTATAGACCACCACGAGCACCGATATCGGCGTCTTGTAGCCCTTCGCGCTCAAATCCACGGCGGCAGCTCAGCGACGCCCTCGACAAATACGACGAAAGCTTTCCCGGACGCCTTCCAGTACGAAGCCGTTTCCGAAAGCACGTCGAGCAACGTCGCCCACTCGACTCCCAGCACGCTTGCCGCGTGAGACGCATGGGTGAGATGAAGTACCCATGCCCCCGCCGGACGTGTAGACAAATCCTGCAGGACGTCCGCCAGGGCGTCCCAGTTGTGCCCAAAAGTCCGGGAAAGGCTGAGCGCTTTTGCAAATTCGTCCAGAAGCTCACGCTTGCTGCTCACAGGGGTGAGATCGATGTCGATCCACAGTGCGTACTCGCCTACGCTGTGCCGGACAGCTTCGAGATGGGCAGGTGCGCGGTAGACTGCGGACCTTGCGGCGGTGAGCAGCGGGGTCATTGTCGAATGCGCCTGAACGATCGGTAGTGGTCGTCGGTGTAATAGAGCTCGCCGTTGCGCCCCGCGACGATGCGGCGCGCCCCACGGTGCGTCACGCCGGGAGTCGCGACGGTGTATTCGCGATAATACCCGTGCTCGCGCGCAGGCAGCGCGCGCTCGCGATTTCCGAATACGACATCATCGCGGTGATGGGGATAAGGCCCGCCGCGCTGTATGAGCGCCACCGTGCGGCGGCCTTCGGGCGGCAGTTCCGCATACGCCATGACTGCGATCGCGCCGGGGTCGCTCCGGTGGGAGCGGGCCCACGCCGGGGCCGTCGCCGCGGCGAGCGCAAGGACCACGGCAACCACAGCAATCGCGAACCGCGCGAGAAAGGATTTCGACGGATCACTCACACGAGCCTCACCCGCGCGCCGCCGTCAGGCTTTTTTGGCTTCGGGCTGCCGCAGCCGGATGTGCAGCTCGCGAAGCTGCTGCTCGTCGACCGTGTTTGGCGCGTGAGTCAGGAGGTCCTGCGCGCGCTGCGTTTTCGGGAAAGCGATCACGTCGCGAATCGACTCCGCACCTGCCATCAGCGTCACCATCCGGTCCAGGCCGAAGGCGATTCCGCCGTGGGGCGGCGCGCCATATTGCAGGGCCTGCAGCAGAAATCCGAACTTCGCCTCGGCCTCTTCGGCGCTGATGTTGAGCGCCCGAAAAACCTTCGACTGCACGTCCTCTCGGTGTATCCGGATCGAGCCGCCGCCGATCTCCCAACCGTTGAGCACGATGTCATGCGCCTTGGCGCGCGCCGCGCCGGGATCGCTCTCGAGGAGATTCTCGTGGCCGTCGGCGGGTGCTGTGAACGGGTGGTGCATAGCGCTCCAGCGGTTGCCTTCGTCGTCCCGCTCGAACATCGGAAAATCGACCACCCACAGCGGACGCCATCCCGACTCCACGAGACCGCGTTCCTGGCCGATTTTCAGCCGCAACGCACCGAGCGCGTCGTTCACGACCTTCGCTTTGTCCGCGCCGAAGAAAATGAGATCGCCGTCTTTCGCGCCCGTGCGATCCAGAAGCTTCCCGACAACATCAGCCGTCAGAAACTTGAGTATCGGCGACTGCAGGCCTTCGACACCGCGCTCAAGCGCATTCACCTTGACGTAGGCGAGGCCTTTGGCGCCGTACACCTTGACGAATTCGGTATACGTGTCGATCTCGCCCCGCGAGAGCGACGCGCCCCCCGGCACGCGGAGTGCCGCGACGCGCCCACCCTGGAGTTGCGCCGCTTCGCGGAACACTTTGAAATCGACGTCTTTCATCACGTCGGTAAGCTCGGTCAGCGTGAGCGCGATACGCAGATCAGGCTTGTCCGAGCCGTAAAGCGCCATCGCCTCGTCGTAGGCCATCCGTGCGAACGGGTTGGGCAGCTCGACATCGAGCACGTCCTTGAACGTCGTGCGAACCAGCTCTTCCATCACCCTCATGATCTCTTCCTGACTCATGAAGGAGGTTTCGATATCGATCTGGGTGAACTCGGGCTGGCGGTCGGCGCGCAAATCCTCATCGCGGAAGCACTTCACAATCTGGTAATAGCGGTCGAAGCCCGAGATCATCAGAAGCTGCTTGAAGAGTTGCGGCGACTGGGGAAGCGCGAAGAAATGTCCCGGGTGCACCCGGGACGGCACGAGGTAGTCCCGCGCGCCTTCAGGCGTCGAGCGCGTGAGCATGGGCGTTTCGATGTCGATGAACCCTTCGCGGTCCAGGAAGTTGCGGATCGCCATCGCCGTGCGATAGCGCAGGCGCAGGTTCCTCTGCATTTGCGGACGCCGCAAGTCGAGAAAGCGATACTCCAGCCGCACCGTCTCCGACAGATGGTCTTCGTCCATCTGGAACGGGGGCGTGAGCGAGGGGTTGAGAATCTCGATTTCGGTCGCGAGCACTTCGATCGCGCCGCTCACGAGGTTGGGGTTCGCGGTTCCTTCGGGACGCGCGCGCACGCGGCCCACGACCTTGAGCACGAATTCGTTGCGCAGCGTGTCGGCCGTCGCAAAGGTCTGAGGCGTATCCGGATCGCAGACGATCTGCACCAGCCCCTCGCGGTCGCGCATGTCGATGAATATCACGCCGCCGTGATCGCGCCGGCGATGAACCCAGCCGCACAGCGTCACGGTTTGTCCCAGGTGTTCGCGGCTCACACGCCCGCAGTATTCGCTACGCATAGTTTTACGATCGATTCAGTGTTGCGATGACGTGCCGCTTCAGCGGTTCACGGGCTGAGCCTGGTTTTCCGGCGCGGGCGGCGGGCGCTTGGGCGCCAGCCGTGGCGCGCGCCTGCCGTAGCCAGGCGCGACGACGCCCATGGAAACAATGTACTTGAGCGCTTCGTCGATGGACATGTCGAGTTCGATGACGGCGCTGCGCGGCACCATGACGAAATAGCCCCCGGTGGGATTCGGTGTGGTGGGCACGTAAATGCTGACGTAGTCGCCTTGCAGATGGTTCACCACGTCCCCGCCCGGGGTGCCCGTGAGAAAAGCGATCGTCCACATACCCGGACTGGGCCACTGCACCAGCACGGCTTTACGAAACGCCTGGCCGCCGGGGGAGAAGAGCGTATCGCTGACCTGCTTCACACCGTTATAGATGCTGTTGACCACCGGAATGCGCGCCAGCATGCGCTCGCCCACTCGTACCAGTCGCTGCCCGATGATATTGGCCGTGAAGAGGCCGGTGAGGAAAACGACCAGGACCGTGAGCACGACCCCCATTCCGGGGATGTAGATGCCCAGCCAGTGTTCCGGACGCAAGGCCGACGGAAGCAGCAGCAGCGTCTGATCCATCGTCCCCACGAGCAGCGTGAGCACCCACACCGTGATGACGAGGGGCACCCACACGACGAGTCCGGTAATGAAGTAACGCCGAATGGGACTCTTTGACGACATATCTGGAGAGGAAGGTGGGGGCCGCGATTTTCGCGGAACGGGACCGGTTTGTCAGGTCTTTCTTGCAAACGCGCCCCCCGGCGGACCGAGTGCAGGGGACAGTTTTCAGTTACCGGGCGCCCAGCGGGCACCGAGGTTCAAGTCGAGGGGGGTGTGCTGCTAACCGAAGGTGAGGCAGTATCCGACTTGGCCTCCTTCTTCGTCACCGAAGACTCAGGCTTGTCGTCCTTTTTCGACTCGGCGGCTGCAGATTTGTCCTTCGCGGGCGATTTTCCGGTGTCCGCTTTAGGCGAGCCGTTGTTCCTGAAATCGGTGACGTACCAACCGCTGCCCTTCAACTGAAAGCCAGCTGCGGTCAACATTTTGTCGAAGGTGGGCTTGCCACATTCCGGGCAGTCTGTGAGACGTGGGGCACTCACTTTCTGCAGGTATTCCTTCTGAAACCCGCACGTCGCGCAACGATACTCATAAATGGGCATAATTGCTCCAGAACGCAAAAAAGTTATTATACCTTAATCGGTTAGAGCCGACTTACGCAGGATGTGGGGTCGCTCTACGGGATTGCAAGCACTCAGCGCTGCCGCGCTGCAGCAACAAACCCATGCCAGCCTTTTCGATCACCCGACGACACAACATGAGATCTAAAGTCACGCCCAGACGGATGCAGGCTCGTCTGCCACGCCTGTGCTTACACGCGGCCCTGGTCTTCGTGACGGCGCTGATCGCGCCCGCGGCGATCGCCGTCGACGAAGACGGCGCGCCGACCAATGTCTATATGACGGGGGCCGAGGTTCGAATCGACCGCCCCGTGGAAGGCGATCTCGTGGCGGCCGCAGGGCGCATCCACGTCGATCAGCCGGTCGGCGGCGATGTGGTCCTGGGCGCGGGTTCCGTCGATGTGCAGGCCCCGATCGGCGAGGACTTGAGGGCTGCGGGCGGCATCGTCACTCTCGCCAACCGCGTTCAGGGTGAGGTTCTCGTTGCCGCCGGACGCATCGTCATCAACACAGGGGCCGAGATACACGGAGAGGCATGGCTAGCGGCGGCTCACGTCACGCTGGGTGGGCGCGCCTTGTCCGGCGTAAAGGTCTACGCCCGGGACATCATCGTGTCCGGAGAAATCTACGGACCGCTCGAAATTTCCGGCGATCGCATTGAGATACGCGACAACGCCCGTGTATACGGCGACGTGACGTACTCGAGCGCCGGCGAGATCCGGATCCATCCCGGTGCTCAGATTGCCGGGACCGTCAGGCGTACGCAAAGCAAACTCGAAGTGCACCAGCCGGCGGCCGCCATACCCGGGCTCAAACCCATGCGCCCGCTGCTCATGGCGGCGCTGTTCGCGATCGGCGTGCTGATCCATGTGCTTTTCCCGCGTTACATGGCCGCCGCCGTGCACACGCTCGGCGCCTTGCCGGTCAAGAGTCTGGGATTGGGGAGCGCACTGTTTTTCAGTGTTCCACCGCTCGCAGTCTTGCTGGTGATCACGATCATCGGAATACCCGTAGGGGTCATCCTCGCCGCAGCCCACAGCGTCGCACTATTCGTGGGCTATCTTGTGAGTGCCTTTTTTATCGCCGCCAAGCTCGGACAGGCGCTCCACAGGCCGGCGCTCACCAACTGGCAGCGCTATGCGTTCTTCGCTGTCGCCCTGCTGCTTCTGGCACTGGCGACGAGTATCCCTTACGTCGGGCTGCTCGTGCTGCTGCTCGCGATGGCTGCAGGACTGGGAGCGATCGTGCTGCAGCGCTTCGGCCGGCTCACGGGCACCGTCAAGGCCGCCGGGAACCCCGATACCTGGCCGGCAGCCTGACGTGTCAGCTCCCGCTGCGCCCGAGGTCGCGAGCCCACTCGGAGGGCACCACCACAAATCCGACCGGCTCGTCGAGCAGGCACGCACCAAAGGCGTCATCGCCGCGGCAGTCATTTACCCCTGCAGTGCCGCGGCGCTCGAAGGCGCCCGGGAAGCGCGCGCCGCCGGACTGATAGACCCGATACTGGTGGGTCCTCGCGAACTGATCGAGCGCATCGCCGACGAGCACGGCATCGACCTCGCGGGGACGTCGATCGTCGAGGTCGGAGAGCCCGTCGAAGCGAGTTACCGGGCGGCGGCGCTCGTGCACGAAGGCCGCGCGCACATTCTGGTGAAAGGCAGTCTGCACACCGACGAGCTCATGAAAGCGGTCGCCGCGCGCAAAGCCGGACTGCTGACATCACGCCGCGTCAGTCACGTATTCGTGATGGACGTGCCTCACCACGACCGCCTGCTTTTTATCGCCGACGCGGCCATCAACGTCGCCCCCAAGCTGCGGGTCAAGCGCGACATCACTCAGAGCGCCATCGATCTCGCGCACGCAGCCGGGATCGCTGTCCCCAACGTCGCCGTGCTGTCAGCCATCGAGACCGTGAACGATTCGATGCCCTCGACCCTCGACGCAGCGGCATTGAAAGAGATGGCGCAGCGCGGAGAAATCACCGGCGGCATCGTTGACGGGCCGTTCGCACTCGACAACGCGATCTCGGCTCAAGCCGCGCGCATCAAAGGCATCGATTCTCCCGTCTCGGGCGCGGTCGACATTCTGATCGTCCCCGGAATCGAAGCGGGGAACATTCTGTATAAAGCGCTGGTTTATCTCAGCGGCGCGGTTGCAGGCGGAATCGTCATGGGTACGCGCGCCCCGATCGTTCTGACGAGTCGCGCGGACAGCGCCGCAAGCCGGGTCGCTTCGGCAGCGCTGGCGTGCCTGCTCGTTCATCACAGACGCGCTCACCTTGCGCAGGAAGGACGGTGAAGCGCCGCGATCGCAAGCGCCGATGCCCGGGCGCTCACGCAAGCAGCGTTCGGGTTACCGTTTGCGCGCTCACCGGCGCCTGAGCCGGTCCGCGCGCTCGCGCGGCTAGAACGGAATGTCGTCGTCCATTTCGTCGAAGCCGCCGCCTTTGCGCGCCGGCGCTTTCGCGCTGGGCGCGCCGGCTGCCGCCGGCTCGCGGCTCATCGACTCCGCACCACCACCCCGGCCGCCGAGAAGCTGCATACGGTCAGCGACGATTTCGGTGGAAAAACGCTCCTGCCCTTCCTTGTCCTGCCACTTGCGCGTGCGTATGCGGCCTTCCACATAAACCGGCGAGCCCTTTTTCAGATACTCGCCTGCGATTTCAGCGACCTTGCCGAAGAAGGCGACGCGATGCCATTCGGTGTGTTCCTGTTTCTCACCGCTTTTGTCTTTCCACGTGTCGGTCGTGGCGATGCGGATGTTCGTGACGGCGTCCCCGCTCGGCAGGTAACGCGTTTCCGGATCGGCGCCGAGATTGCCGATGAGTATCACTTTGTTGACCGAGGCCATTGTCAGCTCACTTTTCCTGTAATCGTTCGGACCACATTTTGTTCGTCAAACTCCGCGCTGTCCACCTGCGTATACATCGAGCCTTGCGCCGACCCGGTCAGCCCCATCGCTTTGGCGCCAAGCACGTCGCGCGTCGAATCGGCTGCCTTCGCCATCACCGCCGCAGATATCTCCGGCGCCCCGCATGCGCGGCCAAGTACGACCATTTAAAGCGCGCACCCCATGGGTGATGTCGTTTTACGGCAGCAGGTTCGAAGCCGCGTTCGAGATCCGCTGCTGTCAGGCGAGCGCGCCGCTTACGAGCCCATCGCTGCCGGTTCGTGAGTAGTTCGTGTGATCGGTCCCCCAGTCCGGTATATTAATGGGTTTGCCATGGCCGCCGTCACTCCCCTGCACCCGATTCCCCCACTTCCCATACCGGACGGCGATAGCGCGGGCGGGCTTATCCGCATTCGCGGCGCACGCACGCACAATCTCAAGAACATCAGCCTCGATCTGCCGCGCAACCGGCTGGTCGTGATCACCGGGCTGTCCGGCTCGGGCAAGTCGTCACTCGCCTTCGACACGCTTTACGCGGAAGGACAGCGCCGCTACGTCGAATCGCTCTCCGCTTACGCCCGGCAATTCCTGCAGTTGATGGAGAAGCCCGACGTCGATCTGATCGAAGGCCTGTCGCCCGCAATCTCGATCGAGCAGAAGGCCACCAGTCACAACCCGCGATCGACTGTGGGGACGGTCACCGAGATACACGACTACCTGCGCCTGCTCTACGCGCGAGTCGGCGACCCGCACTGTCCGGAGCACGGCACGCTGCTTTCCGCACAAAGCGTCTCGCAGATGGTCGATCACGTGCTGACGCTGCCCGAGGACACGCGGCTGATGGTGCTGGCGCCACTGGTCGTTGGGCGCAAAGGCGAGCAGACCGACCTTTTCGACGAGCTGCGTGCACAGGGTTTCGTGCGCATCCGCGTGGACGGAGAAGTCTACGAGCTCGAACAGCTCCCGAAGCTCAAGAAAAATGTAAAACACACCGTAGAAGTTGTCGTCGATCGGCTCAAGGTGCGTCAGGACGCCAAGCAGCGTCTGGCTGAATCTTTCGAAACCGCATTACGTCATGCTGAAGGTCGCGCGCTCGCGGTGGAAATCGATAATGGCCGCGAGCACCTCTTCTCGGCCAAGTTTTCGTGTCCCGTGTGCAGCTACTCGTTGCCTGAGCTCGAGCCGCGCCTGTTCTCGTTCAACAACCCGATGGGCGCGTGCCCGCGTTGCGACGGCTTGGGAACAGTCAGCTTTTTCGATCCCAAGCGCGTCGTCGCCTTTCCGGATCTGTCGCTCGCTTCGGGCGCGATCAAAGGCTGGGATCGCCGCAACCAGTTCTACTTTCAGATGCTGCAATCGCTCGCGACTCACTATGGCTTCGGGCTCGAGAAACCCTATGCGGAGCTGCCGGAGGCCGTGCAGCATTCGATATTGCACGGTTCGGGTCGCGAAAAAATCCGCTTTCTCTACGTCGGCGAGCGAGGTAACAAACAGTATCGCGACCACGCGTTCGAAGGCGTGCTCCCGAACCTGGAGCGCCGCTTGCGCGAAACGGACTCCGTGGTGGTACGCGAGGAGCTCGCGAAATATCTCAACACTCAGACGTGTCCGGAATGCGAAGGTACGCGTCTGCGGCGCGAAGCGCGCAACGTCACCATCGCGGACAAGGCGATATACGAGCTGTCCGCGCTCGCACTGAACGAGTCCATCCGGTTTTTCCAGGAACTGCAGCTGGCAGGCGTGAAGCGGGCCATCGCGGACAAGCTCGTTCGTGAGATCGTCAATCGCCTGCAGTTTCTGGTCAATGTCGGCCTCGAGTACCTGTCGCTCGACCGCGGTGCGGACACGCTCTCGGGCGGCGAAGCTCAGCGCATCAGGCTCGCAAGCCAGATCGGCTCCGGCCTGACCGGCGTCATGTATGTGCTGGACGAGCCGTCGATCGGGCTACATCAGCGTGACAATACGCGTTTACTCGCAACCTTGAGGCGCCTTCGCGACATCGGCAATTCCGTGATCGTGGTCGAGCACGACGAAGATGCGATCATGAACGCCGACTACGTCGTCGACATGGGACTCGGCGCAGGCGAGCATGGCGGACGCGTGGTGGCCGAAGGCACCCCGGCGCAGATCAAGCAGCATCCCGAGTCGCTCACCGGCCAGTACTTGAGCGGGCGGCGCCAGATCGACGTCCCTAAGCTGCGCCATCGTCCCAACCCGAAACGGCGACTCACGATCCACGGCGCGACGGGCAACAATCTGCAGAATGTGACGGTGGACATACCGGGAGGTCTGTTCGTGTGCGTCACAGGCGTCTCGGGCTCGGGCAAGTCGACGCTGGTAAACGATACGCTTTACAGCACGGTTGCCCGCCAGCTCTATGGCAGCGCGCTCGAGCCCGCGCCGCACGAATCGATCGGCGGTCTCGAGCTTTTCGACAAGGTCGTGAACGTCGACCAGAGTCCGATCGGCCGCACGCCGCGCTCCAACCCCGCGACCTACACCGGGCTGTTCACTCCGATTCGCGAGCTCTTCGCCGGCGTGCCGGCGGCACGCGAGCGCGGCTATGGAACCGGACGCTTTTCGTTCAACGTGAAAGGCGGCCGCTGCGAAGCGTGTCAGGGCGACGGCGTGCTCAAAGTTGAAATGCACTTTCTTCCCGACATCTACGTCCCGTGTGACGTCTGCCATGGACGCCGCTACAACCGGGAGACGCTGGAGATCCAGTACAAGGGCAAGAGCATCCACGAGATACTGCAGATGACGGTAGAGCAGGCCTGCCGGTTCTTCAGTGCCGTACCGGTGCTCGCGCGCAAGCTCCAGACTCTGCTCGACGTGGGGCTGGGCTATATCACGCTCGGTCAGAGCGCCACCACCTTGTCCGGCGGGGAAGCCCAGCGCGTGAAACTCGCGCTCGAGCTTTCCAAGCGCGATACCGGGCGCACGCTTTACATCCTCGACGAGCCGACAACCGGGCTGCACTTCCACGATATCGATCTTTTATTGCGGGTTCTGCACCGCTTGCGCGATCACGGCAACACCGTCGTCGTGATCGAGCACAATCTCGACGTCATTAAAACCGCTGACTGGGTCATCGATCTCGGGCCGGAAGGCGGGGCCGGCGGCGGCCGTGTCATCGCTGAAGGCACCCCCGAGGAAGTTGCGGGTAATCCGGCGAGTTACACCGGGCACTATCTGAAAAACGTCCTCACGTGAAAAAGACTGCGCCGCGCGATCTCCTGCTGGGCAGCTTCGAAGCCGCGCTCGCCGCAGCGGATCCGTTGCAGCTCGTCGCCGCGCATCTTCCGCCACCGCCCAAAGGACGCACGCTCGTCGTCGGCGCAGGCAAAGCCGCTGCGGCGATGGCGTTGGCGGTCGAGCAACACTGGCCGGCTGACGCGGCACTCGACGGTCTGGTCGTGACGCGCTACCAGCATGGCCTCCTCACCAATCGCATCACGGTCATGGAAGCGGCCCACCCGGTGCCAGACGAAGCCGGCGAGCAGGCCGCGCAGGAGATCCTCAAACGCGTCAAAGCGCTCACTCGAGATGATTTGCTGATCGTTCTTTTATCAGGGGGCGGGTCAAGCCTGCTTTCGCTTCCGGCGGCGCATGTCAGCATGGCCGACCTCAAAGCGACCACGCACGCGCTCCTGCGCTCGGGCGCGCCGATCCAGGATATGAACACGGTGCGCAAGCACCTTTCCGCCATCCAGGGCGGGCGCCTCGCCGCGGCAAGCCGCGCGGGCGTTCTCGCCCTGATCGTGTCGGATGTGACGGGCGATGATCCCACGCACATTGCGTCGGGTCCGTGCGCACCCGACCCGTCGACTTACCAGGACGCGCTCGACGTCATCGAGCGCTACGGAGTTGGCGCACCCGCGTCGGTCACGGCGCACCTGCTGCGCGGGGCTCGCGGCGAAGAGCCTGAAACGCCCAAACCCGGCGACAAGATCTTCCAGCGCGTGGAAAACCGCTTGATCGCGACGGCGCATCAATCGCTGGAAGCCGCGGCCCGATTCTTTCGCGAGCGCGACATCCTTCCGGTGATCCTCGGTGATTCGGTGACCGGCGAAGCGCGCGAAGTGGCGAAAGTCTATGGCGCACTGGCGCGCGAAATAAAGACTCACGATGGGTTCTGCAAGCCGCCGGTGGCCCTCATATCCGGCGGCGAATGCACGGTCACTGTGCGCGGTGAAGGCCGCGGCGGCCGCTGCGCCGAATTCCTGCTGTCGCTCGCGATCGACCTCGACGGACTGTCGGATGTCTATGCCCTGGCCTGCGACACCGACGGCATAGACGGCTCGGAGGATAACGCCGGCGCCGTACTCACGCCCGACGCATTGCGCCGGGCGAAAGCGAAGAAGCTTCGTCCCGAACGGCTGCTCGACGACAACGATGGTTACCGCTTCTTCTCGGCGCTCGAGTCCCTCGTCGTTACCGGGCCGACTCGCACCAACGTCAATGATTACCGGGTTATTCTGATTCTGTAGACCACGGCACCGAGAACTTCGCGCAACACGCCAGGACCAATGAAGGGACAAACCATGAAGCGTAGCTATCAAGTGATCGACCGCAGACGGCGTCGCCAAATCCTCGCTGGCGCTGCGGCGGCCTTACTCCCGATCAGAGCATTCGCACAAACCGCAGACGCCCAGTTTCCTGAGCGCAACATCGTGCTTTACTGCCCCTGGGCCGCGGGCGGACCCACCGATCTCGCGATGCGCAGCCTGGCCGACGCGATGTCGAAGCTACTTCCGCGGCGCGTGATCGTCGACAATCGGCCCGGCGCCGGAGGCGCGCTCGGCCCTCAGCAGATGGCGCAGACGGCCAAACCCGATGGCTATACGCTTTCGCAGGTGCCGCTCGGAGTGTTTCGCCTGCCGCACATGACAAAAACGACCTTCGATCCGCTGGTCGACCTCACGTGGATACTGAACATCGCAGGATACGAGTTCGGTACCATGGTACGCGCCGATTCGCCGTGGAAAACATGGCAGGAGTTCATCGCTTACGTGAAAAGCAATCCGGGAAAGCTCACTTTCGGCAGCCCCGGCATCGGCACGAGCCTGCATCTCACGATGGACGACATTGCAGCACGCGAAAAACTGCAGTGGACTCAGGTACCGTTCAAGGGAACCGCCGAATCGATAACCGCGCTGCGTGGCGGGCACGTCGATGCGGTGGCCGGCACGCCACCGAGGGAACTCATCGACGCTGGCACGATACGGGTACTCGCCACATGGGGACCGAACCGGAACAAGCGCAGCCCGAGTGTTCCCACTCTCAAAGAGATGTATGGCATCGTATCGAATTCGCCATGGGGCGTCGCGGGCCCGAAAAACATGGATCCGCGCATCGTGAAGTTGCTTCACGACACCTTGCGCAAAGCGTCCGGCGATCCGCTTTTCCTGCAGACGCTCGATCGCGTGGGCATGGAAGTGTTCTATATGTCAGGCGACGAATATCTCAAATGGCGCCGCGAAACTGCCGTGCTCGAGAAAGCGGCGGTCGAGCGCCTCGGACTTCAAATGAAGTAGCGCCACGCGCGAGGAGGCGGATGGCTGGACGAGTAGCACGACCCCCTGATCGCCTGCGTGGCGCAGCTTGATCCGCGCGCACCGCTGACCGAAAGATCATCGCACAGGAGGCGCATATGAAGCTTTACGGTTTTCCGCCATCGCCTAATACATTCAAAGTGCAAGCGGTTGCGCTACACCTCGATATCCCACTCGAGTTCGAAATCGTGTACTTGGCAAAAGGCGCTAACAGAGCGGCCGAGTTTCTCCAGTTGAACCCGGGCGGACGCACACCCGTGCTCGTCGATGGCGACTTCACGCTCTGGGAATCCAACGCGATCATGCAATACCTCGCGAGTCAGAAGCCCAACACGCTGTGGCCCGACAACGCGCGCACACGCGCGGATATCGCGCGCTGGCAGTTCTGGCAGGTCGCCCACTGGCATCCGGTAAGCGTCCGGTCAGCACCCTCTTGAGCCGCTGTTAGCTTGTCGCGAAGATGGTGTCCACCATGAAGATAGTGGACACCAAGTCG
>JBKJKJ010000033.1:0-17709 GCA_046597455.1 Burkholderiales bacterium
CTCCGAAGAAGCTGGCGCGCGCGTCGCCCGACCCGGCGAAGGCGACGACATGGCCCGCGGAGCCGACGATTTCCCAACGCGGGCGTGCGGTCTCCCCCGCGATGGTGCTGTGCTGATAAGTGATGAGGGCGCCGCTGGCGAGCTCCGCAATCGCGATGTTGGTCTCGGCGCGAACTTCGCCCCGGCCGGCGCGCGCGGCAACCGTTGCGCCCGACGCATCGTAGCCCCGGCGATAGCCGAACATGCGGGTGTGCGGGCCGAACCACCGGCTGCCGACCTCGAACATGCTGCCGAGGCCGAAGAAAGGCGCGTACCAATAGTCGGCGACCTGGAGCGCGGTGCCCACGTAGCCTTCATCGAGCAGGTGACGCATCATCGCGTCCTCGCGCAGGAAATAAGCCGGCCCTCCGGCCGGGTAGACGAGCGCCACCTGATCCGGGCGCGCAGCGGCCTGGGCCGTAAGCTCGCGAGCCTGCGCGCTGTCCCGGCACAGCGCGTTCATCGACAGCACGTGACGTCCGGCTTCGAGCACGGGCGGGATCATTTCGTAGTGCGCCGCGGTTCGCGTGCCGATGACGATTGCATCGATATCGCGCGCCTCCACGACCTCGCGCCAGTCTGCCGCCGTGCGGGTGAAGCCGAACTCGCTGGCCACCGCGTCCGACGTCTCGGTTCTGCTGTTGGCCACGACCACCAGTTCGACGCCGGGGAGCTTGCGGAAGTTGGGGAGCAGCACGCGTCGGCTGTAGCCGCCTGCTCCGATGTAGCCGAGCCGTACTGTCTGCTGCGCCATGGTGTTTGTTCTTTCGGCTGATGCGAGCGGTCGAATGTACCGACGATGAGCAGGGGTGTGTCGTGTGCGCGGCTACGACTTGCGCTCCTTGCGCACGAATCCACCGAGCTTGTCTTTCCACTCGTCCGAGTGCATGCAGCCGACCCACGCTTCGACGTCGAACCGCAGCCCCGCCGTGAGTCCCGTTTCCATCGACTGATTCAGCGCGCGCTTTGCCTGTATCACGCCGATCGACGGGTGCGAGGCGATCTTTTTCGCCATCGCCATCGCTTCGTCCATCACCTTGTCGAGCGGCACGATCTTGTTGATCAGGCCGAGCTCCTTGGCTTCCTTCGCGTCCCAGCGCCGGCCGGTCAGGACGAGCTCTTTCGCCATCTGATAGCCGACGAGGCGCGGCAACCGCTGGCAGGCGCCGCCGCCGGGGAAGAAGCCGTGACTCACTTCGGGCAGGGAGAAGATGGCATTGTCGGAGGCGATCGAGATGTCGCACTGGAGCACCATCTCGTACCCGCCCGCCATACAGTAGCCTTTGATGGCGGCGATCACCGGCTTGCTGACACTCGACAGGACGCTGGTCGATTTCGAGGTCAGGTAGTGCCGGTCGTACACCATTTCTTCGGTCGTTCGGGTCGAGCGCTCCTTGAGATCCGCTCCTGTGCAGAAAGCCTTGTCGCCCGCACCGGTGATGACGATCACCTTCACGTCCTTGCGCATGTCGAGCGCCGGAAAGAGCTCGAGCAACTCGAGGCGCAACGCTCTGTTGATCGAGTTGAGCGCTTCGGGGCGGTTGAGCGTTACGACGGCGATACCATCTTCGACGCTGAGCAGGTGCATGGGAGTAGGCATGGATGCAGTCCTCTAGAGTAATAAGAGTCGACGGTCGGCGGTACAGCACAACACCGCAGCGCGCCTGCCCGGGCAACATCGCCAGCGGGGGGGGGCGGGCGCACCGCAGTATATTAAACGTTCAGACGCCCATCGCGAGCCGATCATTGTTGTGAGCCGGTGCGCCGCCTTGCGAGATGCGAATAACGTGGCCAGCAAGTGGACTCCGCAAGCGCATGCCGCTCCGGGAAAGTTGCGCGAGCGGGCTGCACTGCGCTACATTGAAACCGGGCATATTCGATATGTGGACTGAGAGCCGGGACGACGCCAATGCCAATCGATACAGACGAAGGACTACGCGAAGTACTGACCAGCACGAAGACGATCGCTCTGGTGGGTGCGAGTCCGAACCCGGACCGGGCCAGCCACGCGGTAATGCACTACATGCTCGACCGCGGCTATCGTGTGATCCCGGTCAACCCGAACGAGACCGAAATCCTCGGGCAGAAGGTTTACGCTACGCTGAAAGATATCCCCGAGCCGGTCGACATGGTGGACATTTTCCGCAAGTCGGAGGATGCCGGGCCGCTGTGCGACGAAGCGATCGAGATCGGCGCGAAATCGGTGTGGCTGCAGTTGCGCGTGATCCATGAAGAAGGCGCCCGGCGAGCGGAGGCGGCCGGATTGAAAGTCATCATGGATCGTTGCCCCGCGATCGACATGCCGCGACTGGGCATGGGCCCCGCCAACCCCCACAAACCGAAGCGCCCCGCCAGCTGAGCGCGTGATTGCGCGGGGCGGCGTCAATTCAAGGTTCGCTCAAGGTTCGTACTTGATGCCCGCCGCCTTGATGAGTTTCGCGTAGCGGGCGGTCTCCTCCCTGAGGACTGCAGTCATCTCATCAGGCGAGGTCGTAATGAAAGGCTCCGCACCCTGTTTGGACAGGAATTCCCGGGTGCTCGGCGTGCTGAGGATCTCGGCGACGTCCCGGGCGATCTTGCTGCGAATGGCGAGCGGCGTTTTCGCCGGCGCGACCATTCCCGTAATACTCGTGAGACCGTAGCCTGGAAGGCCCGATTCGCCGAAGGTCGGCACTTGCGGCAGCGCTGACAGGCGCGTCTCGCCGGTGATCGCCATCGGCTTGAGCTTGCCGCCTGCAATCATCGGAATGACGGTGATGGGTATCTGGAACGACATCTGCACCCGACCGCCGAGCAGGTCGGTGGTGGCTGGGCCGGACCCTTTGTAGGGAATGTGCGTGATGCTCGCACCGGTAAGCAGTTGGAACAGCTCGCCCGACAGGTGCGTGTTCGTGCCGATGCCTGAGGACGCGTAGTTGAGCTCGCCCGGCTTGGCCTTGGCGAGCGCGATCAGTTCCTTCAGATTGTTGGCGGGCACCGACGGATGCAGCACGAGCACGACCCGCTGCTTGGAGATCGTCGCCACACCCACGAGGTCTTTGAGCGCATCGTAGGGAAGATTGCGAAGCAGGCTCGGGGTGCTGAACATCGATGCCCCGGCCCAGCCTATCGTGTAGCCGTCCGGTGTCGCCTTTACCAGGGCGTCGGTGCCGATTACGGTATTGCCCCCCGGTCGGTTGTCGACGACAACCGACTGGCCCCACAGCTCGCTCAGTTTGCCGGTGATGAAGCGCGCCATCGGATCGGTGCTTCCGCCCGGCGGGTAGGGAAGGATGTAGCGCACCGGCTTGTTGGGGTAAGGCTGCTGGGCAATCACAGGCCCTGCAGTCGCGAGCAGCAAACCGAACACGACGGGCGCAGTCAGAGTGGAATACTTCATCGACAGACCTCCTCAGGTCCTGTCAGCGATGCGCCCTCACATGGCGCCGCCACAGGTTCGAATCGTTTTTGTCAGCAGAGACTACATAGTCGAAGCGCCCTTGCCAAGCGTCTTTCCAATACGTGGAGCGTAGCGGGCTCGCGCATGCTGGAGCCTTTCGGGTTGACTCCGGCAGGCGGTATCGGAATACTCCGCCGTTGGATTTCTATTCTTCATCTCCGGGAAAGGCCTCGCTTTGGACTGGATCACGCGCGAAATCGCCATTGGCAACTGCGACGACGCAATACAGCTCGACGCACTACGGAGCGCGGGAATTGTAAGCATCCTGTCATTGACCGGCTGGCCGAACAGCGCCGCGAACGTCCATGGCCTCGCCTGGCGTTGCGTAGAGCTGATCGACGGTGAAGGCAACGCGTTGAGCCGGCTGCAAGAGGCCGTCTGGCAACTCGACGAGCTTCTTCGAGTGGGGGCCGTGCTCGTCCACTGCATGGAAGGGGTGAGCCGCTCGCCGCTGGTCGTGGCGAGCTATCTGGCCGACAAGGCCGCACGCCCGTTCGAGGACTGTCTGCAGGAGGTTGCGCTGTTGCGCAAGGGGGTACAACTTCAGCCGGGCCTCATCGATCTGCGGCGCGCCTACGAGTCGGCGATCGAGCCGCACCAGCGTATGGGACGTCAGCGCAACGGGCACGATGTAATGCAGGCCGTTGACGACTGACCGGGCGTCCGGCGAGGCGCATGAACGAAAGCTGCACCGAGGAGGCGTCATGCTGAAGTTTCGTCCGGTAATGGCCGGGCTTTTGTGTTGGGCTGTGCTGGTTGCTGCCGGCTCTGCCTTCGCACAGCCGGCTTATCCCACCAAGCCGATCCGCTTCATCGTTCCCTATCCGCCGGGCGGCAGCACCGATCCGATGGCCCGCCTGGCCGCTGCGAAACTTGCAGAGCGGTGGGGTCACTCGATCGTCGTGGACAACCGCCCGGGTGGTAACACCATCATCGGCACCGAGGCGGTGGCCAAGGCGCCGCGCGACGGGTACACGATCCTCCTGGCATCGTCCGCTTTGCTCACCACGCCGAGCCTGATATCCCACATTCCTTACGACGTCATCCGGGACTTCACCGGCGTGGCGACGATCGCGAAGTCGCGGTTCGTTCTGGTCGTCCCGCCATCGACGCCAGTGAACAACCTGCAGGAGTTCATCGCCTACGCGAAGTCGAGGTCGGGACAGATGAACTATGCCTCGTCCGGCATCGGCGCCAATACGCATCTGTCCGCGGCACTGTTCAATCTTATGCTGGGAACGAAGATGAATCATATTCCCTACAAGGGTTCGGGCCTCCTCGCTGCCGATCTGATGGCCGGCCGCGTGGATCTGTCATTCCAGGTGCCGATCTCCGTCATCTCGCACATCAAGGCGGGCAAGCTCAAGGCGCTCGCGATGTCGGGAGAAAACCGCGCGCCGGCATTGCCTGAGGTGCCGACGTTTGCGGAAGGCGGTATGCCGACCTTCCGCGTGGGTGGCTGGTTCGGCATCGTGGCGCCGACCGGCACACCCAGACCGGCGATCGAGAAGATGTCGCGCGAGATGGCTTCGATACTGTCGATGCCGGAGACACAGGATTACCTGATCAGGCAGGGATCGGAAGCCTTCATATCGAACCCGGACGAGGTCACCGCCTTGATCAAGTCCGACATCGCCAAGTACGCCAGGATCATCAAGGACGCGAACATCAAGGCGGACTGATGATGCTGCGGCTGCCTGGGGCGTGAATCAGGCTTGCACTGCGCCCCTTCATTCACCCGTGAGCTTGGCGGTAGCGAAGTCGAAGAAGCGAAAAGCTTTAACACGGAGGACACGTGTCGTTTGCGGTTCGAGGTAGAAAACGAAAGAGAAAGCACCAGTCATTTCAAGGACGCAAAACTAGCTGGTGCTGTCCCACGGTTTTTCGGCCACTGCATTGCGTGCGCTGATGCGTCCGAAAGCGAGACATTCGCCGATGTTTCCGGTGCCCTGGTAGAGGTCGCTGTAAATCGATCCGAGCTCGCCGGCGCTATACAGCCGCGGTATTGGCGTGCTGTCAGGCCGAACGATCTGTCCACGTTCGTTGCGCCGCGGTCCGCCTTGAGTATTCAGCATCGAGGGAGAAAGCTCGATGGCGTAGAAAGGCGCCCGGGTGATCGGCACCTGCATTTTGCTGCGGCCGAAATCGGAATCCTCGCCGCGCTCGCAGATGCGGTTCCAGCGCCCGATGCTGTGCTCGAGCGCGCCCGGGTCCAATCCGATGGAAGCCGCCAGCTCGGCGACGGTGTCACCCCGTTTGATCCAGCCGCGCTGCAGTTCGGCGACGTTGTCCGCGCTCCATTCATAGCGCTCCATGACGCGCCCCCAGCCGCTGACCGGCTTCGTGTCGTAGAGCGGGCCGCAAGTGAACAGCGCGTGATCGAACACCATGAACATCGGACACGGGGCCGGCATCCGGGACCATTGTCCGTTTTTTCGTATCCGTCCATGCCGGGTGTGGAGCTTCTCGTCGGCGAAACGATTCGCGTCGGGGCCGACCACGATCATGCCGCCGGACTGCTCGTGAGAATGATGCAGCGCCATCATCGAGAAGGCCGCCTTGTAGTCCGGCACCTTCAGCGCCAGCGAAGGGCCTGCGTAGTTGTTCATGTGCCACAGGTCCGCGCCCACGACTTGCGCCATCCTGATGCCGTCGCCTTCGTTGTGGGGCGTACCCGAAGTGGAGCAAAAGGGCAGGTCCGGCAGATAGTTCCTGATCATGTCCTGGTTGTTCTCGAAACCCCCGCAGGTGAGCACCACCGCTTTGCGCGCTTTTACGTAGATCGACCTGCCGCGCTGTTCGGCCCGTACGCCAAGTATCTCCTTGGTGATGCCGTCCTGGATCAACTCGCGAGCCGGTGACTCGTAGAGGATCTCGATCGGCCGGCGCTTGACGGCCGATTCGAAGAACTTCCAGGTATTCGAGTACCCGAGGATGTCTCCGTTGTGGAACTTATGCGCAGAGCTCGCGCCGGGAAGCTCCGGAAACTCGATGCCTTCCGGCTGGTGCTGGTGCTCCTGCGGGTCACCCCCGATACTGCTGACCCAGTCGTTGTTGCCGCGCACTTCCTCCGCCCACGCCCGTACCATTTGTTGCGGGACGGGGTTGCGCCCGCACAGCGCATCCAGATACGTCATCGCCTTATCGACGTCGTAGACTTGCAGATAGCCCTGGCCGGCGACCCGGGTGTTGCCGCCTTCTTCGCCTAGAGGCGCTTTCTCCAGCATCAGCACCCTGGCGCCCAGGTCGTGCGCGGTGATCGCAGCCGCCGCGCCGGCGCCCCCGAAGCCGACGATGACGACATCCGCTTCGATGTTCCATTCCTGCGGTAACCCCGGCCGTTGCACGATCAATCGCCTCCTTGATTCGATTATCGGCAACTCGCGTGGAGCGACCGCTTGCGCAGGACGCGCGCCTCCGGCGCCCCCTCCCGCTGTCTACTCGTCCGGCGGCAGGTACCCGCTGGGGACGACGCACGCGCCTGTTCCCGCCGCGGTCACGTCGCCTTTCTGGTTCGTCGCACTCACTTCGACGCTGACACGGCAGCCATTGGCTTCCTTGGCGATTGCGGTGACTTTGCCGTTGAAGGTGACGGTGTCTCCCGGACGCACCGGGCGCAGAAATCGCAGGTCCACCATGCCGCCGCGGTTGTACACGTCTGCGCCAAAGTGGCGGCGCAACAGCTCTATGGCGAATGTCAGTGACATGCGCCCTGAGGCGACGGTGCTGTGCGTGCCGAGCTTGTCACGGGCGGTATCCGCATCGGTAAACTGGCTCGGCCCCTCCGCGCCGCCGCTTTTCTCGAAGGCATTGATCGCGTCCTGCGTCATGGTCTTGATCACGGGCGATATCGTGTCGCCGATTTTGTAGCTGCGCACTATTGCCATTTCTTTCCGACCTCCGAAGGCTGCTTGAGCTCATGCGTGACGACGCGATCGAGGAGACGGCCATCTTCGTCGACCGATACGGCTTCGGTGACGATGTAGTTCTTGCCGCGGCGAGCATACTTGTCGGCGATCCACGCCTGGACGGTGATGCGTTTGCCGGGAATGGGCGGGTTGAAACAGTGGAAAGCGCAACGCGCATTCACCGATCCATTGTCGCGATAGACCGCGTTGTAGGGTCGTACATCCACCTTGTGCGAAATGGTGGGGAAAGCCGCCTCGGGGTCCATGACCCCCTTGCGGTATCCGTCGACCATTTCCTGTGTGAGGACGTAGGAGAACGAGGGCAACTTCTCGCCGATCTCCAGCGCCTCCCAGTCCAGTAGCTTGCGTTTATCGTCGTGCTGCGCTTTCGACATGCTGACTTCCTCTGCGTGAGCGGCCCGATGGTCTAGGAGCTGGTCGGACTTGCGATGCGACAAGCTCCTTATGCAAAACCGGACAGCCGAATTGAAATCGAAAAAACATGCTTTTGAGGCGTTTTGAAATCCTATTTTGCGAAAATCCGTCCGGTTTTGCTTTAGCAGCCTGTTCCTACTGGTAAGTCCGACAGGCTGCTCGTGTCTATTTTAGCGGAATCACCACATTTGCCTGAGGAGCTCCACGAGCTCGGACGGGTTCTTCACTTTGCGCGCGTTCTGGTGCAGGTAGAAGTCCCCCATCGCATCGTGTGCGATCCGCTCGATGTCCTGCTGCGGAATACTGGCGTCCCGGAGGCGCACGGGCATTCCAAGGCGACGATAAAAATCGTCGACGAAATCCGGCGCGCGCTTTGCGGCCTCGTTCTCGGGTAGTCCGTCTCCTACTCCCAAGCCGTGGGCCAGCCGTGCCAACCCGGCAGACGTTTCACGCTCATTGAATCGCATGCCCCACGCCGTCGTCAGCGAATGCGAATCGCCGTGGCTGATGTCCGGATACAGCGTGTCGATGACATGGCCCAACGAGGAAACGATGCCGAATGCGCGCCCGCGCATTCCGTCCAGTGCCCGGTTACACAAAAAGGAGGCCGCGACGAGGTTCAGACGTGCCGCCGCGTTGTGCGGATCAGTGCGTATGAGAGGGAGGCTCTCCAGGGAAAGCCGCAACGCGTGCAGCATATCGCCGTGCGAAACGGGATTGGTCCGCGGCGCGGCTGCCCCCGTTACGATGCCGCTCAAGGCGGACGCCGCAGTGCTCAGATAGAGATCCGCCGGCGCGCTGAGCAGGGCGTCGTCATCCCAGATCATCGCCGCAGGGCGCGTCTTGGGATCGAAGAACTCCAGGCGGTGGCGGGTCTGCGTATCCATGATCGCAGTCCCCGCGCGCGTCATCGCCGTGCTCGGAGTGGTGAGGACCAGGATGTTCGGAATCTTGCGTGCCATCAGCCGCGGACTCACGGGCGCCTGGCCCGGCGGATACTGCGTGCAGATCTCGTGGACATCGCCTTTCTCGGCGAGCAGGATGATGATTGCCCGCGCAGTCACCATCGCGCTGCCGCCGCCCACCGCGACGATCAGGTCTGCGCCCGCGTCACGCGCGGCCGCGGCCCCTGCCAGGACCGACGGCAGCGGCGAAGAGGTCTCCACGCCATCGAACACGCCGGCAAACCTGTCGCCGAGGTTGGCCTCTATACGGGTGACCAGATCGGTCTTGCGGGCAACCGATTTTCCGCAGACGATGAAAGCGCGCTTGGCCTTGTGGCGATCGACCTCCCCGGACAACTCATCCAGCGCACCTTTGCCGGCGTGGATGCTGAGGGGAAACGAGCGATAGCGAAAGGGGGTCACGGCTTCCATGCAGGGCTCCTCGCACGAGATGTTACGATCGACAGGTGCATGATGATACGTGGCCGTGCTGCGCGAAGAAAGCGCGGCTTGCGATGTCATCCTGGAGGCGACACCCCGGGTCGACAGTGTTCACCGCCGCACGAGGCATACATTTCTATTTCAATCGCAGCAAGCGCAGTATCGTCATCAATCTCGCCTCGCCTGAAGGGCGGGAAATCGCGATGCGACTGATCCGGCGTGCGGATGTATTGATCGAAAACATGGCGCCGGGGTCGATGGACCGACTCGGTCTGGGTTACGCGGAAGTAGGCGTGTGCCCAACGCGACAGCAAGGAAGTGGTCGAGATACTGGTGCGTGCCGACGTGTCGGTCGCCCCTGTAAACACGCCTCTCAGTGTTCTGGACGACGCGCACGTCGCCTCCGAGGGCCGGACCCTGCTGGTGCAGATCGGGAAGGTGGCAGGACGCCTGCCGCCTCTGCCCTATGAGAGCAGCGCCTACAGTTTTTCAGTGCGCCGCAACGCGCCCGAAGAGCCGGGTCAGGACACCCAGGCGGTGCTGCTCGAACTGGGCGACCGGTCGACAAAGCGCAGGCCCTCGCGCGCAAGGCAGTCGTTCGCGGTCCAGGCCTTCCGCCCGAAGGCGTCAGCGCTCCGGACTGATGTGGGCGGTCGACCCGCGGTACGCCAGCGTTGCGTCAGCGCCAGTTACTTGACGGTCCAGATGTCGCCGGCTTTCGCGACCAGCCGTATGGGCGTGACACTCTCGACCGTCCACCCCTTCTTGCTCAGCCACTCGTCGAAATCGGCCTGTGACGCGCCGTGGCATTCGGCGATCATGCGCCCGTCGCCGAGCGCATACACGCTCGTGATGGTGGTTTTCTGATCGAGCCGCCATTGCATGGTGTCCTTCAGTTCCGCGCTGAATTTCTTCGGATCGTCCCAGCCGGAAACTCTTCCAATCGCAATCCAACGTGCCATGCTGTGTCCTCTTACTGGCTAACGAGTTTCTTCGGGGGAGCGAAGGGGTAGGGGATCGCCTTCCCGTTGCGGATCGGCAGTACGATGGTTGCCCTCCCAGGGCAGGTCTCCGCGTAATGCCGCATGCCGACGTCGAGATCGAGGAAACCCAGACCCTCTTCCTCGTACTTCTTCGTGACCGTGGCCCAGACCGTCAACGTGTCCCCGGGCACGATCATGGCGCGGTGTTGAAAGCTCACTTTCCACGGCCATCCGTCGGGCAGGCACAAGTCCTTCAGATAGCGCGGCAGGATGCTTTGCTTCCAGGATCCCTGGCCCAGGATGTTGGGCAGTCCCTCGTGGTAGATGGCAAAGCTCTGGTCGTAATGAATTCGGTGCCAGTTCTCGATCGCGGCGCTCCAGCGGAACAGGTGCGTAGGCGTGAGTGGACCGATGACGAGTGGCGGAAATTGATGACCCACCTCGACATCGTCGAAATAGGTCTGCTTCTTTTCCCTAAGTTCCTGCGCGGTTGTCATTGGAGATCCTCAGCGCCTGATCGACGAGGCTCGCAATATGCAAAGCACTTCGTCGTTCTGGTTTGTGTAAACAGTTTCCGTGGTGACGATCAGCATGCGCGCGCCATCTTTGCCGGCGCGCTCCTTAATGTCGGCGTACTTCGCCTGTGAAAAGACGCGGTCTCCGAGTTTGGGATACTGTCGAAGCTCGATCTCGTTGCCGGCGTTCAGGATGCGTTTGAGATGGGTGGGAACGTCGGGCAGCCCGCCGCGGCTCTCGGGAGTGCGAACGCCTCCGATGCCATCGGAATTGGGATTTTCAGCGAACGCCCGGGTTACGGGGTCCTCGGCACCGGGCCGCGTGCGCCGCCCCAGGTAGGTACAGTAAATCGGCGGCGTAATGACATGACCGAACTTCGTGGTCTTGGCGAACTCGTCGTCCCAGTAGCGCGGGTCGGGGTCCATGATGGCCTGCGTAAATATCCGCAGGCCCTCCCGCTCGATCCCCCACGGGAGGCTGGCCTCTATCTTTTCAGCGGTCGCGCCGATGACCGCCTTTACCTCGGCGGTCAGGGCGCTTTCGCTTTGCGCGGCGGCCTGACTCATGCTGCAGCCTCTTTTTGTCTGGCCTCGGTCACGACGCCTGCCTCACGCAGGTCTTCGACCTTGGGGAAGAAGGGTTCCTGCCACGGCCAGTTTCCGTTCAGTTCATAGATCGGCTGACCTTTGTCGAGGCGGTCGAGGTACGGGCTGGTGATGGGATCGGTCCAGGGTGAGATGGCGCCTTCGTAAAGGTCGGGCCCGTACATGAAGTGCTTCGCCTGCTCGAGGGTTTCGACAAAGGGTGCGTTCGGCGAGAAGAGGCGTTCCTTCTGCATGGGCCGTGGACCCGCTCTCGAAACGTGTCCCCATGCGTCGCGCCCCAGGATTTTCTCGAGCAACCAGACGCATTCGATGAGCTTGTTCAGATCGACGCCGGTTTCGATGCCCATGCCTTCGAGCATGTGCATGAAGTCTTCGGTCGGCATCATGCCGGTGGCCTGACCGGTGCCACAATATGGACAGCCGCCGACGCCGCCGAGCGTGCCTTCCACGTGCAGCGTGTCACGCTCATCCAGGATCTTGATCGCAGCGTAAGTCGACGTAATCGCCATGCCGCGGGCATTGTGCAGGTGGGCACGAAAGTCGATCACGTCCGGCCACATCGTCTTCACTCGAGTAAAGATCTCCTCGAGCTTGGTCGGGTGTACCCAGCCCATCGGATCGCCTACGGAGACCTGGGTGACCTTGATGCCGGCGGCATCCCACAGCTCGTGCTGCTTCGTGAGGAACTTCATGGTCACGTCAACCGAGAAGTCGCCGAGGAAGTTGGACCCGAACGTCGCGTTGGTCCCGATACCCGCCTCGGTGGCTCCTTTTGCCTTCGCCGTTGCGATGGTGTTCGTCCAGGAAGCCATTTCCTTCATTTGCGACCGGTTGTAGTTGCGGCGCGTGAACACGTCGCACTGATGACAGCTGGTGCGCGGAAGGCCTTTACCTCGCGATAGCGTGAGCGGTGGCGAGAATTCCCGCGCCCGCTCCATGCCGCGCTCGTTCGGAATCATGGCCAGGTAATTCACACCCGCCTTCGGCTTGAAATTGATCAGGACTTCTTCGATCTTTTTCATCTGCGGCGTGTACTTCGGGCTGACGAAGGAGCCGACCACGATGTTCTCGAGCCCGGTTTCGGAGAGGGCATTGAGCAGCTCGACCTTGGCCTCGCTGGGGATCGAGGCGCTTTCGATCTGCATGCCTTCTCGCATGACCTCTTCCGTAAAGACTATTTTCGGATATCGTTGAGCCATGAGTGTCTCCTTGAGATGTGGCGTCTGCGGCTGCAAGCGCTGGGACATGATCGACCCGCCCGCGGTTTTCGAACACGAGTCGGCGTGCGGCAGATTGCATCACGCTGAGGCCAACAGTGTCAAACGGTTAGTCCGCAGCTATGTTATCTTTCGAGCAGCCGAAAGATGATGGATCGAGGACGGGATTCGTGCCGGCGTAAACGGTCGCCGAGCCCGGCAGGACGGTCGCGGTTTCATATGGTGGACCTTCGGGCCGGCGGAAAGATGGGGCGGGCGCCGATCTGTTGGCAGCGCTCGACACCGTATTCCAGGCGCTCGATCCGCGACCCTGCCGGCAAGGAGGGCGAAACAGCGCGCCGGGCTATTCCTTCGGCCGGTACCATTCTTTTAACGCAACATCGATAAGACGCGAACGCCGTACGATTCAATGCTGCCCGCTACACTTGACGATTTGAAAGTGCTGGACCTCAGCCAAGGCGTCGCCGGCCCGATCTGCGCGAAGATCCTCGCGGATTTCGGGGCGGACGTGGTGAAGGTGGAGCCTCCCGGAGGCGACGCTGCGCGAGCGATGGCGCCGCACTTCGGTCACGATCCCCATCCGGAAAAAAGCCTGGTTTTCCTGCTGGCGAATCTGAACAAGCGAGGCGTTACGCTCGATCTGGACGATCCGGACGGGCGGGCGTTGTTACGTCGAATGGCCCGGACCACCGACATCATCGTGGAAAGCTACGCACCCGGTTATCTCGCCTCGCTCGGCCTGGACTACGCGGCGCTGGCTCAGGAAAACCCGCGCCTCATCATGATCTCCATCACGCCTTTCGGCCAGACCGGGCCGTATAGCGCGTACCAAAGCGAGGAGATCGTGACGTACGCGCTGAGCGGCATCATGAGTATCAGCGGCATGGCCGACCGCGAGCCGCTCAAACAT
Source organism: Burkholderiales bacterium (assembly GCA_046597455.1). Lineage (GTDB taxonomy): Bacteria > Pseudomonadota > Gammaproteobacteria > Burkholderiales > SG8-41 > JAQGMV01. The sequence goes on from JBKJKJ010000033.1 coordinate 13,438, forward strand.
GGCGGCATGCAGTCGCAGTATGAAGGCGGGTTGAGCGGCGCCGTTGGCGCGCTGGCGGCGCTGTATGCGCGGGACCTGATGGGCGAAGGGCAGCAGGTGGACGTCTCCCTGCACGATGTAGTCGCATCGACGCTCATCATTCATCAGCCGTTCTATAGCTGGGCAGGCGCGGTTCAGGGGCGCCGTAGGCCGGGAGGCAGCAGTTACGGCCAGGTGCAGCCTTGCAAGGATGGCTATTTCATCTGGCAGACCGGCGGTGGTGCCGAATGGGACGACATCACGGAGTTTTTTGGCGCGGACGAACTCAAAGAGGACCGCTTTTCCACCGTCGCCGGGCGCACCGTGCACGGTGAGGACCTCGACCGGCTCGTCTGCGAGTCGACCGAGCACAGGGGCATGCACGAGCTTTTCAGAACAGCGGCGGAGAAGTACCACATGCTGTTCGGAATCGTGCAGGAACCCGACGATCTGGCGGACTGTGCGCACCTGGACGCGCGCAAGTTTTTTCAGGTGGTCGACCATCCTGTGATCGGGCGCATCAAAGTACCCTTCCGGCTGTGGAGCATGTCGGACGGCCCGGCCGTATACCGCAGGCCCGCACCGCTGCTCGGGCAGCACAACGACGAGGTGTTCGGCGAACTGCTCGGGCCAGACGCCGTTCGTCCGGCCAGCCTCGCCGCAAGAGGAGGCGTTTAAGGGTGGCGCTTAGACGTCATCCAGGCGTCATCCAGGCGGCAGGCAAGGCAATCTCATAAATTGGAAGAGGTGGGGCGCGACGAATGATACGCATGACCAAACTGCCCCTGGAGGGGGTCCGCGTCATCGACAGCAGTTACGTGTTCGCAGGGCCGTATGCATGTGGAATTCTTGCGGATCTGGGTGCCGAGGTCATCAAGATCGAAGGTCCGTCACGGCCCGACTTCACCCGCGGCGGCGCATTCTCCGGAATGCTGCCCGACAACGACGGTGGGGCGGACCCGTGGAACCGCACAAGCACCTACAACCTGGCGAACCGCGGAAAGAAATCCCTGGTCGTGGATCTTTCGCGCAAGGAAGGCCGCGAGGTCCTGGTCGATCTGATCAAGAGCACCGACATCATCATCGAGAATTTTACGCCCCGCGTCATGCGAGGCTGGGGTCTCGACTATCCGAACCTGAAGGCAATCAATCCGGGCATCATCATGGTGTCGAATACCGGATATGGGCATGGCGGCCCGTACTCGAACTATCCTGCTCAGGCCACGACGCAGGAAGCTACGCATGGTCTGGCGGCGGTTACCGGATATCGCGGAGGGGAGCCTTCGAAGGGCGGGCAGTCCTACGTCGATTTTCTCGCGGCGTGGGCGTGCACGGCGGCAGCGCTGCTCGGCCTGCGCTTTCGCAAGCGCTTCGGGCACGGTTTGTGGGCCGACGTCGGCATGTATCAACTCGGGTGCTTCAATGTATCCGAGTACGTGATGGACTCCGTCGCGAACGGCGCGCCGGGTGAAAGGATCGGTAACCGGCATCGGCAATTTGCCCCGCAGGGGTGCTATCGTTGCGCAGGAGACGATTCCTGGTGCGTGCTCAGTGTTCGGGATGACGAGGACTGGGCCGCGCTATGCGGTGTCATCGGGCGCCCGTCGCTGGTCAGCGATCAACGGTTCGCGACCGAGGCGGCGCGTCGTGCGAATCACGATGCGATCGACGAAATCATCACGGCGTGGACCCAGGGCGTGACCAAGATCGAAGCGATGGAGCGGTTGCAGGCGGCGGGCGTGCCGGCCGGCGCGGTACTGGATGGTCGAGACCTGCACTTCGATCCTCAACTCAAAGCGCGTGGCTTGATGGAAATGGTGAATTTTCCGAAGGAGCGGGGGATGGGACCACGCCGGCTGATCATCGGCCGGCCCTGGCGATTCAGCCGGCTGCCTTTGCAGGTGCGCGGACCCGCGCCGACTTTCGGCCAGCACAATCGCGAAATTCTCAGCGAGGTTCTCGGCTACGACGAGGCGCGCCGCCAGGCGCTGGAAAACGATGGCATAGTCGCTGAAAAACCGGTCAAAGCCCGCCCGGTGCTGGAAATGAGCATGGACGAGCGTGTCGCGTTGGGACGCCTCGCCTATTGGGATCGCGATTACAAGAAGCGATTGGGCATCGACGAGTGACGCCTGAGGCCAGGACCGGGATTACGTTCTTCGCGAGCGGCGGGCCTGCGTAGCAGGCGTCTGCCGGGAACCTGCCCCCCGATCATCGGGCGCAGGCGACCAAAGGCGTTGAGTGCGCGTTCGAGTTTTACACTATCGGAAGGAAGATCATGGATTTCGCATATACACCGCAGCAGGAGGCGCTCAGGCGCGAAGTTCTCCAGTTCATCAAGGAAAACGTCACGCCGGACGTTGCTGAAGAGATGGATCCGCACGCGGGCACGAAGCTGCAGCGCGGACAGGGGCCCAAGGCCGCCGCCCTGTACAAGAAGCTCTACGAGCGGGGCTGGCTGGGCATTACCTATCCGAAGGCGTATGGCGGACAGGGCGGCGATCGCATCACGCAGTACATCGTCGAGGAGGAGCTCACCCGGGTCGGCGTGAATGTCGCGTTGGGCGGCAGCGGTGCGCCTGCGATTATGGCAGCGGGCACGGAGGAGCAGAAGCAGTATTACGTCCCCGGTCTGATCAAGAGAGAGATTTCGTTCTGTCTCGGATTCAGCGAGCCGCATGCGGGTGCCGACCTGGCGAACCTGCGCTGCAGCGCCGTTCGCGACGGCGACCACTTCGTGATCAACGGCCAGAAGATGTACACCACCGGCGCGCACGCGTCGACGCATATCTATCTGATGGCCCGCACGGATCGGAACGCGCCCAAACACGAAGGCATCTCGATTTTCCTGATACCGATGGACGCGCCGGGAATCACGGTGCGCCCGCTGTGGACGATACAGAACAATCCGACAGCGCCGGTCAACACGACCTACGGTGCGTCGCGCACCAATGAAACATTCTTCGACGACGTGCGCGTACACGAATCGTGCCTGCTCGGTGAGGAGAACAAAGGCTGGCGCGTCGGGTCCATGGGCCTGAACCTGGACCGCGTCGGTGCTTCGCGCTACCTCATCTCCGTGCGCCGGGACGAGGACATCGTGAACTGGGTGAAGACCAACACGATGGACGGCTTTGCGCCCGGCCAGGAGCCGGCGATCCGGGACAAGATCGCCGAGTTGTGGATCGAGGCTCAGGTGTGCAGGCTCATGACCATGCGAAGCATGTCCATCGTCGAACGGGGCGGAAAGTTCTCGTATGAGGGCTCGGCCGAGAAGGTGTGGGCGCCGGAGCACGGTGTGCGCGTCACCGAGGCGATCACGCAGATGCTGGGGCCGTACGGGAGTTTGCTCAGAACTTCGCCCCACGCGATCGAGGACGGGGTCTTCGCGCACAACGTGATGGGGTCGTTCCAGTCCGGAATCAATCATGGCAGCGTTCAGGTGATGCGCGACCAGGTGGCGCGCCGCGGGCTCGGGCTGCCGTCGTCACGCAAGTCGAAAAAAGTGGAGGCAAAGTAAATGGACGTATTGCTGAACGATGACGAAAACATGATCGTCGACAGTGCTCGTGAATTTCTCGACGGCGAGTGCCCTACGACGCTGGTTAGAGCGATGGAAACCGATCCGATCGGTTATCCCAAGGAACTCTGGGAAAAGGTAGCCGAACTCGGCTGGCAGGGGATGTGTCTTCCGGAGAAGGTCGGCGGGTCGAATATGCCTCTGGTCTATCTCGGACTGGTTCTGCGCGAGGCCGGCCGCGCGATCGCGCCGTTGCCGCTGCACAGCACCGCGGTTGCTTCTTTGACTATCGCGCGTGACGGGTCGGAGGCGCAGCAGCAGAAATATCTTCCTGACGTCGTTGCAGGCAAGTCCGTCCTGACCTGGGCATTCAGCGAGCGGGATCCGCGTTTCATTCCGGAGGCCGTGCACATGAGCGCACGCGCGCAGGACGATCACTTCGTGCTCGAGGGCACGAAACTGTTCGTCGACAATTTCGCGGCTGCGGATCACTGCCTCGTGGTCGCGAGAACCGCGCCGGGCTCGAAAGGCGCCCAGGGCCTCAGCCTGTTCATTGTCGACGCGCGTGCCAAGGGTATCAGCCACACGCCGCTGATCACGCTCGCCAAGGACAAACAAAGCGAGGTGTCGTTCAAGGACGTGCGGGTTCCGAAGGCGAACGTCATCGGGCCGGTCGGTGAAGGGTGGCCGATCGTCGAGCGCATGCTCGATCGCGGCACCGCATTGCTGTGTGC
>JBKJKJ010000440.1:0-5739 GCA_046597455.1 Burkholderiales bacterium
GGTGCAGCGAAACCGCTGTGCAGGCAACTATCTGGACACGGTAGCAAACGTGAACAATGCATCCGCCGCCGGACCGTATATCGCAGCCCGCTCCGATTCGACCTACAACGACAAGCTCGCCGTCATCGTGGCGGCCGATCTCATGCCGCTGGTGGAAAGGCGTGTCGCTCTGGAAGCTCGCAACGCGCTGCTCGCGTATCGCACGACGAGCGCGTGCGCGTGCTATCCGTGGGCGGACAGCGGCACCGATGGCATCAGCGATACCGGCGCGAATCGCGGGCGCCTGCCCGCACGCACGGCCCTGCCGCAGAACTGGAGTGTGGGCATGCTGCCGGCGTATTTCGCGCGCAACGACTGGGCCCGCGTCCTCTACTACGCGGTCGCCCGGCAAGCCCTCGAAGACCGGGGTGAGCGCTGTTCGACCTGCGTCGACTCGACTCTGACGGTGGACGGCGCGCGGGGTTTCGACATCGTACTCCTGACACCCGGTTATGCCACTGCAAATCGCCAAAGCACCAATCCGCATGATTACTTCGATCCCGAGAACCTGAACGCGGACGATCGGTTCGTGACGCCCGCATCGCAGAAGGCCGTCCGCGGCCGGATTTTCCCGATCCTGGGATCGCAGACGCAGTGCGCGGCGCACGCGCGCGTGCTCATCGACAACGCGCCGTGCGGCACACCGGCGAATGTTGTGCGCCCCGTGTGCGTGTCGGCGACTGCGGCGCTGTCGAGCTGCACGTGCTCTTCTGCTGCATCGGTCCTGCTGAAACCACCGTGCACCGGAGTGCTCGACGCGCAATCGTGCGATACGGCCATCACTCAACTTCGGGGGTGTATGTCATGAAGCCACACAACCGGCACTCGCATCCGGCACGGCAACGCGCGCCTGGCTTCACGATCCTCGAGCACGCGGTCTCGCTGTCAGTCATCGCACTCGTGCTCGGGACCATCATGGTCCCGCTGCAGACGCAAGTCGAAAACAGGAAGGTCGACGAAACCCGGCGCACGCTCGAGCTCGCGCACGAAATGCTGCTCGGCTACGCGGCTGCCAACGGCTATTTTCCGTGCCCGGCCGACGCCTCGAGCGGCGGGCAGGAAGCGCTCGGCACCAATCACGTCACCGGAAGCTGCCCCCTCTACAACGGATACCTGCCTGCCGCGCTACTCGGCTACAGGCCGATCGACGCGCAGGGTTACGCGGTCGATGCGTGGGACACGGTGGCCAACCGGCTGCGTTATGCGGTATCGGACCAGAAGGTGGGAGGCGTTCCGAACGCGTTCACTCGCGTCAACGGCATGCGCAGCGTGTCGCTGGCGAGCCTCGGCGCGACGCCTCTGCTGTTCATCTGCCAGAGCGGGTCCGGGACGAATGCGAACGACTGCGGCACCGCAGTGACGCTCGCTTCGAACGCAGCGGTGGTCATCTGGTCGGTGGGCGCGAATGCCGCCACCGGAGGCCTCAGCGTACACGAAGCCCAGAATCCCAATCCCAACGGCGGAACCGCGGACCGCGTATTCGTGAGTCGCACCGTTTCCACGGTGCCCGGGCACGAATTCGACGACATCCTGACGTGGATTCCGGTGACTTCGCTGTTGAGCCGGCTGGTCCTCGCGGGGCAGTTCACGCCCGCCGCCCAGACCGCGACATCGCCTCCGGCGTCGGCACAATAGGCATCATGATGCGCACGGGGCGCGGCTTCAGTCTGATCGAGCTCGCCGTAGCGCTTTTTCTGCTGGCTCTGCTTTTTGGTACGGTGGTCATGCCGCTTCAAACTCAGGTGCTGAATCGCAGAATTGCAGAAACCGATGTTCTGCTCCACAGGGCGCGCGAGGCGTTGCTCGGTTATGCCTCGGCGAACGGTTATTTTCCCTGTCCCGCGGATGAGACCAGCGCAGGGCGCGAGCCCGATGCGACCGACCACATTACGGGAAGCTGTCCGGCTTATTTCGGTTTTCTGCCAGGCGCCGCGCTGGGCATACAGCATGCCGACGCGCAGGGTTACGCGCTCGACGCCTGGGGCAGCAGCGCAAACCGCATACGCTATGCGGTTGCGACCCAGACGGTGGGTGGCATCATCAGGCCCTTCACGCGAACGAATGGCTTGCGGGCCGCAGGGATTGCCAACCTCGGCGACCCCGCCGCTTCCTTCTTTCACGTCTGCAGCAGTGCCGCCGGCGTCGTTGCATCCACCAGTTGTGGAACGGCGGGAACCCTCGTATCGACGGCGCCCGTCGTGTTGTGGTCGGTAGGTGAGAACGCAGCGACGGGCGGCATCAGCGGCGATGAAGCGCAAAATCCCAACCCCAATGGCGGAAGCGCCGACCGCATCTTCGTGAGCCGGCCAAAGGGTACGGCCGGCACGACGGGCACGAGCGCATCCGGCGAATTCGACGATCAGCTCGCGTGGATTCCGATGCCCACGCTCATCAGCCGCATGGTGAGCGCGGGCCAGCTCCCTTAACCGCCGCCGATCGCGTGGTAAGCGCTTTCGGGCGCCGGCGCCGCGCCTGCAGGGGCTCTCGAAAGCGAGAAGCACACCCTGCCGGAAGCGTTCTCGGCCAGCGCAAGCGTGTAACCGTATTCGGCCGCGAGCCGGCTGGACTGGTAAAGGCCCACCCCGTAACCCGTTTTCGAAGGGACAGGTCCGTCGAACAATTGTGTCGCCAGATGCTGCGGGATCGCACCGCCGCTGTCGCGGACAGCCAGGGTGCCGCCATTCGCGGGCGAGAGCATGACGCGCACCTCGATGGCGCGGTTGCACGCCGACTTGTTGATCGCATTTTCGATGAGGTTGTCGGCGACGCTGTCGAACAGCTCGGCAGGCACCTTCAGCTCGCGAATGTCGCCAGCGAGGTCGAATCCGATGTTGCGCCCGCTGTAGCGCTGCATCACGCTCTCCCACCAGCCGGGCGCTTCGACGTTGCCGGCTCCCCCCGGGCGCGGCGAGCGCAGCTTGTCCAGTGTGGTATTCAGGCGCTGCGTGATCAATGGCAACTGGCGCTGCATCAGCGCCTGCAGGGCGTGCGACTGCTCGGGCGAAGCACCGGCGGCCGCTGCACAAAGCGCCTTCAGCGACTGCAGCAGATTCTTGACGTCGTGCGTGAGGCGGGCCCCCGTCTCGTAAATGGCATGCGTGTAGGCATTCTGTCGCTGCACCTCCTCGCGCTGCTTCGCCTCGTAGAAATGGCCCACCATCTGCGCGAGGAGCTTCAGGTGAAGCAGGATCGCCGGCGAGACCGCCCAGCGGGTATGAATGATGAGATTGAGCTCGCCCGAGGCGACTTCGGTCGCGTACGCGGTGCGGCTGCCGAACTCGCCATGGCCATCAGGCGTTTTCCACTCCACTCCTCTCACCCACGGCATCACCAGCATGTGATGCAGACCGAGCGCGAGAAAGCGCTGCGGGCTCGTTTCCTCCTGCGCCAGTGCCGCAAGGCGCTGAACCCACTGCTCGAAAGGCAGCCCCAGACTCATCAGATAGCTGGACAGCAGATGGCCCACACCGGCAAATCCACTGTGCGGATACCAAAGCCACGACAGCGCGACCAGCAGCACTGCGATAGCGATGAGTACTTGAGCGAGCGCGATGACGTAATTGCCGTGACTCGCGTCGCGGACGACAAAGCTGCCGAGAACGAGCGCAACGACGAGCAGGAAGAAGAGCAGGCTGTAGAAAAGATCGACGCCGACCGGCGTTTCGGTGCGCCGGGGCGGCGCACGCATGACAAGGATCCCGAGCGGGAGCAACGGCAGCGCGTAGCGCACCGTCAACTCGAGCGCAGGTTCGACCGCCTGGCCTGAGAACAGCTGAGGCACGACCCACATCAGCAGTACGGACAGCAGATACAACGCTGCGAAGATCGAAATCGTCCGCTGGCGCCGCTCGCCGATACGCGGAACGCTCCCGCCGATCAGACCCACCAGCACGGCAAGCCATAACGCCATCAGCCACCAGTTGAACCAGCCCACGAGCAGGAACGCCAGCCCCATGACCAGGAAAGCCTGACGGGGGGCTATTTCCCTCTCGCCGCGCCACACCGGCTGCCACAGCAGGAACAGGCCCAGATGAGCCAACAGGAATGCACGCGACCACCAGTCCTCAATGCCCCACGCGATAGACGCGTGCAAGGCGAGCAGCATGAGCCCGAGTGACAGCTGGGGATGGGCCAGTGCGATACGCTCAGGTGCGCTGGAGGCCGCGGTGCTCATGCGCCGGCCGTATGAACAACCGCAGCGAGCGGCACGTCCGGCACGCCCGCCACGTCAGCGCAGCTGCTTTCGTTATACTGTGGCTTCAAAAAAAACATCCCATGCAAAACAGAATTGCGACGATCGCGCGCTACACCGTTGTCGAAGCCGTGCGCACACGTCTTCCGCTGCTCACCCTCATTATCATCGGCCTGCTCCTCGGCGCCAGCTTCTTCGTGCGCGAAATCGCCATCACCGAAAGCACGCGGTTCCAGACGGTGTTCTACGCAGCGACGACACGCTTTGCCATCGTTTTCGTTGCGGCACTGTACGCGATAGCCAGCATGGCACGCGAGTTCCAGGACAAGGGTCTCGACGTCGCGCTCGCGCTCGACCTGCCGCGCTCGCATTATATAGTGGGCAAACTCGCTGGATTTCTAGTGATCGCGGTAACTCTCGCGGTCGCCGCAGGGCTTCCGCTTATTCCCCTGGCCGGCGGGGAAGCCGTCGCCGCGTGGAGCGTGTCGCTCGCGTTCGAGCTGGCAATCGTGCTCGCGTTAAGTGTGTTCTGCGCCGTCACGTTCAACCAGCTGATGCCGGCAGCGAGTTTCGTCATCGCGTTTTATCTGTTCGCTCGCGCGCTCACGGGTATACGACTGATCAGCGCGAACCCTATCGCCGACGCGATGAGCTTCGGACATCGCGCGATGTCCTGGCTGATCGAAGCGCTTGCGCTCTTCATTCCCGCTTTGGATGGATGGACCCGTACGGAATGGCTCATCGATCGTGCGGTGTCATGGGCCACAGTGGTGGAGATTGCCGCGCACAGTGCCCTGCTCGTCGTCATTCTCACCGCCGCAGCGGTTTTCGACATGCATCGCAGGAACTTCTGATGCGTCGCTCCACGCGCCAGGTCGGGGAGAGATCGTTTTCGGCGGTCCCTCGCCCCGTGATGATGGTTCTGGCACTGTCTCTATGCGTGCAGATCGCGTGGCACGCGGCTACGCCCCGGCCTGTCGCCCGGGCTTCCGCACTGGGCGCGCCGCCCGACATTTCGTGGTTACGCGCCGCGAGTCTCGGGGAGCCCATTGCCCTCGCAGAGCTCCTGGTACTCTACCTCCAGGCGTTCGACAATCAGCCCGGCGTGAGCATTCCGTTCAAGGACCTCGACTACCAGGCCGTCCAGGGTTGGCTCGAGGCCGCGCTCGGGCTCGATCCGACGGGCCAGTATCCGCTCATGATGGCGTCCCACCTCTATTCGCAGGTGCCCGATGAAGTCAGGCAGCGCCAGATGCTCGAGTTCGTGCATCAGGAATTCCTGCGTGACCCGAATCGCCGCTGGCGCTGGCTCGCTCACGCGGCCATCGTGGCCAAACACCGGCTCAAAGACCGCGCGCTCGCCCTGCGGTATGCCGAGGACATCACCCGTCAAGCCAGCGGCGCCAGCGGCTGGGCGCGACAGATGCGAATTTTCATCCTCGAAGACATGGGCGAAGCGCAGTCCGCGGCGATCCTCCTGGGCGGCTTGCTGGCCAGCGGTGAAGTCA
>JBKJKJ010000250.1:0-4850 GCA_046597455.1 Burkholderiales bacterium
GCCGACCGTGAGCGAGCTTGCACCCAGGTGCAGCGCGAAAAGCGAGAGCGTCACTCGCGCACCGGCGAAGGCGAGATGCAGGAGGACGGTGAGTGCCGCGATGAGATAGAGCGTCACTTCGGCCGACTTCCCGGCGGCATCCGCCGCAGGACGGCCGCGTTGCCGCTGGACATGTCCGGATATCGAGGAGAGTCGCGGGCAACGGGCTGCCCGGCGCGCACGAGAAGAGCGGCGGCTTCGAGTCGGCGCCGTTGCGGGGAAGTCTGCAATGCCGTATGCAATGTCCGGTGGGCGGCAAGGCACCCACGCCAAAACCGCCAGAGTATACGTGAGGGTCGAATGAGCTTCGTGCGGATCGGCGGAAACCTATAAAATACCGCCACCTTCAGACCCGCCGCGGCGCGCGCAATCGACATGACCCGGACGCGGCACCAATCCAGAGTTGACTCGAACCGTAAAAACAGCAGCGAGTCACTTGTGAGCGGCAGGACTGCGAAGCGGACGTCTGCCGGAACCTGACTTTCGAATCTTTTTAAAGGCCACTATCTATGTTCGGGCGACTCATGCCGCGCGAAGGGCGGTTTTTCGAGCTGTTCAATGAGCTCGCGGAGGAGCTCGTTCTCGGCGCACGCGAGCTCGCGGAGCTGATGACGAGCGTGGACGACGTCGAGCGACGCGCATACAACATCGAATCGATCGAAAAGCGCGGCGACAAGATCGCGCTCGCCGCGATCGAGCTTCTGCATCGCACTTTCATCACGCCGCTGGACCGCGACGATATCCATCAGCTCGTGAGCAAGATGGACGACATCCTCGATGTGATTGAGGATACCTCGCAGTCGATTTACGCATACGACGTCCGTACGATCACGCCGGAGGCGACGCGGCTCGCCGAGCTGTGTGTGGCGTGCGTGGACAAGGTCAAAGCCGCCGTGGGCATGCTCTCCAACATGGACAACGCGAAGGCGATCATGATCGTGTGCCAGGACATCGATCGGCTGGAGTCGGAAGCCGACCATGTCATGCGCTCGGCGATGGCAAAGCTTTTTCGCGATGAGCCCGACGTGAAGCAGGTCATGAAAATGCGATCGGTTTACGAGATGCTCGAAAGCGTGACGGACCGCTGCGAAGATGTGGCGAACGTGATCCAGGGCATCGTGCTCGAGAATTCCTGAACCTTCCCAGCCTCCCCTGAAAGATTCCCCATGCTGTTCGAGGTTCTCGTATTCCTGATCCTGGTCGCGCTCATATTCGACTTCATGAATGGATTTCATGATGCCGCCAATTCGATCGCAACCGTGGTATCCACCGGGGTGCTGCGGCCCGCATGGGCGGTCATCTGGGCCGCGTCGTTCAACTTTCTCGCGTTCTTCCTGTTCGAGACCAAGGTCGCGGCGACCATAGGCAAAGGCATCATCGATCCGTCGATCGTCGACCATTACGTGATATTCGGCGCGCTGATCGGTGCCATCGCCTGGAACGTCATCACCTGGCTCTATGGCATTCCGTCGAGCTCCTCGCACGCGCTGATCGGTGGTCTGGTGGGCGCCGGCGTTGCCAAAGTGGGCGTTTCGGCCCTCATCACCAGCGGGCTGTTCAAGATCATCGCGTTCATTTTCGTCGCGCCGATCATGGGCATGGCGCTCGCGACGGTGCTGATGATCGTCGTCTCATGGCTTTTCGTGCGCGCCACACCCCGGCGCATCGATGGCTGGTTCAGACGATTGCAGCTCATATCAGCCGCACTCTACAGCCTCGGCCACGGCGGCAACGACGCGCAGAAAACTGCCGGCATCATCTGGCTGCTGCTCATCGTGGCGGGTTATTCGACCACCAATGACCACGTGCCGGTATGGGTGGTGATCTCGTGTTATCTCACGATTGCGGCGGGCACGATGTTCGGCGGATGGCGAATCGTCAAGACGATGGGACAGCGCATTACCAAGTTGAAACCCGTCGGTGGTTTCTGTGCGGAAACCGGCGGCGCCATGACGCTCTTTCTCGCAACCGTGCTCGGCATCCCGGTGTCGACCACGCATACGATTACCGGCGCCATCGTGGGTGTGGGGGCGGCACGCAACGTCTCCGCAGTGCGTTGGGGGGTTGCGGGCGGCATCGTCTGGGCGTGGATCCTCACCATACCGTGCTCGGCGGCGGTGGCGGCCCTGGCGTGGTGGATCGGCACGTTCCTGCTTTGAAAATCCGCTGACCTTTCAAAGCATCGTTTTCACGGAGCCAGGCGCACGATGCTCCAGTGTTCGCCGTTCCTCCGGTAGAGCACCCGGTCGTGCAGGCGGTTGGGGCGTCCCTGCCAGAATTCGATCGATTCGGGAATGACACGGTAGCCGCCCCAGTTTGACGGACGCGGCGGCGCGGCGCCGTAGCGCTTCTCGGCCTGAGCGTAGCGTTCCTCGAGCACGCTGCGCGCGGCGATGACGGCGCTCTGCGGGGAGGCAATCGCAGCAAGACGGCTGCCGGGCGGCCGGCTCGCGAAATAGGCGTCCGATTCGGCCGTCGAGGTCTTTTCCACCACGCCTTCGATCCTCACTTCGCGCTCGAGCTCGATCCAGTAGAAGAGCAGCGCGGCACGCGGGTTGGCCGCGAGATCCTGCGCCTTGCGGCTTTCGTAATCGGTGTAAAAGACGAAGCCGCGCTCGTCCACGCCTTTGAGCAGCACCATGCGCGCAGCAGGTGTACCGTCGCCGGCCGCGGTGGCGAGCGTCATGGCATTCACCATGGGCAACTGCGCTTTAACCGTTTCGTCGAACCACACGCGAAACTGCGCGATCGGGTCAGTTGCGACGTCGCTTTCGTCGAGGCGTTCGCGCATGTACTCCTGCCGGATCTGGGCGATGTCCATGGATGTTGTGCTCGGAAAAGGAGCGCTATTCTAAACGGCCGAACGAGAAGCCGATGCGCTCACGGCACGAACGTCGTGCGCGGCCCGCGGTCCTTGGGCAGCGGAATGAACTCGGTCTCACCCGGGACCGGCGGGAAGCCGCCCGCTTGCCAGCGCTCGGCGGCCGCGTCGATCGACTCAGGAGAGCTCGACACGAAATTCCACCAGAGGTGGCGATCGCCATCGAGTGGACTTCCGCCCAGCAACATCAGGCGCGCCCCGGACCGCGCGACCACGCGTACCGCACCGTCGGCAGCCGCGACTGCGAGGTGGTGCGCAGGCAGCAATGCGCCGCCGACTTCGACCTCGCCCGATACGGCGTAGACTCCGCGTTCCTCGTGCTCTCGCGGCAATTCGAACGAAGCCCCCGCTTCCATCTCGACGGCGAGATAGAACAGCGGTGAGAAAGTCGGCGTAGGCGCGGCGCGGCCGAAGGCGGTGCCGGCGATGAGATGCATGTCCACACCCGGCAGGGTGATCAGAGGAATCGTGCTCTTCGGATGATGGCTGAAGCCAGGCTCGGCGTGCTCTTGAGCCTGCGGCAGCGCGACCCACGTCTGTATGCCGTGCAGGCGCGGACCCGCCGGGCGTTCATCTTCCGGGCTGCGTTCGGAGTGCGCGATGCCGCTGCCCGCAGTCATCCAGTTCACCGCTCCGGGCTCGATGCGCTGTGCGGTGCCGAGGCTGTCGCGGTGCATCAACGAACCGTCGAATAGATAGGTCACCGTCGCAAGCCCGATGTGTGGATGCGCGCGCACGTCCACGCCAGTCCCGGCGGGAAGCTGCGCCGGTCCCATGTGATCGAAGAATATGAACGGGCCGATCATCTTGCGGGCGGGGCTGGGCAGCAAACGCCGCACTTGAAAACCGCCGAGGTCTTTGGTGTGCGGCTCGAGCAATGTGATCGACACAGCGAAACTCCCATGTTGAGGGTTCAGGGCGCCCTGAATACGCCCTGGTAAAACACGCAGCGTCATTATGGCCGCGACTTCTCCGCCGTGCACCCGGCCTTCACCACTCGACATTCAATGCCCGGGACCGGACACCGGCAGCCAGCCGCCTGTGGTTTGTGCCTTAACTGCTGCGCTCGGCGAGAAACTCCGCGAGGATGCGCGCGGTGTGAGAGCCCTTCGGCGCGCGCGCGATCTGCTGCGGGGAGCCTTGTGCGACGACGCGTCCGCCGCCGTCGCCGCCTTCGGGACCGAGGTCGAGCACCCAGTCTGCGGTTTTGATCACGTCCAGGTTATGTTCGATTACCACCACGGTGTTGCCGTGGTCGCGTAAGCGGTGCAAGACCGCGAGCAATTGACGGATATCGTAGAAATGCAGGCCGGTGGTCGGTTCATCCAATATATATAAGGTACTGCCAGTGTCACGCTTGGATAGTTCACGCGATAGTTTCACGCGTTGCGCCTCGCCACCCGATAGGGTCGTGGCGTTCTGCCCGAGGGTGATGTACGACAGCCCCACGTCCAGTAGCGTGTCGAGTTTGTGTTTGACCACCGGGATGGCGTCGAAGAATTGCGCCGCTTCTTCCACGGTCATGCTCAACACGTCGTGGATATTCTTTCCTTTGTAGCGGATATCGAGGGTCTCGCGGTTGTAGCGTTGCGCCTTGCACAGGTCGCAGGGCACATAGATATCCGGTAGGAAATGCATTTCAACTTTAATCAAGCCATCGCCCTGACAGGCCTCGCAGCGCCCGCCGCGCACGTTGAACGAGAACCGTCCCGGGCCGTAGCCGCGTTCGCGCGCGGTGGGTGTGGCGGCGAATAGCTCGCGGATTGGCGTAAACAGGCCGGTGTACGTGGCGGGGTTGGAGCGCGGCGTGCGGCCGATGGGCGATTGGTAGACATCGATCACGTTGTCGATGTGTTCGAGGCCGGTGATGCGATCATGCGCCCCGGGAATCACGCGCGCACGATAGAAGTGGCGCGCCAGCACGCGATGG
>JBKJKJ010000272.1:0-2533 GCA_046597455.1 Burkholderiales bacterium
CTGGGGACGCTCTTCTTGTTCGTCGGGGCTGCCAGTCTGTGCGTCGTCATTCCAGGCTACGAGTGCCGCCGTGGTCGAGAGCGAGCCCGTCGGCGGCTCGTAGCCTGGAATGACGACGCACAGACTGGCAGCCCCGACGAACAAGAAGAGCGTCCCCAGAAAGCCCAGATATTTCCGCGGCTGGCTGAGCCCCACGTCCTCGATCTGTTTCTCGATCCCGGTGACCACGATTTCCAGCAGGTTCTGCCAGCGCGAACGTGCCAGCCCTGTGGAAAGCCTGCGCGTGATCAGTATTGAACCGACGGCGAGCACGAGCATCAGTCCCCACGTGAAGACGATGGTGGCGTTGAGTTTGAGAAAGCCGTGTTGCCAGAAGATCATTTCGTCGGGACTAAGACGCATGCCTCGCCCCCTGCGCCCGGCGCGCTTCAATATCTTGCGCCGGCCGGGTCACCCACGTGACGACCAGGCGTGCCATGACAAATCCAAGCAGACACGCCAGTAGCCGCTCCCAATGTACGCCGGCGACAAAGTAAAACCCCGACAAGGCGACGCTCATCCTCAGCAGCGCGCTGACCAGGAACCACAGCGCCGGCCGCTGGCGCGTACCGCTCTCGCGCACCGTCCACCACAGGCCTCCGAAGAACATCGCACCGAGCACGCCGCCCGCCGCCCACGCCAGCACCAGTGTCAGCGTTTCATTCATCGGTATCCTCCCGCTCCTCGTGCATGGCCTTGTCTTCCCTGGAGACCCAATGCCAGGCATTCAGACAGCCGATCGCCAGGCCGGCCATCAACAATGCCAGCGTCCAGGAGCGCCCTCCCGGATAGCGCCGGTCCAGCCATAGACCGAGCGCTGCGCCGAGCAGCGTCGGAACGACCACCGACCAGCCGATCAGCCCCATCATGCCCAAACCGAACCATACGCCCGGCGTCGGATTGCGCCGCGCCTTGAGCTTGCGCGACGCCTTCGCGCCGATCTGCTGGCTGAATTCCGTCTTTCCCGGCGCCGATTTCGCTTCCGGCTCTTCAGTCATGATGAAACGCGGCGAAACGACGAATGAACCCACTCTCGAGCTTCGCCATCACCGAACGCACGCTTTTCTCCTGCTCGTCGAGATCGAGAAATTCCCGCTCCACCGCCTCGTGCAATTGCTTGAGGTCGGTTCCACCGATCGCATTGCGCACGGAGACCAGCACGTCGGCGCCGGTCTTGACCAGGACGCCGTCATCGACCGCCATGCAAACCTCACCTTCGGCTTCGGTTTCGAAGATCAGTATTCCCGGCGCGAGCGCCGCCACGCAGTCCAGCCGGTGCGGCAAAAGCCCAAACGAGCCTGTGCGAGTCTCCGCGACGACGCGCAATACGCCGGACTTTTCGGCGAAGATCCCGAAGGGCAGCAGCACCTTAAGATTCATTTTTGCTGGTTGCACGTTTTGCTTCCGCTAAAGGTTGCACCGCAGGCTTGGGACGGGGCGGCGGGCCTGCCTTGGCTTGCGTTTTCGACCCGGGATGGTCCGGATCTGTTGGCTCACCGGGTTTAGCGGCAGCCTTTGCTTCGGCGATCGCCCCGATCATGTAAAACGCACTCTCGGGCAGGTGCTCGAACTCGTCACGCAGGATGCGCTCACAGCCGTCGAGCGCGTCCTCGAGGCTGACGAGCTTGCCTTCGAGTCCGGTGAACTGCTCGGTGGTGAAGAAAGGCTGCGTGAGAAAACGCTCCAGGCGGCGGGCGCGCCCGACGACCTGGCGATCCTCCGGCGATAGCTGCTCCAGTCCGAGCATTGCAATGATGTCCTTCAACTCCGCGTATTGCGCGAGTGTGCGCCGGATTTGCTGCGCGAGCGCGTAATGCCGGGCGCCGACGATGCCGGGCGTGGCCATCTTGGAACTGGATTGCAGCGGGTCGACGGCCGGGAACAGGCCTTCGCTCGCGCGCTTGCGCGACAACACGATGGACGCTGAAAGATGCGAGAACGTGTGCACCGCTGCCGGATCGGTGAAATCGTCCGCGGGGACGTACACCGCCTGGATCGACGTGATGGCGCCGGTGTCGGTATTGGCGATGCGCTCCTCCAGGCCCGAGAGCTCGGTTCCCATCGTCGGCTGGTAGCCCAGACGCGAAGGCATCTGGCCCATCAGGCCGGACACTTCCATGCCGGCCTGGATGAAACGAAAGATATTGTCGACGAGCAGCAGTACGTCGCGATGTTCGTCGTCGCGAAAGTATTCGGCCATCGTCAGCGCCGCGTGGCCGACGCGAAAGCGTGCCCCCGGCGGCTCGTTCATCTGACCGAATATCATCACCATGTCCGGCAGCACGCCCGCCGCCTTCATCTCGCGGTAGAGCTCCTCGCCTTCCCGGCAGCGCTCGCCGATGCCGCAGAAAATGCTCACGCCTTCGTGCTGCCCGACCATGTTGTGGATCATCTCTGTGAGCAGCACCGTCTTGCCCACACCCGCACCACCGAACAAACCGGCTTTGCCGCCGCGCTCGAGCGGCATCAGCACGTCGATGACCTTGATGCCCGT
>JBKJKJ010000381.1:0-15460 GCA_046597455.1 Burkholderiales bacterium
CGAGCACTTTCATCGCGGTCTTGAAACCCATGCCTTCGACGCCGCCGATCAGGTTTCCCGCCGGGACGCGCACATTGTCGAATATCACGTCTGCCGTCTGCGCGCCGCGCTGGCCCATCTTGCGATCGGGCGTGCCCACGGAGAGCCCCGGAGAATCACGCTCCACGATGAAAGCCGACACGCCGCCCGCCCCTTTCGATGCGGGATCGGTACGCGCCATCAGCGTAAAGATGCCCGCCTGCGGCGCGTTCGTGATGTACCGCTTCGCGCCGTTGACGATGTAATCCCCGCCTTCACGCCGGGCGCTCGTGGTGAGCGATCCGGCATCCGATCCGCTTCCCGGCTCGGTGAGCGCGAACGAGCCGATGAGCTCGCCCGCCGCAAGCCGCGGCAGATACTTCTCCTTTTGCGCGTCGGTGCCGTCGATGACGATGCCGACTGAACCGATCCCGTTGTTCGTCCCCGCAATGGAGCGAAACGCCGGCGACGCCTTGCACAGCGCCATGGCAATCACCACCTCTTCTTCGGTCGTGAGCCCGAGACCGCCGTACTGCTCCGGGATCGTCAGGCCGAACAGGCCCATGCGGCGCATCTCATCCAGGATGTCGGGGGGGATGGCGTCGGTTTCGACGACTTCCGCTTCGCGCGGGATGAGGCGCTCGCGCACGAAGCGCTCGATCGTCTGGAGCAGCAGATTGAAGGTTTCAGGGTCGCGTATCATTTTTTTCCAACACGCCGTAAATGATGGAGGGTAAGCGGCACGCCGCACGTGAAGTCGATTCGGTTCACTCCGCTCGCCGGTCCCTATTCCAGCTTGACGCCCGCATCGCGTATGACTTTTTGCCATTTCGCGATTTCAGCCTGTATGAACGCGGCGTATTCGCGTGGCGTGCCGCCCACTGGCTGCGCACCCAGGCCACTGATGCGCTCGCGCACTTCCGGAAGGTTGAGTATGCGCGCAGTTTCGGCATGCAGCTTCTGCACGATCGCTGCGGGAGTTTTGGCGGGGGCGAGCAGCCCGAACCACGACAGCGCTTCGAACCCGGGCACCCCGGCCTCGGCCACCGTCGGTATCTCCGGGGCGGCCTGCGCGCGCTGTGCCGACGACACCGCGAGCGCCCGGATCTTGCCCGCCTTGGCCTGCGGCAGATACACGGGAATGTTATCCATCGCGAGCGCAATCTGGCCCGACATGACATCGGCGAGCACACCGGCACTGCCTTTGTAGGGAACGTGCGTCATGACCGTCCCGGTCAGCGTCTTGAAGAGCTCCATCGACAGGTGAGCCGTCGCGCCGTTGCCCGGGGAGCCGAAACTGAGCTTGCCCGGATTTGCCTTGGCATAAGCGATGAGCTCTTTCACGCTCTTCACCGGCAGGGCGTTGGTGACCACGAGCAGGTTCGGCACCACCGCCACGAGGCTGATCGGTGCGAAGTCGCGCTGCGCGTCCCACGACAGCCTGGGGTACAGGGTGTTGTTGATGCTGTGCGTGGCCGCGGTGCCCATCGTGATGGTGTAACCGTCGGGCGTCGCCCGTGCGGAAATCTCGGTTCCGATGTTGCCGTTCGCGCCCGGCCTGTTCTCCACGATCACCGGCTGGGTCCAGGTTTCGGTCATTCGTTGCGCGATGAGCCGCGCGAGTATGTCAGTGGTCCCTGCGGGTGTGTACGCGACGATGATGCGTATCGGTCGATCCGGATACGCTGCTGCCGGCGCCGATACAGCTGCGCAGGCGCCCGCACTTGCGATCGACGCTGCGAGAAACGCGGCTGCATTGCGTGATCTCATCCGAAGCTCCTCGTGTCAGTCGAGCTTGATATTCGCGTCCTTGACGACTTTCGCCCACTTCGCCAGGTCACGCTTCATGACCGCAGTGAATTCCGCCGCGGAATTGCCGATCGGCTCGGCGCCCTGAGCCGAGAGACGCTCGCGCACGTCCGCGCTGTGCAGGGCCTTGACCAGGATGCCGTTCAGTCGCTCCGTAATCTCGCGAGGCGTGCCCGCCGGCGCAAGCACCCCGAACCACACGCTCACTTCGAAGCCGGGCAGACCGGATTCGGCGACCGTCGGGATGTCCGGCGTGACCGGTGAGCGTTTCGCCGTGCTCACCGCGATGCCCCGCAGCTTCCCGGCTTTCACGTGAGGCAAGGCGCTGGGCATGTTGTCGAACATGAGCAGCACGTGCCCGCCCAGCAAATCGGTGACAGCGGGCGCGCTTCCTTTGTAGGGCACGTGGGTCATGTCCACTCGCGCCATCGTCTTGAAAAGCTCCATCGAAAGATGCGTCGACTGGCCGGCGCCGGTCGACGCGTAGTTCAGCTGGCCCGGTTTCGATTTGGCCAGCGCGATGAGCTCCTTCACGCTGCGCACCGGCAGCGACGGGTGCACGACCAGCAGATTGGGCACCGCGGCCAGGATGCTGACGGGCGCAAAATCCTTGAGCGGATCGAAAGGCAGCTTGGCAAAAAGGCTGGGGTTGATGGTGAGCGTGCTTCCCGGATCGGTGAGCAGCGTATAGCCGTCGGGCGCGGACTTGGCGACGGCCTCGGTCCCGATGTTGCCGCCCGCGCCGGGCCGGTTGTCGACGACGACTTGCTGACCGAGCGCTTCCCCGAGTTTCTGCGCCGCGACGCGGCCGAGTATGTCCGTCGTTCCGCCCGGCGGGAAAGGCACGACCATGCGGATGGTTTTCGACGGATAGGTCTGCGCGTGGGCAAAGCCTGCGATCGAAAAGGCGGCGAGTAAGCAGGCACTGATGGCACATCGTTTCATTCTGGATTCCTGAACGTCTGGTTGATTGCCGACAAGTCGGCCGCTGAATGCGCGGCGAGACGCCTGCGCCCGCCGCTTGCTGTTTACCGGTTCGCTGCCAGCGGTCACTCGCCTTTGATGCCGGCCGCTTTGATGACCTTATCCCACTTCGCGATTTCATTCTGCACGAACGCAGTGTACTGCTCGGGCGTGCTTCCAACGGGATCGGCGCCGGTCTTCACCAGACGATCGCGCAGGTCGGGCGATTTGATGGCGTTCACGAACTCGGTGCTCAGCCGGTCGATGATCGGCCTGGGTGTTTTCGCGGGCGCAGATACGCCATACCAGGCCGTGACATTGAAACCCGCAACGCCGCTTTCGGCGACGGTCGGAATCTCGGGCGCAGCCGCAGAGCGCTTGGCGCTGGTGACCGCGAGCGGACGCAGCTTGCCGGCGCGCGTATAGCCGATCACCGTGGGCATATTGCCGAAGTAAATCTGTGTCTGGCCGGCCAGGAGATCGATCACCGCAGGGCCGCCGCCTTTGTACGGGATGTGCACCCACTTCACGCCCGTCATGTACTGGAAAAGCTCGGCCGAAAGATGAACCGTGGTGCCAGTGCCGGACGAGCCGTAGTTGATCTGGCCCGGGTTTTTCTTCGATACCGCAATCAGCTCCCGGATGCTGTGCGCCGGCAGCGAGGGATGCACGACGACCAGGTTGGGCGCTTCGGCGATCAGCGTGATGAACGCGAAATCCCGGATCGGATCGAAGTTGAGCTTCATCAGCGCCGGATTTGTGGCATGGCCAGGCGCGTTGAGCAGTATCGTGTAGCCGTCCGGTGCGGCGCGCGCACCGATCTCGGTCGCGATCGCGGTGTTCGCTCCGCCTCGATTTTCGACGATCACCTGCTGGCCGAGGAGCTCGGTGACTTTCTGCGCAACGATGCGGGCAACGATATCGTTGGTGCCGGAAGGCGGGAAACCGACCAGAAAGCGGATCGGCCTCGCCGGATAGCTTTGAGCAGGTGCCAGCGACGAGACCATCGCCGCGGCGACGGCGGCAAGACCATAGATCAGCTTCTTGACCATCGACCCCTCCTTGTCAAAACGCGGTTCTCATCCAATGCGTCAACCGCCACCCGCAGCGCCGTTCAGCGTCCTGTTCTTATCGCATCGCCCGGGCGTGCGTGCGGGGTCGCAGCGCTACGCTCCTGTGCGGCGTTTCGCCGCCGGCCGCTGCGTGGGCTCATACCCTTTCAGGTAGGCCGGCCCGGCCATCGTGCCGTCAACGGCTTTGCCGATGATGCCCTGGGAAAGATCCTTGATGGCGATGAAGATCACGTCCTCTTCCGGTGTAGCCATGAGCGTATGGGGTGCATTGGCCGGAATATAGATGAGTGTGCCGGCCGGGGCGAGAACACGCTTTCCATTGACCGAGCCTTTCAGCGTACCTTTCGCGACATAGTTGAACTGCTCGTTCTTGTGGGTATGCATGCGCGAACCGGTTCCGCGCGGCTTGTGTATCCAGCCCACGAGCATGCGGTCGCCTTCGACCACACCCCCGTGTGAAGTCGAATAACCCGTTCCCGCAGGCACTTTCTTCACTTTGCTCAGGTTGTAGTGATACGTCCCTTCGCCGCCTCGCACCGCACCTTCGGTTTTGGTCTTTGCGTTTTTCTTTACTGCTGCCATAACCCCTCCTGTTGTTAGCCGAAGTGTCCGGAGGTCACGGAAGGAAAACGTCCGGTTTCCCGCCCTTCTTCCCCGATACCAACGCGCCGTGAGCAACGTTCACAGGTAGTCGATTATCTTCCAGTCGCCCTGCTTCACGTTCACCACGTTCTTGCTTTTGCCCGGGCGCCGGTCCGCGTACACGTGCCCCTCTTTCATCACGACCTGGATGTTCTGTTTCTGCTGCAGGCACGCGATGTCCGCGAGCGGATCGCCATTCACCGCGATGATGTCGGCGAGCTTGTCAGTCTCGATCGTGCCCAGCTCGTGCCCGAGCTTGATCGCCTGGGCCGCGTTGCGCGTCGCGGTGAGTATCGCATCCATCGGGCTCATGCCGAGCTTGACGTAGATCTCGAGCTCGGCCGCGTTGGTGCCCATGTGCGGCTCGAAACCCATGTCGGTACCCATGGCGATTTTCACGCCGGCCTTGTGCATCTTCTGGAAGGTTTCGAAACAGAACGGCTGCAGGAATTTCATTTTCTTCAATACGAATTCCGCCGTCCCCACTTCGCGCCGCAACTGGATGGCGTGATCGGTGCGGTGCGAAAGCGTGGGGGTCACCGGCACGCCCGCAGCGACGATCATGTCGATGGTTTCGTCGTCACTGAACACCATGTGCTCGATCGTGTCGGACCCCGCCTTCATCGCCATGCGCTGGGCCTGCGTCGTGAAGCAGTGGACGGCGGTAATCTTGTGCAGCGCGTGCGCCTCGTCGACGATCGCGTCGAGCTCCTCCTGCGTCATGTTGCGGATGTCCGGCTCTTCCTTGTCCGTACCGCCCCCGCCCGAGGCGCAGGTCTTGATGACGTCAGCGCCGGCCAGCAGATTCTTGCGCGTGAGCTTGCGCAGCTCCCACGGACCGTCCGCGGTGTTGAAGCCGAAGCGATACATCGCCCGCGGCTGGATCAGGTCGAGGTGCGACCCCGTCATCGTCGTGAAGGCGCCGATCAGCATGCGCGGGCCTTCGAGTATTCCGGCGTTGATCGAATCGCGCACCGCGCACATCTCGTCGACCAGCAGGCCGCGCGGGCCGTTCATGCCCAGGTCGCGCAACGTGGTGAATCCCATGTCGAAGCAGTTCTGAGCATGAAAGAGGGCATACATCTGCTGCAGGTGCGGCATGATCTCGAACTGCGAGACGCGGTGGTTGTGGAACGTCATGCAGTTGAACATCGCGGTGTGGATGTGCAAATCCATCATGCCCGGCATGAGGGTGCAGCCTTCGGCATCGATGACTTCCGCATCGGGCGGCAGGGCTGCCGTGAGCTGTTTGTCGTCGCGGCTGCCGACCTGTTTGATATGGCGGCCCTGCACGACGATGACCGGGTTCTTCAACGGCGTGCCGCCCAGTCCGTCAATGAGCGTGGCGCCTTTGATGATTTTCAGCGGACCGTCGTCCGCTTCACTCAGAAAGTCCTGCGATTTCACGTGCTTCCTCCTGCGGTTGAACTATAGCGGCGTGCGACAGCAGAAACGGCAAGCGAGGTTACCGGCAGACGCGTGCGGCGGGCTGCTGCGCGCGGCCGACTCACGGTCGGTTCCGATGTCAGGTGTCACTACGAACTGAACCCTTTCATGGCCTGCACGAACTGTGCGTACTGGGCCGGGTCTATCGTTTTTCTGGGCGTCACGCCCGGTGCATAGTCGAATGCGTCGAACGTGCGCTCGATTTCTTCGCGCGCCATGTCGCGGGCGATGAATACCAGCCGCGACCGGTGATCGTCACTCGGCCACGCATCGAGCACGACCGGTTCGTGCACGACCGTCTGCACGGCGTGCACGACGACCGGATCGCCTTCGACGTTGAGCAGGCCTTTCACGCGCAGCAGATTGGCCCCGCGCAGCCCGGACAGCATGTCGAGCCACATCATCAGCCCGGGGCGGCGTATCGGGCGCGGATGATAGAGGCAGAACGCGCGGATGCGGTCGTCATGGCGATTGAGGTCGTGGTGATGCGGGTCGTGCGGCGAGCCGTGATGGTGCGATTCACTGCGGTGCCCGTCCGCGGCGGCGTGCGCGGATTCGCGCAGCCAGCCCTCGACTTCAGGCGCTTTGGTGGCGGGGTCGTAAACCCCGCCGCGCAGGAATACCGCGGGTGCTATCGCACCGCGCACCACTTCGTGCACCTGCGCGCCCGGATTCAGCCGCTCGAGGCGGCGGCGCAGCGACTGGATCGCATCCGGTGTTGCGAGATCGGTCTTGGTAATGAGCAGCGCGTCCGCCACGGCGGCCTGCTTGACCGATTCGGCATGCGTGTCGAGCTGGGCTTCGCCGTGGACCGCGTCGACGAGCGAAACGACGTCGTGCAGCCGGTAGACGCGTCCCAGCACCGGGTCGGCCACGATGGTCTGCAGTACCGGCACCGGGTCGGCCAATCCGGTCGTCTCGATGATCAGGTGGGAGAAAGGCGGTACGCCACCGCTCGCGCGCTTGTCGTTCAGGTCGGTCAGCGTCTGCACGAGATCCCCGCGCACCGTGCAGCACAGACAGCCTGTATCGAGCAGCACCATGTTTTCTGCGGGTGCCGTGACGAGCAGGTGATCGATTCCCACATCGCCGAACTCGTTGATGATCACCGCACTGTCGGCGAGCGCGGGTTGCTGCAGCAGGTGATTGAGCAGCGTGGTCTTGCCGCTGCCCAGGAAGCCAGTGATGAGGGTGACGGGGATTTGCACCTGAATGCCAGTGATGAAAGGCCTACGCCGCCCTGGTCTGTTTCTCCGCAGCGTCGCTGTAACCGCCGCTGCAGGCGAGGCCGTTCATGCGCGAGCGATGCAGCAGTGCCGACTGGGCGGCGCCCACGTTGGCCGGGCTGCCTTTCCACGCCTTGAGCGAAGCCTGCTGGAGCGCGCGGCCGTAGGAGAACGACACCGGCCACGCCAGCTTGCCTTTGAACGTGCTGTTCATCGCGTTCAGGTGCGCCGTTGCGAGCTCATCGCTCTGGCCCCCCGAGAGGAATACGATGCCGGCGACCGCTGCCGGCACGGTGCGCTTGAGGATACGAACGGTGCGCTCCGCAACTTCATCAACGCCCGCCTGCTGCTTGCAGTCCTTTCCGGAGATGACCATGCTCGGCTTCAGTATCGAGCCTTCGAGGCTCACCCGGTTCAGATAAAGGGCGTCGTAGAGTGCATTGAGCGTCCACTCGGTCACGTGCTCGCAGCGCTCGATCGTGTGGTCGCCGTCCATCAGCACTTCGGGCTCGACGATCGGGACGAGTCCCGCTTCCTGGCAGATCGCGGCGTAACGCGCGAGCGCGTGTGCGTTCTCTTCGATGCAGGTGCGGCTCGGGATGTCCTTGCCGATCGTGATCACTGCGCGCCATTTCGCGAACTTCGCGCCGAGCTTCACGTAGTCGGCGCAGCGCTTGGGAAGCCCGTCGAGGCCTTCGGTGATCGTTTCACCCGGGCAGTAAGACAGGGGTTTCGCACCCGCGTCGACCTTGATTCCCGGGAGGATGCCGTGCTTTCGCAGCAGCTCGACGAAAGAGGTGCCGTCCGCGGATTTCTGGCGCAGTGTCTCGTCGTAGAGTATGACGCCACTGATATAGCTGCCGAGCTCCTTGGCCGTGAACAGCATGTCCCGATAGGCGCCGCGATTCTCTTCGACGTTCTCGACTTTGATGGTATCGAAGCGCTTCTCGATCGTGCCGGTGCTCTCGTCGGCGGCAAGTATGCCTTTGCCGGGAGCGACCATGGCTTGGGCGATGGACACCAGATCTTGTTGCGATGACATGAGGGTTCTCCTGCGTGGGTGTGCTGGCTATGGGAATGAGGAATGGGGAAAGGGAACGGTCCGGAATCGGTTGCTCATTTTAGCGCGATGGGCCGCGGTCGCCACGGGCGCCATGCACGTGCCCGGGAATGGTTAAGGCTGACGGTGCTCGCCCACCTTCACGACTTTCATCGTGTTGGTGCCGCCGGCCTTGCCGTACGGCTCGCCGATCGTGAGCAGCATGTAGTCGCCGACCTGTACCGCGCCGCGCTTGAGCAGCTCGTCCTCCGCCGCCTGCAGGGCTTTTTCCGGATCGCGCACGCCTTTGAACTTGACCGGGTAAACGCCCCGGAACAGCGTCACTTTGCGCCGTGTTTCGGCAAGCGAGCTCATGGCGTAAATCGGAACGTCCGTCGCCGAGCGCGACATCAGCAGCACCGTCTTGCCGCTTTGCGTCATCGCGGCTACCGCCTTGATATTCAGGCTGTTCGCCGTAAACACCGTGGCGCGCGCGATCGCCTCCTCGACATCCGAAGGCGGACTCTCCCGCCGGCGCTCGACCGCAAACGGATCCTCTTTCTCCGCCTCGACGCACACACGCGCCATGGCGGCCACCGTTTCGACCGGATACTGGCCCGCCGCCGTTTCCGCCGAGAGCATCACGGCGTCGGTTCCGTCGAGGACCGCGTTCGCGACATCGGAAACTTCGGCGCGCGTGGGAATCGGGCTGCTGATCATCGATTCCATCATTTGCGTGGCCGTGATGACCGCTTTGTTCTTCTCGCGCGCGAGCCGGATCATGCGCTTTTGCAGCGCCGGGATGACCGCATCGCCGACTTCCACGGCGAGATCGCCGCGCGCCACCATGATGACGTCGGAGGCGTCGAGGATTTCTTCGAGTGCCGTGATCGCTTCGGCGCGCTCGATTTTCGCCACGATGAGACTGTTGCCGCCGGCCTGATGCATCAGGTCGCGCGCCCAGCGGATGTCGTCGCCCGAGCGCGGAAACGAAATGCCGAGGAAATCTGCCTTGAGCTCAGCCGCGGTCACGATGTCGCGCATGTCCTTTTCGGTGAGCGCCGGCGCGGTCAGGCCCCCGCCTCGCCGGTTGATGCCTTTGTTGTTGCTCAGTATCCCCCCCAGCTCGACCTCGGTGGTGATGCTGGAGCCCCGGACATCCATGACGTTCAGCACGATGCGCCCATCGTCGAGAAGCAGGGTGTCGCCTTTGTGCACATCCTGAGGCAGGCTCTTGTAGTCGAGGCCGACGCCGTCCAGCGCGCCCATTTCCCGTTCGGCATCGAGTATGAATCGCTCGCCGCTGACCAGCGTCACGCGCCCGTCCTCGAATTTCCCGATGCGTATCTTCGGTCCCTGCAGATCGACCAGCACGCCGACCGCGCGACCGGCACGGCGCGCGAGGGTGCGCACGAGCTCGACGCGCTTCTTGTGCTCGGCAGCGGTGCCGTGAGAGAAGTTCATGCGCACGACATCGAGGCCGGCTTCGATCATGCGCGTAAGCGTCTTCGCGTCGCTCGATGCAGGTCCCAGTGTGGCGACGATCTTGGTGCGTCGTGGGGTCATTCGGCAGCCCTTTGCTCGAGTATTTCGATGGCAGGCAGCTTTTTACCTTCGAGGAATTCCAGGAAAGCGCCGCCGCCGGTCGAGATGTAGGAAATCCGGTCCGCAACATCATACTTCGCCACGGCAGCCAGCGTGTCGCCGCCGCCTGCGATCGAGAACGCCTTCGACCCCGCGATCGCCAGCGCAATGCTTTTCGTGCCATTGCCGAACTGGTCGAACTCGAAAACGCCGACCGGCCCGTTCCACACGATCGTTCCCGCCTTCGCAAGCAGCCCGGCGAATTCGTCGGCCGTGCGCGGCCCGATGTCCAGGATGAGGTCGTCATCGGCGACTTCGGCGACCGGCTTGGTCGTCGCCTCCGCGGTCGCGGCGAAGACCTTGGCGCAGACCACGTCGGTCGGAATCGGCACCGCCCCGCCTTTGGCTTTCAGGATTTCACCGATCTTACGCGCTTCGTCGACGAGGTCGGGCTCGGCCAGCGACTTGCCGATGCGGCCTCCGGCTGCGAGCACGAACGTATTTGCAATGCCGCCGCCGACGATGAGCTGATCGACTTTGCGGGCGAGCGCGGCGAGGATGGTGAGCTTGGTGGACACTTTCGAACCGCCTACGATCGCCACCAGCGGCCTGGCCGGCTTTTCGAGCGCGCATGTAAGGGCCTCGATTTCGGCTGCCATCAGCGGGCCCGCACACGCCACTTTCGCGAACCTCGCAATGCCGTGGGTCGTGGCTTCGGCGCGGTGAGCGGTCCCGAAAGCATCGTTGACGTAAATGTCGCATAACGCCGCCATCTGCCTGGCGAGCGTCTCGTCGTTCTTTTTCTCGCCTTTGTTGAAGCGGCAGTTTTCCAGCAGGACGACGTGTCCCGATTCGACTTCGACACCGGCCAGCCAATCGCGCTTGAGCGGGACTGGCGTTCCGAGGAGCGTCGACAGGTGCGCGGCGACGGGCGCGAGCGATTCAGTTTCGTCGAACACGCCTTCTTTCGGCCGCCCCATATGCGAGACCAGCATCAGTCGCGCGCCTTTCGCCAGCGCCAGCCTGATGCCCGGCAGCGCCGCGCGGATGCGCGTGTCGTCAGCGATCTGCCCGTCTTTCATCGGCACGTTGAAGTCTTCCCGGATCAACACCCGCTGATTCGCGAGGTCGAGGTCGGACATCTTGAGGATGGGCATGCGAAACCTTAATCGAGATCGAAGCTGCGGGAAGACACCGCCGCGCTTCAGCCCCATTCGTTGTGGATCAGCGAGCCCTTCCGGGCTTCTTCACGCCGGGCCCGCGGTTTAGCCTGCGCCGCAACGAATGGGCGTATCGGAAGTGTGCGCGCTACTTCGCGTTCATCAACGCAACCGTGGTGTCCAGCATTCGATTACTGAATCCCCACTCGTTGTCATACCAGGAGAGGGCTTTGACGAGGACGCCGTTCGTGACTTTGGTGAGGGGCGCGTCGACGATGCTCGACGCCGGGTTGTGGTTCAGATCGCTGGATACGATCGGCTCTTCGCTGTACTCCAGAATGCCTTTGAGCTCACCTTCCGCTGCGGCTTTGAGGACTGCATTCACTTCCTCGACGCTCGTCGGGCGCGCGGCGGTGAACGTCAAGTCGACGAGCGAAACGTTCGCAGTCGGCACGCGCACGGCGAAACCGTCGAGCTTGCCGTTCAGCTCGGGCAGGACGAGGCCGACCGCGGCGGCGGCGCCGGTCTTGGTCGGGATCATGTTCAGCGCCGCTGCCCGCGCTCGCCGAAGATCCTCGTGCAAGACGTCGGTGAGCACCTGATCGTTGGTGTACGAGTGTATGGTCGTCATCAGCCCTTGCACGATGCCGATCTTGTCGTTCAGCGCTTTGGCGAGCGGCGCGAGGCAGTTGGTCGTGCACGACGCATTGGAAATGACCGAGTGGCTCGCCTTGAGGGTTTTGTGATTGACCCCGAAGACGATGGTCGCGTCCACGTCCTTGCCGCCCGGTGCCGAAATGATCACTTTCTTGGCACCGCCTTTGATATGGGCGCCGGCTTTTTCCTTGGTCGTGAAAAAACCCGTGCATTCGAGCACCACGTCGACGCCGAGCGCGCCCCACGGGAGCTCCGCGGGATTGCGCTGTGCCAGCACCTTGATCCGGTCGCCATTGACGACCATCGAGTCACCGTCCACTTTCACGGTGCCGGGAAATTTGCCGTGCACGGTGTCATTACGCGTCAGATGTGCATTTGTTTCCGCGTCGCCGAGGTCGTTGATCGCAACGATCTCGATGCCGTTTTTCTTGCCGTTCTCATAATGAGCGCGGAGGATGTTGCGGCCGATACGGCCGTAACCATTGATCGCGACTTTGATGGTCATGGGGCTTCTCCGGGACAAAAATTAATTACATTGGAACAACATATCACTCATCGGTGAGCGGCAGGGCTGCGCGGCAGGGGGACTGCCGCGCTAACGTAATCTCCGAAACTCACTCAGCCGTTCCAGCGATGACCTGCTTGACGGTTTTCACCACGTTTTCGGGGGTGAAACCAAAAAACCTGAAGACATCTGCGGCCGGAGCGGATTCGCCGTAACGGTCGATGCCGACCACCGCACCTTCGAGGCCGACATACTTGCGCCACGAATCGCTCACCCCCGCCTCCACGGCGACGCGGGGAATACCGCGCGGCAGCACCCCATCCCGGTACGAGCCCTCCTGACGGTCGAACACCGTGGTCGAAGGCATGGACACGATCCGCACCGCAACGTCCTCTGAGGCCAGCATTTTCTGTGCCTCGAGCGCAAGCTGCACTTCCGAGCCGGTCGCGATGATGATCGCTCGCGGCGTGCCGCCCACCGCCTCCGATAGCACATAGCCGCCGCGTGCGATCGCGGCCATTTGATCCGGCGTGCGCTGCTGGAAAGGGAGGTTCTGGCGCGAAAGCAGCAGGCTGGTGGGGCCGTCGCGTCGTTCGAGTGCGGCAATCCACGAGGCCATCGTTTCGGTGGTATCGCACGGTCGCCACACGTCCATGTTGGGAATGAGGCGCAGCGTCGCGGCGTGCTCGATCGGCTGGTGGGTCGGGCCGTCTTCACCGAGGCCGATCGAATCGTGTGTGAACACGTGGATCACACGCTGCTTCATGAGCGCCGCCATGCGCAGCGCATTGCGCGCGTAGTCGGAGAACGTGAGGAAGGTCGCGTCGTAGGGAATCGCGCCGCCGTGCAGCGCCAGGCCGTTGGCGATTGCCGCCATGCCGAACTCGCGCACGCCGTAGTAAATGTAATTGCCGCCGCCGGTGCGCCCGATCGGCTTCGAGCCGGACCAGAGTGTCAGGTTGGAGGCGGCGAGATCGGCAGAGCCCCCGAGGAGCTCGGGCAACAGCGGACCCAGCGCTTCGATCGCGTTCTGCGACGCTTTACGCGTGGCGATGGTTTCGGCTTTGGCGTTCACGGCCGACAGCAGCGCGGCGCGTTGCTGAGGCCAGTCCGCGGGAAGCGTGCCGGCGATGCGGCGTCGGAACTGCGCTGCGCGCTCGGGATGGCTGCGCGCATAGGTCTCGAACGTCTGATTCCACTGCGCTTCGATTTTCGCCCCGCGCTCGCGTGCATCCCACCCGCCGTAAACGCGCTCGGGGATGTCGAACGCCGCGTGCGGCCAGCCGATGTTCTTGCGCGTGGCGGCGATCTCTTCGGCGCCCAGCGGGGAACCGTGGGCCGCGCCGGTGTTGGCTTTGTGGGGCGCGCCTTTCGCGATGACGGTCTTGCAGCAGATGAGCGTGGGCCGCGCGGGTTCCGCTTTCGCGCGGCTGATCGCCGCGTCGATCGCCTCGGGATCGTGCCCGTCGACGCCGGGAATCACATGCCAGCCGTAAGCCTCGAACCGCTTGGGCGTGTCGTCGGTGAACCATTGCTTCATCGCACCTTTCTCGGAGTCGATGGAGATTCCGTTGTCGTCCCAGAAACCGATCAGCTTCGAGAGCCCCAGCGTTCCTGCGAGCGAGCACGCCTCGTGCGAGATGCCTTCCATGAGACACCCATCGCCCAGAAACACATAGGTGTGGTGGTCGACGAGCGTGTGGCCTTCGACATTGAACTCGGCCGCGAGTACGCGCTCGGCGATCGCCATCCCGACTGCGTTGGCGAGGCCTTGCCCGAGGGGGCCGGTGGTGGTTTCGACGCCCGGCGCGTGGCCGTGCTCGGGATGACCCGGGGTTTTGGAATGCAGCTGTCTGAATTTTTTCAGCTCCGCCATCGGCAGGTCGTAGCCCGTGAGGTGGAGCAGCGAATACAGCAGCATCGAGCCGTGCCCGTTGGACACCACGAAGCGGTCGCGGTCGGGCCAATGCGGATGGGCGGGGTTGTGGCGCAGGTGGCTATTCCACAGCACTTCAGCAATGTCGGCCATGCCCATCGGCATGCCGGGGTGGCCCGAATTGGCCTGCTGCACCGCGTCCATGGCGAGCGCGCGTATCGCGTTCGCAAGTTCGAGACGAGAGCTCATGAAAGGTCCTGAAGGGGGAGGAACGCGGAAAAACAGCGATTATACCGGGCTTGCCGGCGCGATTGAGGGTGCGGACCCAGGCGCACTCGAGGTCACCCTCGGCCGCCTCGAGCCTCGACTTTGCCTGGCGATGCCGGAGGTCGGCTCAGGGCTTTGAGCGAATGGGCGGACTCCGGATCGACGTGACGAGCGCCCGCCTCCGCCCGTCGTCCCTACGCCTCACACATCGTCAGGCCGTCGGCTGACCTTGATGCCGAGTTGCTTGAGCTTGCGATAAAGGTGAGTGCGCTCGAGCCCCACGGTCTCCGCGACGCGGCTGATGTTGCCGCCTTCCTTGCCGATGTGATACTCGAAATACACCCGCTCGAAAGCGTCGCGCGCATCGCGCAACGGCAAATCGAAAGGCAGATCGTGAGCGACGCTACGGCTGTGATCGAGCTGAGGCAGGGCGCGCTCGACGTCTTCGATGGTGATCTCATCCTCGAGTGCCGTTTGCGCGAGCGTCTGCACGGTCAATTGAAGCTGGATCAGGTTGCCCGGCCAGTCGTAATTGCGAAGCGCGTTCAACGCGGCGGTCGAGAGCTCCCGCGGCGGAACGTCCTTGGCCTCTATCATCTGCGAGAGGACCAGGTTGGCGACATCGGGAACGTCCTCGCGATGTTCGCGCAGGCTGGGAACCCGGATCGTGGTGCCTGACAGGGCCGCATAGAGCCGGGCGTCGAATTCGCCGGCGGCGACCATTTCGGCGAGCTGTCGCGTCGCGCCTGCGATCACTCGCGCGTTGTACCGGTCGAGCTTGGAAAGCAGGAGCAGCAGTCCTTTCTGCTCCACCCGATTCAATTCCGCGACCTCGTGCACGAACAGCGTGCCTTCACGAGCCTGGGCGAGAAGGTCGAGCGGCGCTTCCGCGAGAAGACCGTTCGTCTCCAGGGAGACCCACGGGGTGTTTCGCGCATGCAGAAAGCGCGCGCACAACTCGATGCCGCAGCCCGGTTCGGCGACGAAAAGGACCGGCGTGCGCAGGTTGGCAACGCGCTCGAGGCGCAGCTTCAACTCCACGATGAGCGGGGCGCGACCGAGTGCCGCCAGAGACAGGCTCGCCTGCGGCTGTTCGCCGCCGTGTTTCAATGCGCGTCCGACGGTGGCGAGCAGCTTTTGCAGGGCGATCGGCTTTTCGAGGAAATTGAGGGCGCCGATGCGGGTCGCCTCGACC
>JBKJKJ010000438.1:0-6525 GCA_046597455.1 Burkholderiales bacterium
TAAGCGCCTTCATCACTTCATCACTTCATCACTTCGCCACTTCGTCACTGCATCACTTCATCACTTTTGCCTTGCATCGCTTTCGTCAATAGTGCGACTTGAAGCTGACGCCCCCTCTTTTGACGAGGTCATCGAGATCGATGTACGAGCGCTTCGTTGTTTTGTCGACCGTGAACTGCAGCTTGCGATCGGACTCGGTCGTCCCACGCACAGCGAGGATCGTGAGGCCTTCCTTCACCTCCCACTCGTGGGCACCGGCGATGCCGGGCGGCGCGTAGATCGCGCAGCCCGCGTGCACCTCGTATTCGTTGCCTTCGTAGTCGCGCACGGTCGCGTGGCCCGAGAGGACGAAGTAGAAGGCTTCGATGGGGTGCCAGTGCAGTGCTTCCTTCGCGCCCGGGGTGTAGCTCGCCACACCCACGCGAAGACGGTCGGTCGGCACTTCCGGACAGCCGACGAGCCGCTTGAATCGCTGCTCGGGTATGACCCCTTCTCCCGCGGCGACGTCCGCCGCGTCGATCACTGTCAACGTCGATTTGATTTCCATCGCTCCTCCCCCTGGTGGCCGTGGCCTGTATCCGTGATTTCGAAAGTAACCTTCGCAACGGCCGCCCGCTAGGGAGCGGGCTCGTCGCTCACCGGTCAGTTGCTACAGGTTCTAACGTTCCGCTCCGCTAGTCGAACCATCTGCGCTTATAGCTCACGGTTGGGGCATTCGGCCCCGTGCCCGAACCATCGAGCCAAAGCGCTTTGCCCGGATGTTTTACCGGCACGCCATTGAAGCGCTCGCGCAGCCAGTCGCAGACGAAGGCGTGGATGTCCGCCTCCCACACCGAGCTGCGCGCTTTTTGCGTGACCGATCCGTTGTGATGCTGATCGGGCAGCACCCAGAGCTCTGCAGGCGCCTTCATCTCGTCGAAGAGACGATAGACCTCGCTCACCGGCGCGCGCGGATCGTATTCTCCGGTCACGATGAGCGTCGGCGCGGTCACCTTGTCCATGCGGCCCTCCATCGTCATCTCGGCCACGACCTTGTCGAGCTCGACCTCGCTCGACGACTGCGTGAGATAAGCGAAAAGCTGCTTGTAACGCGGCGACTCCTCGGTCATCAGGTAATGCTTGTCCACGAACGAAGCCCACGGCGCGGCAACCGCGGCAAGGCGGCGCTCTTTCGCCGCGGTGCGCATCGCCCAGTACGAACCGAAGCTCAGGCCGTACAACCCGATGCGTTTCGGATCCACTTCCTTGCGCGTGAGCAGGTAGTCGATCGCAGCACTCGCGGCCTCTTCGTAGTTGTCCGCCGTGAGCCGGATGCCGCGCACGTTGCTTTCACCCTGCCCCGGGCCATCGAACGAAAACACGTGCATGCCGCGCTGGAGGGCCTGGTTGTAAAAGGGATGGGGCCACGCTTCCTTGGTCTGGTCGCATCCGGGAATGTAGAAAATAATCGGTTTGGCTCCATCGCCCGGGGCGAGATGCAGATTGCCGGAGACGACCGTCCCATTCCATGGAATGTCGACGTGCTCGATACGGTACGGCGCAAATTCCCTGACTTTGTCGTAACAGCGGATGAGACCGCCGTGGAGAAACCGCTTCTCGTCACCGGTCTCGAAAACGACGTGCTGCGCGTCGGCATACTGCAGCGCGGCCTGGTAGTACAGCTCCATCGCCGTCTCGCGGTGCCCGGCTTCGGCCTCCGTCTGCGCGAGCTTCTCGCTGCGGCGCGCCGCCTGCCCCATGTGCTTGGCGATCATGTCATGACTGCGCACGGTGCGCGGCAACCGCCCGCGGCCGTCGGACTGGAAATGAAAAACCTTGCCGGTCTCCTTCACCATCCAGTCGAAAAACCACTGCTGGTCGTCACGCTTCAGATGCGGTTTGCCGACCTTCGTGCTCTTGGGACTTGTCATTCATGACTCCGAAAAAAGTCGTTACACCGTGACACGGTGATGCGACGGGTGGGGTATGGACGCCTTCTCGTGTGACCCCCGTCACGCCGTCACGTCGTCACTCGCCTACGAAAGACCTTCCACGACTCGCATATCGCGCTCGGCGCCGTCGCCGAGCGCTTTCAGGGCGGCCCGGTAACCTTCAGTGTCATGCGCGGCGAGCGCCTGTGCGACGCTGTCGAACTCGATCAGCACGGTGCGCTCGTTCAGTCCGGCCTCGTACGTCTTCACGACACCTCCGCGCGCGAGAAACCGCCCGCCGGAGGCGTGAATGGCGGGCCCCGCGAGCTTCGCGTACGCCGCCAGCGCGTCGGGATTCGAAATCGAGCGATAGAAACAGATCCAGTATGCCTTGGCCATTGAAAGCTCCTTTCGTCTCAGGTAATGCGTTAATCCGGTGACGCGGTGATTCGATGATGCCATTCGTAATCGGTAGATCGCCGGTCCTTACACCGCGGCTCGACCGCGTCAAGTCGCGGGCTTCAGAACGTCTTCCAGCCAGTCCCACATATACGCCGTGCCGATGCTTGTATTGTCGACCTGACAGTGGTGGTAGCCGCCCTCCTCGCGCGTGAAAACCTTGAGCTCTTTGCGCTCCGAGCCGGCGGCGGCGATCATTTTCTGCGCGTGCTCGAAAGGGGCCTGCTGATCGCCCTCGCCATGCATGAGCAGGTAAGGGCAGCGCATCTTCTGGATCACACCGTCGAGCTTGAATCCTTCGAGCCGCGTAAACGCTTCTTCCTTGGTTTTCACCCCGAACACCCACAGCAAATGCTCCCACGGCACGGACAGTGAAAGGATCTCGCCGCGCTCGATACGCTCCAGGCGCTGCTTCCACTTGGTGTGGTAGTCCCACTCGGGGCCCCACGATATACAGCATGCGAAGCGGTGATCCATCGACGCCGCGCGCGGTGCGTAATAGCCTCCGAGACTGAGCGCCATGATGCCGATGCGCTTCGGATCGAATTCCGGCCGGCCCGCCAGGTAGTCGTACGCCGCGCCCGCGTGCCGCTCGGTCTCGTGATGCAGCGTGAGGCCGCGAAAACGAATCGCTTCGCCGTTGCCGGGGCCGTCGAGCAGCAGGCACGAAATGCCTCTCGTCGCGAGGTCCGGTATGCCCCGGAAATACTGGATTTCCTTCGTCACGTCGAAACCGTCGAGGAACAGCATGACCGGCACCTTGCCGGTGCGCCCGGGAAGCGGGTCCGCGTGAACGATCACGCCGGGAAGATGGGTCCCTTCATACGGCACTTCGACGTGCTCCATGCGGGGCTGCCGAATGTAGCCCGCTGCGCGCCTGAACGCGTCCACGCCGCGCTTGTAAGCGGCCTGACTTTCAGGGGTCTTCGGCTGCACGAAGCGTTCGCCCACATGGTAATAGTGCGCCGCCCTGAGCAGGTAGCGCGCTGCCGATGTCTTATGGCCTTGCGACGCACGCGCGTCGCCGATTTCCTCGAGCCGCTCGCCTTCCGCGGCCCATTCTTCGAACCATGCCTCATCGTCTCCGGCACGAGCTTTCAACCGCAATCCGACGCGATTGATCTCGTCGATCTCGCCGCCGCCCCACTGAATGCCGCCCAATGGAAGCAGCATGCCGTGCGACCACCTGTAGTTGTCCGGAAAATACGAGAACGAGACATCGCCTTCCGGCAGCCTGGAGCCGATCATCCACCCTCCTTTGTCGCGTAATTGAAAAGTGACGCGGCCCCCTCACTACATCACTGCATCACTGCGTCACTTCATCACTACGTCACTTCATCACTGCATCACTACATCACTACATCACTACGTCACTACGTCACTTCATCCCTACGTCACTTCATCACTACGTCACTACGTCACTACGTCACTTCATCACTGCCAGTGTCACCTTGACCGCGCCGGCTCACAGCCGCGGTATTCCCGACTCGATGATGACTTTGCGAAACTTCTCGACGTCCGCTTTTACGACTGCGGCGAATTCCTGCGGCGTGTTGCCGACGACGACGAGGCCGAGCTGGGTGTATCGCTCGTGAACCTCAGGCGACTGCAGCGCGAGTATCACGGCCTTGTGCAGCTGACGCAGGACTGAATCGGGAATGTGCTTCGGCGCGAACAGCCCGTTCCAGAACTGGAAGTCGTAGCCCTGAACACCTTGCTCGACGACGGTGGGCACGTTCGGCAGCAGCGGATGGCGTTGCGCACTGGTAATGCCGTACGCCTTGATGCGCCCCGAGTTGATGTGGTTCATCGTCGCAAGCGGCGTGAGGAGCGCTATCTGCGACTCGTTGGCGACGACCGCCATCTCCGAAGGCGCACTGCCTTTGTAGTGAACGTTGTTCATCTCGATGTGCAGCCGCGACCACAGTGCATCCCCGGCGAGCTGCCCGGTCGCACCGGGGATCGCGATGTTCGTCTTGCCCGGATTCTTCTTCGCGTACGCGACCAGGTCCTGCAGGGTCACCCCGGGAAGCGACGCATTCGCCGCAACCACCATTCCGGTCGTCGAGAACTCGGTGATGGGGGTGAAATCGCGCAGTACGTCGTACGGCAGCTTCTTATAGAGCGTGGCGTTCACCGCGTGCGTGCCGCTGTTGCCGACGCACACCGTGTAACCGTCCGCTGCGGCCCGGGCGCAGATCTCGGTCGCCACCACGCCGTTGGCGCTCGCACGGTTGTCGACGATGAGGGTGCGACCGAGCGCTTCGCTCATTTTCGGCACCAGGAGGCGAGCCTGCACATCCGAAGGCCCAGCCGGCGCCGAAGCGACCAGCACCCGAACCGGCCGCTGATTCTGGGCGACCGCAACACCGCACGACAACGCGAGCGCGCTGCCGATCACCCATGTGCTGTTTTTCATGTTTCCGCCTCCGCTTCGGGTCGGATCATGATAGCGCGGTTCGCGGCGCGCGCGCAGACCTGATCCCGATGCGGAACGGCGCCGGTTACAGCCGTTCCCGCAGGGGGTGTATCAATGCGGCGTCAGGACGCGCCGATCTTGACGTTCTCGCCGATGGCGTCCTTGTTGCCGGTCGTGAGCGCTTTAACGACTGCATACAGCCGCCCGATGGCCGAACCCGGCGCATCCCAGTATTCGGCTTTTTCGATGTCGACGCGCAGAAGCGCGAGGTCGGGATCGTCGATGCCTTTCGGAAAGAACACCTCGACCCATTTGTTCCAGAGCGCTTCCATCAGCTTGCGATCGCGCGAAAGCGTGGCCCGGCCGGAAATCGACACATAATCGTGCTTCGCCTGACTGGCGTAACTCAGGTTCACCTGCCATCCGGCCGCTTCGGCTTCGGCTACTTTCGGCGAGCTTGCGGAAGTAAAAAACCACAATGCGCCGTCGTCGGCGAACCTCAGTGTCTGCAGAGGACGGCTCCTGAGCGTCCCGTCTTCGTCCTGAGTCGTCATCATCGCGACTCTGATGTCTTCGACCAATTCTTTCAGCTTTGCCAGATCGTCGTGCGAGGTGTTGGCGGTGTCCATTGCGTGTCCTTTAGGTAAACCTTGCCTCCAGCACGCATCGTACCCGCCCGGTGCAGGCCCCCGCATCCACACCGGCGCCCCCCCGCGAAATCACGTCCGGAACCGGTCGACGAACGCGTTGACGGGCGTCTCAACGAGGCGCCCGGCGTCTTCGCACAGCGCGACGATCTGCTCGCACCGTCCCGGCGCGAAACGCCGCTTCAGGGCGGACTCGAACTTCGCCTTCAGCATCGGTCGCGCTTCGGGGCGACGGCGCGGATGGCCCGCCGGAAACTCGACCTCGATCTTGTCCGTGCTCGAACCGTCATTGAAGTGCACCTGCACTGCGTTGGCGCTCGAGCGCGTCCCGGGTTGCGCAAAATCCCTCGTGTAGCGCTCGTCCTCGATCAGCTCCATCTTCGCGCGCAGCGCATCGATGCGGGGATCGGCCGCGAAATCGTCCCCGAAATCGTGCGGGCCGATGCGACCGTGCAGTAACCCGACCGCTACGATGTACTGCACGCAGTGATCGCGATCCGCTGCATTGCGCAACTCGCCGCGCTTGTCCATGATGCGCATGAGCGTGCGATGGCAGCGCAGCGTAATGCGATCGATGTCGCCGACTCGATCGCGCACGATTGGATGCAGCCGATAAGCGCACTCCGCGGCGGTTTGACCGTGCATGCCGGCGGGTACGAACTTGAACATCACCTCCTGGATGACGCCGTCGGCGAGCGGGCCGCCGAACTTCAGTGCTTCGCCGTTGCAGCGCGCCGCGTAGAAACCCAGCTCCTTCGCAGTGAGCACCCACGGATAGCCCGCCTCGCCTCTGAGCGCCATGTAGGCGAGCCGCACGGCCCCGAAGCTCGCGTCCGCCGTCGCCCAGTTTTTGCGAGTACCAATATTCGGCGCGTTGCGCACCACCGAAAGCGTGGTCTCGATAAAGGCGTTCGAAGTCGCGTTCAGCACTTCCTGCTCGGTTCCGCCGAGCAGATGCGTGAGCACCGCTGCGCTCGCCACGCGCGTGAGCAGCGGCTGATCGATACCGAATTTCCTGAAGTCGTTGAGCAACCCCAGCGCGCCCTGGATCTCATAGGCGCGCACCATGGCGTCCAGCACGCCGTGCATC
>JBKJKJ010000506.1:0-6983 GCA_046597455.1 Burkholderiales bacterium
CGCAGATCTTCGACGGCGACAGCCACGTTCTCGCCGATGCGCATTTCGCCCAGTTGAACGAGGAGTGCCGGCGCGTGGCCGATCGGGCGCGGGCGCGGTTCGAAGTCTGCGCCGCCGATCAGGGCCTCGCCATCGAAGCGGTCAGCGCAACCGGAGGTCCGACGGCAGGGTGGCGTGAAATCGAGGGCATGGAAGAACAGGTCGTCGGCAGCCATGGGCGGCTTTTCGATCTCATCGTCGTGGCCCGCGAGTTCGGGCGTCCCTGGCTAAACTGGCGCGTGATGGCGGAGTCGGCGCTGTTCGAGAGCGGCCGGCCGGTCATGATCACGCCCGAGGCGCCCACCCCGACTTTCGGCGAGAACGTGGTCATCGCGTGGAACTCGAGCACCGAAACCGCCCGCACCGTCGCGTTCGCGATGCCGCTGCTCGCGCGTGCGCGAGCTGTGACCATACTCTGTGTGCAGGGATGGGGCATGCCGGGCCCGGAGGGCGCTGAGCTTGCCGTTTATCTCGGGCGTGCCGGCGTTACCGCCACCGTTCTCACTGTCGATCCCGCGGGACGTACGCCGGGCGTGACGATCCTCGACGAGTGCGCCCGCAGCGGCGCCGATCTCCTGATCAAGGGCGCCTACACGCAAAGCCGGCTGCGTCAGCTGATCTTCGGCGGCGCCACCCGACACATCCTCGCGCACGCGAAGCTTCCGGTCCTGCTCGCGAACTGACGCGTCCTGTCGGTCCGGCGTTATTCGAGCCCCGTCACGGAGCGCGCGATTAATCCGCCTTCGCGCCCGACACCTTTACGACTTCCGCCCAGCGCACGATTTCTTCCTGCATGATTTTCGCGAACTCCGCCGGCGAGTTGCCCACCGGCTCGGCGCCCTGATCGAGCAGGCGCTGGCGCGTGTCCGGCGCGCGCGCCGCTTTGGCAATCGCACCTGCAAGCGTATTGACGATGTCTTTCGGTATCGCGATCGGTCCGTATACCCCGTAGCGCACCGTCACCTCGACATCGATGCCGCCTTCCTTCAGCGTCGGGACATCCGGCATCTGGGTGGCGCGCTTAAGGCTCGTGGTCGCCAGAGGCCGCAGCCGGCCCGCTTTCACGAAGCCTGAGATCGCCGGAATGTTCGCGAACGAGACTTCGACTTCGCCGCCGACGAGCGCGGTGAGCGAGGGCGAAGTGCCTCTGAAAGGCACGTGCACGATCTTGACCCCGGTGCGAAGATTGAAGAGCTCACCCGACAGATGCTGGGTTGTGCCGCTGCCCGATGACGAAAAATTCATTGCACCGGGCTTGCGCTTGGCGAGCGCGACCAGCTCCCTGGCCGTCTTCACCGGCAGCGAAGGATGCACGACCAGCACGTTCGGGCTCTCCGAGAAAAGCGAGATCGGCACGAAATCCCTGAGGGTGTCGTAATTGAGATTCCTGTAAAGCGCCATGTTGATCGCCATCGCGCCGCTGTTGATGAGCAGCGTATAGCCGTCGGGAGGCGATTTGGCGACGAACTCGTTGCCGATGTTGGTCCCCGCGCCGGGACGGCTTTCGACGATGATCTGCTGGTTGAGATACTCCGGCAGTTTCTGCGCGAGCAGCCGCGCGTTGAAGTCGACACCGCCGCCGGGCGTAAAGGGCACGACCAGCCTGATCGGCTTGGTCGGATAACTCTGGGCGTAGGCGAGGGGCGGCGCGAGGGTGGCGAGCGCGATCAAAGCAAATGGGGGCAGCAGTTTCATGAGGCTCCTCGGTTGTTATGGTGTTGCAGGTCTCGGGGGCGTCGGGAAGGATACTCGTAACTGAGGGCCGATCGGACCCGGCCCACAAGGGCGTAACAATGGATCCGTATCGGCTTACATCAAGCACGCGGCTTCGCTGATGCACCCGCAGTGGCCCGCCGGTGCACCAGGCCGCTTCAGTCGGGCATCAGTGCAAACGTCCACATCGAACCGCCGGTCGGCACGAGGTCGGCCACCATGCCGCGTGCGGAATTGCCGCCGAGCCCCGAAGCGATGCTTACGTATTGACGACCTTTGTGCGTGTAGGTGATGGGCGCTGCATTGATCGCCGAGCCGGTCTGAAACGCCCAGACGGTCTTGCCGGTCGCTTCGTCGATCGCGATGAATTGGCCTTCCAGCGTCCCGGTGAACACTAGCCCGCCGTCGGTGGCCAGCATGCCCGCGGAGCTGGCTTTCTCGATGAGCGGGACTTCCCATTTCTTCCGGCCGGTGATCGGGTCCATCGCGATGTGGTGACCGACCACTTCTCCGGGCTGCACCACGT
Organism: Burkholderiales bacterium; assembly: GCA_046597455.1. Classification (GTDB taxonomy): domain Bacteria; phylum Pseudomonadota; class Gammaproteobacteria; order Burkholderiales; family SG8-41; genus JAQGMV01. The sequence continues at coordinate 2,279 of JBKJKJ010000506.1, forward strand.
GGCGCCGTGCAGTCGTGTGGGTCCAGCGCCCGCCGATGACCAATTTCTCCGGGCGCTGGATCTTGACGATACGCGGCAGTTGCCACGAGCTCGCGTAAATGAGGCCGGTGTTCGGATTGAACGCAACCGGAGTAGCGTTCACGCCGCGCTGCGGATAGATCGAAACTTCCTCGCCCCGAGTGAACCGCTCGCCGATATCGGTCAGCACCGGGCGCCCTGTCTTCAGATCGATGTGCGTCGCCCAATTCACCTTGGTGAACGGATGCGCGGCGATGAGCTTGCCGTTCGTCCGGTCGATCGTGTACATGAAACCGTTCTTGTTGACCTGGAAAAGGACTTTGCGCTTCTCTCCGTTCAGAACGATGTCCGCGAGCACCGGCTCGTCGGTGCCGTCCACGTCGTACACGTCGTTAGGCGTGTACTGGTAATGCCAGACGATTTCGCCGGTCTTGGGCCGGATGGCCAGGAGGCTGCTCGCGTAGAGGCTGTCGAGACCGCCGCGGTTGAGCGGGTCCCACGGCTCGGCGTTCCCGGTGCCCCAGTAGACGAGGTCGAGTTCGGGATCGTATGCGCCGGTGCGCCACGTCGGCGCGCCGCCGTATTTATACGCATCGCTGTCCTTGGGCCAGGTCTCGGCGCCCGGCTCGCCCGGGGCGGGTATGGTGTAACGGCGCCACAGATGCTTGCCGGTCTCGGGATCCCACCCGTTGAGGAAGCCTCGCGTGGTGAATTCGCCGCCCGCCATGCCCGTGATGAGCACGCCGTTCGCGACCAGCGGCGCGCTGGTAGCGGTGTAGCCTTCCTTGAATTCGGCAAACTTCTGCTTCCACAGTTGCTTGCCCGTTTTCATGTCGAGCGCGAGGACGTGCGAGTCGAGCGTTACCCGGAAAAGCTTGCCGTTATAAATGGTCGCCGCGCCGCGGCTGATCACCCCGCAGCACGCCTGCGCCGCCGCCTCGGGTGCCCATTCCGCAGCGGTACGCCAGATCTGGCGCCCGGTGGCGACATCGATCGCGAAGGTCCATTTGGCATTGATGACATACATCACCCCGTTGTAGATCGTGGGCTGCGCAGTCTCACCCAGATCGTTCATCAGCCCGATGTTCCAGACCGGCACGAGCCGCTTCACATTGGACTTGTTGATCTGCTTCAGTGGGCTGTAATTCTTGAGGTCATAGCCCATGCCCTGCGTGGTGACGTTTTCGGTATTTCGGTTCTTGTTGAGCAATTCTTCGGTGGTCTGCGCAAAGCCGAGCGCGCACCACGAGCACAACCAGACAGTCAGCAGTCTTTTCACGATCTCCCCCTTCCCGGTCGAACCGCGTAACGAAGACCATCACCGCATCCTGGCGCTCCACCTCGTATCTTTCATCGTTCAGTTTCAGGTTTCAAGTCCGCCACGAATGTCTCGATCAGCGCATTGACCTTGTCCGGGATCTCGGTGGGCGGGAAATGACCGGCGTCGGAAAGCTTGATGTATTTCGATCCCGGCACGGCGTCGTGGATCTCTTTTTCGTACTCGGGCGGATTGCCGGGATCGGCGAGCCCGCGCAAAAGCAGCAGCTTCGGTTTCAGGCTTGCAATACGGTCGCGCACATCGAAGGCGTCTATGGTCATCAGATCGTGATACTGCGACATCGGTCCCACCTGGCGGTGCCGCTCCATCAACTTCTCGCGCAAACCGGGCTCCACGAACTTCATCGCGTGGCGTTGAAACGCCAGCCACTCCTCGTAGACTTTCGGATCTTCCACGGCGCGCAAACGCATTTCGTACGCGCCGGCCGCGCGCACCTTAGGGCGCGCGGCGACGGTCATCACCACCAGCCCCTGCACCTCATCCGGATAGTCCAGGCCGTATTGCAACGCTATCGACGCCCCGAGCGTGTAGCCGACGAGCACGAGGTTCTTGTTCAGACCCTGCGACCACAGCCAGCCGCGCACCCATTCGGTGTAGCGCGCGACGTCCGGACACGGGGTGCCCTCCAGGTGTCCGGGCAGGGTCGGCACCACGCTGTTCGGGAAATGCTGCCGTTGATAGTGGAACGCATCGGCGCAGGCGCCCGCGCCGGGTCCGTGAAGAAACACGAGTTGCGACATGCAAAATCCCTTCCGCCCGTCGGGGCATCAAAAACACGACCAAGACGGCGCCTGAGTTACAGCGGCACCATGCCCATCCAGAACATCAGTTTGTCGCCCACGTCGATATCGTATTTGCGCACGAACGTGAGCTTGCCGTCATCGCCGATGCGAAAGACCGACAGGCCGGCCTGCACCGTGCGTATCGTCTTGCCTTCTCTGACGTCGACCGGCAGATTGTGCTGGGCAACCAATAGCCGCCCGCTCGGATCGATGTGGAACGTGCGCGGGTGTATGCCGCGTGTTTCGATGTGCTGGATGGGTGTCGGCTCGCCCGTGGACGGGTTGATCGAATACACCACGATGCTGTTTTCCCCGCCTTTGAAAACCTTCCTGCCTTCGGCCTCGATCATGTCCTGGGCACGATTGGCCCCATAGAGAAAACGCCCGTTCGGATGCACGTGTACCGTGCTCGCCGCCTGACGCGATCTGATCTTCTTCGGTTCGGCCAGGGTGTCCTTGCTGAACACGACTTCGGGATGGATCCTGCCGCTTTCCATCCGGAACATGTCCATCTTGTTCTGCGTCTCGATCGAGACATACATCCACGGCCTGGTCGGATGAAAATCGAGATGCCGCGGCCCGAAGTCTTTGCCGCCATTGGGCGCGATTGCCACTTCGTTACTCAGCACGCCGTTCTTGTAATTGAAGACTTTCAGCGCCCCGGGGTCTTCCGCCTTGCTGGGGGTGCCTTCATTGCCGCGGGTCACCAGGACCGCCAGGCGGTTGTCGGGTGTGACCCGGACCTGATGCGCGAAGATGCCCGCGTCGATCGTACCCGGCTGCTTCACCTCTTCGCCCGGCGTGAAGTCCTTGTTGATGCGGTACACACGCAACGCGCTTGGATTGTTGAACGCAACCAGGATGTTTTCGGACGGAATATCGGTGCTCATGTGGATGGGGCGCGTCGGCAGCGGAATCGGCTTGCCGTGCGGCGTGAGCGCGCCGCTCGCCGGATCGATGCGAAACGCCGTGACGTGATGCTCGGTCCCGGCTTTCCCGTAGCCTGAAGCGCTGCTGCTGGTCGCGACGTAAAGATAGCGTCTCGAGGCATGGGGCCAGGCATATTGAACGCCTGCGGGGAGTGTCACCGTCGCACGCTTAATCAGCGCAGCGGCTGCAACGTCCACGTCATAGTGCGTGAGATCGGCCCCCACGTTGGCATACAGCGCGACCTTATTGGACGCGGGCTGGGCGGACGACAATCCGGGGGCGGCAATACTGCCTGCGACGAGCGATAGAAAGGTTCGGCGATTGAGCACGGTCACTCCTTCCCTTGTTGTGATTAGCCAAAGTGACGGACATGAAATGCGGCCCCCGCGTCTTGATGATTCGGAACGCATGAGCCCCGACAAATCTAACACCAATGGGGTGGCGCTTCTACAACAACCCGGATGCCGCGTGAGTCCGCTGCATGGACCGGGCACACCACGGCGATGTCACCGCGAAACCATCCCGCAAGGCCTGCCGATTGCCTGCGCACCCGGTTACCCAGAACCGTACGGCGTTCGGCTGCCCACCGGAGTCAGCGTCATAATAATGCTGCCTCGCCGCTGATCGCCGCTGATCGCCGCTTTTTCCCGGAGCCTTATCACCCATGTCAGACGCCGCACCAAGAACGGTTTATCTCAAGGACTACACGCCCTGCGCCTTTCTCATATCGACCGTCGAGCTGGATGTGGCGCTGTTCGCGGATTACACCCGCGTCACCTCACGCCTCACGATGCAGCGCAACCCCGCGGCGATGGATCCCTCGGTGCCGCTCGTGCTGGATGGCGAAGAGATCACGCTGGAATCGGTGGCGCTGGACGGTCAGCCGCTCGCCACGAACCACTACACGCTGAGCGCCACAGAGCTGACCATCCCCGGTGTGCCTGACGCGTTCGTGCTGGAGACGATATGCCGGGTGAGGCCTCAGGACAATACGACCCTCAGCGGTTTTTATGCATCGAAAGACGGCTGTGTCACCCAGTGTGAGGCGCAGGGCTTTCGGCGGATCACCTACTTCCTCGACCGGCCCGACGTGATGGCGCGATACACGACGACCCTCCACGCCGACAAGTCCCGTTATCCGGTTCTGCTGGCGAACGGCAACCTCGTCGCGACCGGAGACGAGCCGGCTGCGACGGCGGGCGAGGCGGCGCGCCACTGGGCGCGATGGGAGGACCCGTTCCCCAAGCCGTCCTATCTCTTTGCCATGGTCGCCGCAAAGCTCGACCTTCTCGAAGACACGTTCGTCGCGCGTTCGGGCAAGCACGCGCGGCTTGCGATTTACGTCGAGCCCGGCAAGCTCGACCAGACGGGCTTCGCCATGCAGGCGCTGAAGAAAGCGATGAAGTGGGACGAGGAGGTGTTCGGCCTCGAGCTCGATCTCGACCAGTACATGATCGTCGCGGTGGGCGACTTCAACATGGGCGCGATGGAGAACAAGGGCCTCAACATCTTCAACACCAAGTACGTGCTGGCGCGCCCCGACACCGCCACCGACTACGATTACTTCGGCGTCGACAAGGTCGTAGCGCACGAGTACTTCCACAACTGGACCGGAAACCGCGTCACCTGCCGCGAC
>JBKJKJ010000032.1:0-7843 GCA_046597455.1 Burkholderiales bacterium
GCGCCGCTCAACGCCACGTTAGGCATTTTGGATAGGAGACACAATGCCTAACGTGGCGTTGAGCGGCGCGCGCGAACACGGCCGCATGCCAAGGACATTACTCGCATACCAACCACGCTGATACGCGTGCGCTCGCACGCGGGGTTGGGCAGCATGATTCTGCCACTGCGCGCGAGCCGTGAATTACTGATGAGTACGCTGGCATTGCGACCGCCGTTTATTGATCGAGTGCCACGAGCAGCGGCTGACCGAGTGCGGCCGGCTGCGAGCACCATAACCGTGGACATATTTTGTCGAGGGCGCGGATTGAGCGGCCACCGCGGCAGAGCTCATACGCATGCGGCTGAATGTGGACGGTAACGGAACTAACGGTGCATGCGAAGACGCGACATCGTTCTCTCTCATGCCGCCCAACGCCGCGACTGAGCGGCAGCCGACGAGCAGAGCGAGGAGAGAACCGCAAGCAAGCGAAGCGCGCTTGCGGCTGTCCGCTCGATCCGCTTGTTGGGCGTATCAATTACTGGTTTTGATTGGGAACCCAAGGTCTTTCATGAACTGGTTGAAATCGGCTCGCCAGACGTTAGGATAAAAGAACAGAGCATGTCCATTCTTATCGAAAGTAGACGGATACAAATGGAAAATCCCGACTCCTCCAGCTACCTTGTACAATGAAAAGTACTGCGCGGGCGTACCCTCTTTGTAGTAAGTGTCGTTTCCCGCGTAGAGCCAGAGGGTTGGCACCTTGGATAGCGCACCTGCTTTTTGGAATGAGCTTTCGTTGATACCGTTTGTGCATCTCGTACCCATCCAACCACCGACAAAATTTGCGACTCCAAGAATCCGGCCTGGGCGCTGTGCGGCGTACACGACAGAAAGCAGTCCGCCGCGCGATAGGCCCGAAATGAGAATGCGCGTCGAATCGACAAACGGGACGTTCTTGAGATAGTTGACGACTGCGTCAAGATCGGCAATCGCGTTCTCTATGCCCCGCGCTGAAGCACTGAGCTCACAGTCATAAGGTTCGACGTACAGGCCTTCAGACGCGCCGCGACCGCGCCGCATAGGCGCGATGGAAGCAAACCCATGTTCGGCCAGAATCCGTGCGAAGAAATCAGGCCGGAACGTATCGCGCTCCGGTACTGCCCTCGGGCCGGTGGATCCATGGTTGATGATTGCTATCGGGAAAGGCCCATTTCCTTGTGGTTTATATATTGTCGCCTCCAGTTTGAGGGGTGTGTCTCCGCCGAAGATTGAAGGAACCGTCGTCCTTATCCATACCTGCTCACTGACGAGGTGATCGCTGGTCTGCGCATGCGCCGCTTGAAGAAGAAGCGTTGCGGACACAAGACCCGCTAGGACAACCGAGTACATTTGTATCTCTCCCTGGTACGCCCAACGTCATGTTCAGCGGCGCGCATCGGCTGCACACCTTCACGTTGACGATCACACAACCGCGCGTTGCACTCGCTCCCCCGGCGGGGCCGGGCTCGCGCAACGATTGCGTTAAACGGCCGACGCAGCGCCAAGCGTGGAGTAAACCCACCAACAACGCTGCTGGGCGGTCCGGTTCAACGCGGGGTTGGGCGTCGCAGCACTAAAGATCGATCGCAGATAACTTTGGCCGCGACCTACTTCCACTCAATTTCAATCGCCTGGTATGCCGTCGCTCCAATATTTTCTAGCAACTGGGAAGTAGCTCCCTCGTGCCAGCGATAGTCTCCAGGTCTGGTCTCTATTGTTTCGGTTCTTCCGGTCTCTTGGACTGCGATAGTGCTTTGCGAAACCGATATCCTAAGCCACGGCAAAGTGCGTGAACGGATGCCTGTCGACTGTTTAGGTTCGATGGATACGCTATAGACCTTCAGGAGATCATTTTCCACCACTAACAGTCTGTTGAATTTCTCTTAAAAGAGGCGATTTGATCGTCTTGACGATGAAGCTGAGCGGTATAACTCATTGAATTTACGGCGTATGCGAATGGCATTTTTCTGCATGGCGAGCCAAAATCATCGAATTTCAACAAACTGCTAATCTGTGTCCGGGTACGGCATCCAACGCCGCCGGGACGCCCGGAGAGTCTGAGGGGGCGTTTATCTCGGCAACGACAAATCGAAGAGGGGTCGTGCCAACGTTACCCACGCGGTGAGTCAAGGGGGCGTTCGTAGCCTTATTGAACCCCGCCGCACCAGTGACTGGAGCAGTCTGCATCATTGGCTTGCCCTGGATTTCGTTTGTTCCTTTTCCACCGCTCACCACAACGGAAATATTATCAACCGAGTGTGTATGGAAAAGCGTCAAGTCTCCTGGGGGAATTAGAGCATCGTAAATCCGCACCTGCTTGTTCTCGAAGACGATTCGATGGCGAGGCTCCTGCTCGATTGGCACGCGCGTCTGCACGGCCTGTGCGAAAAGCTGTTGCGACGCCGAGAGGGTGAAAGCACAAAGCGTCTTAGCAAGCATATTGATCATCTCTCTCTCCTTTCAATTTGGTTCATCTTTCCGATCCCCAACGTTCGCGTTGAGCGGCGCCGTGAGGCGCGCAGCGCTGAACCGCGTCCGTCTCGAATGATGGGATGGACTCCTCCCGCTCTTTTCTTGCGGCATCATTGTGCCAAGCTGAGTCATTGGGTGGCGTCAGCGAATCAAACGTGAAGAGTCCGACATGAATGCTACAACTGTTGCCGTTGATGTGGCAAAGACCGTATTCGAGCTCGCCATGGCCGATTCTCAGTGGTGTGTCGTCGGTAGCGCGCGTCTCACGCGCGGGCAGTTCGAGCGCTGGTTCAATAACCGGGGCGTCGAACTCGTCATCATGGAAGCGTGCGGCTCGGCGCATCATTGGGCGCGAACCCTTCGGGCGCGCGGCATCGAGGTGCGCCTGCTGCCGGCGCAGTATGTTCGGGCTTACGTGAAGCGCAACAAGACCGACGCCGCGGACGCGCGCGCACTGCTCGAGGCGGTGCGCTCTAGCGACATCAGGCCGGTTCGGGTGAAGTCGATCGAGCAGCAGGCGCTGCAGGCCCTGCACCGAACACGCTCGGCATGGAAGGCCACGCGCACTGCACGCATCAACACGCTGCGCGGCTTCTGCCGCGAGTTCGGACTCGTTGTCCCTGAAGGTGCGGCCACCGGCATCGCGCAGATGGCACGCTATCTGGCCGACGAGCATTCCGGGTTGCCGGCGCTGCTCAGGGGCTCGATGCGGCTGATGCTGGAGGGATCGGGCTGCTCGAGGCGCATCGGGCAGCTCGAGTGCGAGCTTGCGCAATTGGCCCAAGCCAGTACCGCCTGCCAGGCGCTGATCAGCGTCCCCGGCATCGGGCTGCTCACCAGCACCGCTATGGTGGCCGCAATCGGCGACCCGCGCAGCTTCGATTCGGCGCGCCGCTATGCAAGCGTCCTGGGGCTGACGCCGCGAGAGCATTCCTCCGGCGACAAGCGCGTGCTGGGCGGCATCTCCAAGCGCGGTGATCGCTACCTGCGCATGCTGCTCACCCACGCCGCACGCTCGGTGCTCAGAGCCGCCACCGTGGCCAAGCGCTCGGGCCGTCCGCTGGATCGCCTCAAAACCTGGGCGCTGGAGGTGCAGGCGCGCACCAACCACAACAAGGCGACCTGCGCGCTCGCCAACAAGCTCGCCCGCATCGCCTGGGCGGTGTGGGTCAAACACCAGAAGTATCAGTCCGCGGCCCTCGATTTGCCCGCTGCCGCTTAACCGAGCATCAGTAACCCACCGCGGTTTGCGAAGAGAAACACCGCCCATCATGGCAACAACGGTCGGACCGTCACGGAATAAAGCCGATAATTCTGCTGATCGATGCTCGACCGCTCAGAACGTGTGGCTCTCCGTGCGCAGATTCCATGTCGGCACGAGCGCACGACGCTCACTCAAGATGCCGGATATACGCCTGCAACCGATGCCCGCGCTGAGCTACTTAACGGCGCTTCTCATATTGCGTTGCGGGAGGGTTCCATAGACTAAAGTTAGGAGATCATTTCGTCGGCGAAGGGGCTGCTACTCGAGTTCGCCGCAAACCGGCTGCGCGAATAGCCTCTGCGACCGTCCCATTGCCCTTCGCTTCCTCGACAAAGGTCTTTACGTATTCAGCTGCGGCTGCCTTTCCCTGCGGCGTAGCTATGGCATGCTGGATTACGGTGTAGCGCCCTTCCAACACGCGTGCGCCGGGCAGGCGATCGGCGTAGAGCGAGAGCATGTGCGCGTTCTCCGCGTAAGCGTCAGCTTTCCCCGAGGTGAGGGCTTGTATCGCGGCTTCTGCGCCACCCGGAACTCGAAGTACCTGCGCCGATTTCAGATTGCGGCTCAGAAATAGGTCCGGCGCACTTCTCTCCGGTACTGCGATAGTGACCCCTGAACGGTCGGCAGTGTCAGCGGTCGCAACCTTGGAGTTTGCGGTTACGAGATAAGTGTTATCCACCTCCATGTACGGTGGAGAAAAATCGATGTCCTTAGCCCGCGCGGGATCGAAGGCAAGAAATGCTATGTCCCATTCGTTACTACCGAAGCTTTTCACAAGTGCGGCGGGATTGGCATAGCCGACCGGCTCGAACGGCACGCCCAGGCGCTGCGCCAATGCTTTACCTAGATTAATGGTAACGCCCCGCAGTTCCCCGGAACTCGAGTCCTTCGTAACGAGCACTTGATTCGATAGGATGAGACCGACGCGCAGCTTCCCTGTGGGCACGAGCTCGGCGCGCGCCGCTGGAGGAACAGGGGGAACCGAGGCGCAGCCACTGATGAGAAAAACTACAAGCGAGGCAATTAACGGCCACGCGCTAAGTGATGAAAGAAGAGGTCGCGGCTTCGTGACGATCATGTTGATCTCCTAACGCTTTGTTGAGCGGCGCGCGCGACACCGCATGGACAGCGACACCGTTACGGGCAAACCACTCACGCTGATTCGCGTCCGCTCGATCTACAGTGTGCGCCCGACATGGGCATGAGCTTATGGGGTGGAAGTCCCCTGTGGGAGTAACCGACTCGTCGCATGCGTCGAGGATAACCACTAGCCGAAGGCAAGGGCAAGGCCGCGAGGCATTGTCCGAAGGAAGCCGGAGCGCAAAAGTGCCAGCCGAGGGACACGAACTGCATAGAAGGCTCAGTCTGTAGGGCGAGTCAGCACTGGATGACGAAGCCCACGGTCACGGCGGACAGGGTAAATGCAGCGGTTGTGCACGGAAAGTTCATGCGCTTACTCGGGGAGATCTGTCCGGAATGGCGATGCGAGCGTGACGTATGAAGCCAGAAGGGTCCGCTGGCTGAACAAGGCCCGGGCGCTGCCGAGGCTGTCATCGGCAGCGAGCGAAGACGACAGCACACCTCAACGCGAGCGCAGCGCGCCGCCGAGCAATCTGCGGCGTTACCGGACAGAAGTCAGCAGAGGCCGTAGTAGCCGTGAGTGCCGCGAGGCGCAAACGGTGAAGGGCCGAACATGAGAGGCAAGGAGGAGTCGTGAGCGATTCGAGCACGGTGATGAACCCGACCGGGGGAGCCGGGGCGCGGCATGGCGACACGCAACCGGCCTTGAATGTTGATCTGATGGAAGCGGTCGTCGCGTCCGGCAATCTGAAGCGGGCGTGGGCGCGGGTGAAGTCGAACAAGGGTGCGCCGGGTGTCGACGGTATGCCCATCGAAGACTTCCCGGCCTACGCACGCGCGCAGTGGCCGACGATCCGCCAAGCCTTACGCGATGGCCGCTACCGCCCCCAACCGGTGCGCCGGGTGATGATCCCGAAACCGGGCGGGGGCGAGCGCGCGCTGGGGATCCCGACGGTGGTGGATCGGGTGATCCAGCAGGCCATTGCCCAGGTATTGACACCGATCTTCGATCCGCAGTTTTCGGGATCGAGCTTTGGGTTTCGCCCGAAGCGAAGCGCCCATGGAGCCGTGAAGCAGATACAGGCCTACATCAAGGCCGGTTACCGCATCGCCGTCGATCTGGACCTCGAGAAGTTCTTCGACAACGTCCGGCACGATATCCTGATGGCCCGCGTGGCCCGCAGGATCGGTGATAAGCGCGTGCTGGCCCTGATCGGCCGGTATCTGCGCGCGGGCGTGATGATCGGTGAGCGCTATGAGCCCAGCGAGTTGGGCACGCCGCAAGGCGGGCCGCTCTCGCCGCTGCTGGCCAACATCCTGCTCGACGATCTGGACCGGGAACTGGAGGCAAGAGGCCATCGCTTCGCGCGATACGCCGACGATTCTTTGGTGCTGGTTCGGAGCGAACGCGCAGGCCAGCGCGTCAAGGGCAGTCTCACCGCGTATCTCGACCGGCGATTGAAGCTGTCGGTGAACGAGCACAAGAGCCGGGTGGCGCCGGTCGAGGCCTGCACCTTCCTCGGATTCACGTTTCGCCGGGGGAAGCTGCGCTGGTCGGCGTCGGCCTTCGAGGACTTCAAGCACCAGGTGCGTCGCCTGACCGGGCGCAGTTGGGGCGTCTCGATGTCATACCGGCTCGACCGGCTCGCGCAGTATGTGCGCGGTTGGATGGGCTACTTCGGCATCTGCGAGTATTACCGACCGGTCCCCGAGCTTGATGAGTGGCTGCGCCGGCGTGTGCGCATGTGCTACTGGAAACAGTGGCGGCTGCGCCGCACGAAGGTGAAGAGACTTCTCGCACTGGGCACCGGCCAGCGTGCAGCGGTCCTGACGGCGTTCAGCAGCAAGAGCTACGGGCACCTGTCGCGATCGCCGGCACTGTAAGCCGGGATGACGAACGATTGTCTGAAGGCGCAGGGCTTGGTGAGTATTCGTGCGCTGTGGATGAAGGCGCACGGTTACGCCTGAAGATCGACATCTCCTCTGCTCTCATGAACCGCCCGGTGCGGACCCGCATGCCGGGTGGTGTTGGGAGGGCCGGTTAAAAACCGGCCCTTACCCGATTGGGCGCCACTTCGCATCACCTTTCGGAAAGCTGCTCGACGATACCGGGAGCCGTAGCTCTGAACCGGAACGTCTGAGGCTTCGCGTTGGGCTTCATGTTGCTTGTGGCGCGGAGCGTAATAACGATCTCCCCCATCTTTTGCCGATTTGCAGTCGTTTCCAATACCGCCGTCCCTTGAGGCACTGGCGGGATCAGTTCCGACACTTTGACAGGGGCCGTCGGTGCATCCCGCGATCTCGGCTCCGGAATCCACTCAACGAAAACTCTCGACCAGGCGTGCTCCCAACCCTCCGTGGTCGTGATTATCCGGTACGTGCCTGATTCATCGATGATGCTGCCACCAACCAACGGTAATTACGCCCGTGACCTGAGCCGGAACGACGGGAGGCTGCGCGAGGACGCTACACGAGAACAGGAGCAGAGCTGCGATTGCGCGAGCCATGGCGCCTAACGTTCACAGTGAGGGGCGCGCGCTGCTCTTGCGCGCGTCCCTCTCGACTGTGCTGTTAGCGCGCATTTCTATTCTCATCAGCCGGTGCAACCTGTATGCCGCGCAGGCCTGCGGCTTCGATTGCTCGCTTCACTAGACCTCCAGCCTTCGCTTCTTCGATGAACTCGCTGACATAGGCTAGACGTCCAGCTTGACCCTTTGGCACCATCGCTACATAGGAAATTATGGCGAACCCGTCGTCCAGAACCCGCGAGCCGGGGAGACGGGCTGATTCCGCTAACAGCACCGGACGGGGCGCCGCGCGTGCGTCTGCGCCTCCGGTGCGCAGGAGCTCGACCGCGGCGTCCAGGCTATCCGTGCCCACCAGTTCAGCACTCTTCAGCGTCCGGCGCAGAAGCAGGCCGGACGCGTCTCCGCGTGGGCTCGCAACGCGAACGCCCGGCCGGTCCACATCCGCCACGCCTCGGATCGAGGAGCCAGCCGGCACGAG
>JBKJKJ010000295.1:0-6724 GCA_046597455.1 Burkholderiales bacterium
GCCGGCGTGACGATCGAGCTCGAGTCCGAGACCGAGGCCGAGCGCATCATCGCGATCGGCGAGGGGCTCGGGATCCGACCGCGGGTGGCCGTACGGGTCAACCCGGATTTCGAGGTCAAGGGCTCGGGCATGCGGATGGGTGGCGGCGCCCAGCAGTTCGGCGTGGACGCCGAGCGCGTTCCGGCCCTCATCGATTCGATCGAGTTCGCGGGCCTCAGCTTCGAGGGCCTGCACATTTTCTGGGGCTCGCAGAACCTGCAAGCCGAAGCGATCTGCGAAGCGCAGCGCAAAGCCGTCGCCCTCGCGCTGCGCCTCACGCAAGGCGCACGCTCGCCGATTCGCGTCCTGAACATAGGCGGCGGTTTCGGAATCCCTTACTTTCCCGGCGACGAGCCGCTCGACATCAAACCCATCGGTGACAATCTCCGGTCGCTGGCCGAGCGCGTGAGCTCACAACTGCCACACGCGTCGATCGTCATCGAGCTCGGCCGCTATCTGGTGGGTGAAGCCGGCATTTACGTGTGCCGCGTACTCGAACGCAAGGTGTCGCGAGGAAAAGTATTCCTCGTAACCGACGGCGGTCTGCACCATCATCTTGCGGCGAGCGGCAACTTCGGCCAGATCATTCGAAAGAATTATCCGGTGGTGATCGGCAACCGGATCCTCGGAGCTCATCGCGAACGGGCATCGGTCGTCGGTCCACTGTGTACCCCGCTCGATCTCCTGGCCGACAACATGGACTTCGCACTCGCGCAGGAAGGCGACTTCGTCGTCGTCTTCCAGTCGGGCGCCTACGGACTCACCGCAAGCCCCACGGCTTTCCTGGGCCACCCGGCTCCGATCGAGACCCTGGTCTGATTTTTGTTTCGCGTGTCCGTCAGCTTCGAGTATCGGACTTTGGAGAAGGTCACCGCCGCGCCCGCGAGAGCGGTGGGCATCGTCAACGTCATCCTCGTGCCGAACTCGCCGAACTTCGCCAATGACATCCAGACCGTGGTGGGGCAGATCGAAAATCCCGTCGGCGGCGGCTTTACACCGGACGTGGCCGATTTCCGCATCACCCTGAACCCCAACGACACCTTCGTCGTCGACGTGGACCTCACGGCCATTGCGGAGAGCACCGACCCTCTGCAACCCGCTGCGTGCAGTGCGGAAGTCGTGGCGCGGATACGCCACATACTGCTCGCGCCGGTGCCTTAAACGGACGGCCCGAACGCCCCGGAAGCGATAAAGGCATGCGCCTTACGCTACCGGGGCCCATCGCCTTTCTCGCGCCGGGCCGGAAAGCCGATGCCCTACTCCGGCATCAACGCAAAGGTCAACACCGAGCCGCCGCTGGGAATGATGTCGCCCGCCGAGCGGGTGGGATTACTGCCACCCCGGCCGGACAGAATCGTCACGTACTGAACGCCTTTGTGGGTGTAGGTGATCGGCGGCGCGTTGACGCTGGAACCGGTTTTGAACTGCCACAACTGCTTGCCGGTGTCCTGGTCGAGCGCGATGAACTCGCCGGTCAGCTTGCCCGTGAAAATAAGACCGCCATCCGTCGCCAGCATTCCCGCCGAGCTCGCCAGCTCCTGCAACGGAATCTTCCATGCGGTTTTTCCGGTGAGCGGATTCATCGCAATGTGATAGCCCGCGGGTTTCGGGTACTTGGAGCTGGTCTCGATTCCGGTGTAGCCCGAGCCGATCTTCAGCTCGACGTCCACGAATTTCATGACGCGCACCAGTTCCCATGAATTCAGGAACAGCAGGCCTGTCTTCGGATTGTAGGCAGACAACGTCGCATTGGTGCCGAGCCGCGGTGCGAGATCGACGGTTTCGCCTTTGAGGGCCCGGTCCAGAAGGTCGGTCAACACCGGACGGCCGGTTTTGAGATCGATGTATTTGGCCCAGTTCTGGTTCACGAAAGGATGGGCGGCGATCAGTTTCCCGTTGGTCCGGTCGATGACGTATACGAAACCGTTCTTGTTGACGTTGAACAACACCTTGCGTGTTTTGCCCTCGACCTGGATGTCGGCCAGTATGCTTTCAGCAGTCCCGTCGAAGTCAAAGCTGTCGTTCGGCACGTACTGATAGTGCCAGACGAGCTCGCCGGTCTTGGGCCGGATGGCCAGCACGCTTGCTGCATACAGACTGTCCAGGCCCGCGCGATATTTGGGATTGTAGGGCTCGGGGTTACCGGTGCCGATGTAGAACAGGTCGAGCTGCGGATCGTACGATCCGGGCTGCCACGTCGCCGCGCCGCCGTATTTCCATGCGTCGGGCATATCCTTGCCGGGCCAGCTCTCGGAACCTGGCTCACCCGGCGCAGGCACGGTCCATCGCCGCCATAACCGTTTGCCGGTGTCCGGATCGTAGGCTTCGATGAAGCCGCGCGCCGTGCGGTCACCACCGGCCATGCCCGATATCAGCACGCCGTTGGCGATCGAGGGTTGGACGATTCCGGCGTAGCTCTCTTTCCATTCACCGAATTTCTGCTTCCAGACTTCCTTGCCGGTTTTCATGTCGAGCGCCACGACGTGCCCGTCGATGTTCTGCCGGAACAGCTTGCCGTTATAAATCGTCGCCGCGCCTCGAAGGTATGCGCCCGAAGTCGTCACCCGTAGCGCCGCACGGTCGTAGGTTACGGGCGTGCGCCAGATCTGGTTCCCGGTCGCCACATCGATGGCAAACGTCCAGTTGCCGTTGACCACATACATCACACCGTTGTAAATCGTCGGCTGCGACAGCTCGCCCATATCGTTGGAGAGACTGAAGTTCCACACGGGCACCAGGCGCCTGATGTTGGACTTGGTGATCTGCTTGAGCGGGCTGTACATCTTCAGGTCGTAGCCCATGCCGAAAGTCAGCACGTTTTCCGTGTTCCTGCCGTCGGCAAGCAGCTCTTCCGCCGTCTGCGCGGACGCCAGACCAGACACGGCCCACAGCAGTAATCCCACCAGTAGCTTATTCATCATCCCCTCCCTGAAAGAAACCCATCACTTTTCCTGCGTTCGCTCCGGCGGCGTTCGCCTGTCGGAGCTCTGCGCCGCGCCGTCTTTCGTGCATGCGCGCGAGGTCGAGACCCGCGCTTCTTATCGTGTTCAGCGCAGTTGGAGAATAACGGAAATATCGAAAGCCCGGTGTCGATCACGGCCCTGCCGAGGTGCGGGCCGGCTCAGGAGAGCGAAAGTATCGCGAACGCTGCGCCGGCGACGGCGATCGAGCCGCCGAGCGCCGACGAGGCCGGAAATGACGGCTTCTCCAGGCTGACGTAACGCGCGATCAGAAATCCACCGAACGCGATGCAGATCTGAATCGCCGTAAAACCGCTGAGATAGGCGAATAGCGGCGCGGCTTCCGCGCCCACGATGGCCTCACCATACGCATAGCCGTGCGCAATGCCGCTGAGTGCGAAGAAGCCGAGCGCCGCTCTGCTCTGCAACACCCGGCGCGCACCGGCGAGCATCGCGCCGAGCGCCACCAGGCTCGCTGCGACCCACAGGTCCGGATACGGCAGCGTCGCCACGTAAAGATGAACCACCGAGCCCAGCACCGTTGCCGCGATGAAGGCCACCGCCGCGCCCGCTTTGCGTCCGACGTAAAAGCACGCCGCGCCCATGGCGAGCACGAAAAGGAAGTGATCGAGACCGATCACCGGATGTCCCAGTCCCGAGAGCACCCCTTCGATCGCATTGGCGGGGACGGCTCCGCCCATCGGGTGATGCGCGTAGGCTTGCGGGATCAAGAGCGCAGCGCATGCGGAAACGAACGACCAGGCGGCGAGTTGGCGCTTCATTACGATTTCTCCCTGGAAAACCACTTCGAGTCGGATTTCATCCGCGCAACGCGTAAGGTATGGCTGTAGACGCGCGCGCATTCATGCACAACGCATCTCACTCGGCCTTCAAACCCGCGTCCTGAATCACTTTGCGCCAGCGCGGGATTTCGCGCGCGAGCTGCTGGCGCAGATCATCGGGGGAGCCGGGAAGCGGCGTCGCACCGAAGGTCAACAGGCGCTCGCGCACGTCGGGCGCTTCGACCAGCGCGACGATCTGCGCGTTCAGCTTCTTCACGATGGGCTGCGGCGTTTTGAGCGCCGTGTACATGCTGAACCAGCCGCCGGTATCGAAGCCGCGCAGCGCCGAGATACCGGACTCGGCCAGCGTAGGCACTTCCGGCAGTATGGGGCTGCGTTTGATGGTGCTCACGGCGATCGGCGTCAGCACACCGCCCTTGATGTGCGGCGCGAGCACGGTGACGTTGTCCATCGCGACCTGAATCCGCCCGCCGAGTATGTCCGGCATCATCGATCCCGTGCCCTTATACGGCACGAAGAGCATGTCGATACCCACCAGTCGCTTGAACATCTCAGCACTCAGATGCTGCACCGTTCCCGGTGTCGAAGCGCCGTAGGAGACTTTGCCCGGACGCGCTTTCGCGTAAGCGATCAGGTCGGAAACCGTTTTCGCGCCGGTCGAAGGATGCGCCACCATGACGTAAGGCGCAGTCGCGACCAGCGCAAGCGGCTCGAGATCACGCGACACGTCGAACCTCGCGTCCTTGTAAAGGCTGCCGACGATGCTGATCGACGAGCCCGAGATCAGCAGGGTGTACCCGTCGGGCTGGGCGGCGCCGACGAGCCTCGCCGCGATGATGCCGCTCGCGCCGGGGCGGTTGTCCACGACCACCTGCTGACCGAGCCGCTCGGAGAGCTTCTCGGCGACCAGGCGTCCGACGAGATCGGTCGCGCCCCCCGGTGTGAAGCCGACGATCAGCCTGATGGGACGGCTCGGATAACTGTCGGGTGCGGATGCCGCACGGCACGGCACCGTCACCGTCACGGCGCCCAGAATGCCGAGCAGCAATACCGATGTTGCACTTCTACGCATGCTCATACTCCTCCCCAGTCGTTTTATTTTCTCCACCCGGTGCGTGCCACAGTGTCCCGTCCTTGTGCGTGATCGGCACCGTGACGTTCTCCGACGCGAGGCGTGTCTGCACCGAAAGACTGTGCGTGCCCACACCGCCCATCACCACGATCACGATGTCTTCGGCCGCCTCGGCGATCGGCACACCGCGATCATTGCCGACGTCGGCATAAAACTTCAGGTTGTGCTCGCTGTAATTCACCAGGTTCCCGCGCGGAATGTCGCCGAACGGCACGCGGGCGTGCTCCCAGACGAACCGCTTCACGTCCGCTTTGCTGTACCCGCCCAGCGCGATGAGGCGTGCGTGCTGGGGCGCGAGGATCAGCAGCGGCTGGCCCTTGCCATTGATGTTGCGATTGCCGACATACGCGATCGATCGCGACAGCGTCTTCAACAGGTCCTTTGCCGTCTGACTGCCGCCGTTGTCGTCGATCATGGCGCCGGTGCATGCGGGTACGACGGTGACCACGCTCGCCTCCGCTGCAAAACCGCGCTCGACGTGCAGCGGCTCCCACGGATTCTCGTCTTCGTTTTCGGCGATGACGTGCCCATAGCGCGCGATATGACCCTGCGTGTGGATGTTGATCGACCCCGGTGTGCCGCCGACGTTGATCATCGTGAGCTGGAGCGCCCGGCCGATCGTGCTCGTCGCGCGCCAGCGGCTGCCGGTGTTGTTATAGCCGCAGTTCAGATCGATGGCGCGGCACACCGGCCCGTTGACGATCGGCAGGGGCGAAGTGTTGTGGGTCGACGTCTGCACCGCATCGAGGTTGAATTTCGGGTCGGCAATCGCTTTCACGCACGCGATCAGCACCGGCATGTATTCCGGTTTGCAGCCCGCCATCACCGCGTTGGCTGCGATCTTTTCCACCGTCGCCTGTCCCTGCTTCGGCGCGAGCGTGCCGATGACGTCGGACGCTTTCCAGCCGAGGGTGCGCTCGACGTAATCGGTCATCGCGCGCACGCGAGGCTGTGTCGGCGGCACGATCGGCAGCCCATCGGTAAGGTCGTGCTCGAGAAACCATGCGTTCACGGCTTCCCACGAGTCTTCGAGCTCGATGATCGGGGCGTCGGTGAGAACGGCGCTCATGTGGCGGCCTTCGAGTTCGCATCGCGCCGCGTGCGCTCGCGCGCCGGATGAATGAAATCGATGTGAGTATGCCTCTCGAGCGGGCTTTGCGACGTCAGTTGCCGGATCACCGTCGGATAGGCCGAGCGCGCGAGGTCGCGCATCTGCTCAGGGGTGAGATCGTTCAGCGGATGCGGCGTGACGAGCAGCGGCAGGTCATCGAGCTGAAGGTTCTTCGCAGCGAGATGGCCGTGCGTGAGAAAAGCCGTCGAGACCACCGTCGACGACGGCACCCCGCGCTTTTCGAGATAAGCCGAGTCGTGGATACACCACGACGTGCAGCCGCCTCAGTCACCCCATGCGTTGACGAGCGCGTCGACTTTGCCTTCGAGCTGGTCGGCAATCAGCTTGCTCGAGGTGAAGTTCTTGCGCACCGTATGCGTTTGCACGCCTGGATAGTCGGCGCGCATCATCTCTTCGATATATTGCACGAAGAGATTCGCATTCGGCTTCATGTTGTCGATGAAACCGATCGACTTGCCCTCGAGGGTCTCGAGCCTGGGTGCGAGCGCCAGGCGCGCTGCGGCACGCTGGCCGACGGGGTTCACGAGCTTCACGATATTCGCGGCTGTCATTGAGCTTCCTCTGATGCGTTCAGGCGTCCGATGATAGGAAGGAAACCGGGTTGCGAGCAACGCGACGCGCCTGAATCCCGGACGTGCCCAAGAGGCACAGCCGGGAT
>JBKJKJ010000338.1:0-7849 GCA_046597455.1 Burkholderiales bacterium
TGGTCGACGACCGTCATCATGAAAATCGACCTGGTCGGCCCGAAACGACGCGGCCTCGCGATGGGCCTTAACGAATTTTCGGGCTATGTCGCCGTGGCCGGGAGCGCGCTCGCCACGGGTTGGATCGCCGCAGAGTATGGCCTGCGCCCCGAGCCTTTCTATCTCGGCATCGTGTACGTCGCCGCAGGTCTTCTGCTTTCGGTCTTGGTGATCCGCGATACTCGGGACTACGTGGCACTCGAATCGAGCATGCACGCAGCGGCTGAACCCGAACCCGTGACATCGCAGGCGGGCCTTTTCAGGCGGGTGTCGCTGACGAACCGGAATCTCTCGAGCGTGAGCCAGGCAGGCCTCGTCAACAACCTGAACGATGGCATGGCGTGGGGCCTCTTTCCGCTCATCTTCGCGGCCGCCGGTATGACGTTGGGACAGATCGGCGTGCTCGCGGCGATCTATCCCGGCGTATGGGGCGTCGGGCAGCTCATCACCGGAGCCTGGTCCGACAAGGTGGGCAGGAAGTGGCTGATCGTGTACGGGATGTGGATACAGGCGGCGGGTATCGCCGTCACGGCGGGCACATCGGATTTCGCCCTGTTCGCATCGGGCGCGGTGCTACTCGGCGTCGGGACCGCGATGGTCTATCCGACGCTGCTTGCGACCATCGGCGATGTGGCCCACCCGGCCTGGCGCGCTTCAGCGGTCGGCATCTACAGGCTGTGGCGTGACATGGGTTATGCGTTGGGCGCCGTACTCGCGGGCGTCACAGCCGATGCTTTCGGATCGGGCGCGGCGATCTGGCTCGTGGCGGCACTTACATTCGGCTCCGGACTGGTTGCCGCGATCCGCATGACGGAGACGCTGCGCGGACGGCCGGGACTCTATTAGCGCTACTGCTCTGAATTCCGCGCGTAGTAGCCGACCGGGCCCGTCGCCGATGCGTCTCTCGAGTTGCGATCACGATCCCCCGAGGTGGTAAAGTCGTTCCCGCCGATTGTCGCGATGACTTCACCAGGCGTTGGGGGGATCTCGTGAAAACGATGAAGCTGCCGGTCGCAGCCGTAACTGTGGTCATTGCCGCGACGCTCGCTGCGTCCGCTCTCGCGCAGCACTATCCGAACAAGCCGATTCGGCTGCTCATCCCGTCACCGCCCGGCGGCGGAACCGATATCCTGGGGCGCATCCTGAAAGAGGGGCTGACCGAGCGGTGGTCGCAGCCCGTGGTGGTCGACAATCGAGGCGGGGCGAGCGGAAGAATTGCTGCGGCGGCTGTCGCCAAGGCGACGCCTGACGGTTACACGCTGCTTTTCACCTACGGCGGCGTGATGACGACGGGCCTGCCGCTGTTTCGCAAACTGCCTTATGACCCCATCCGGGATTTCGCGCCCATTGCGATGATGGCTCACGTGCCGGGCATACTCGTCGCGCATCCGTCGTTTCCGGCACGCACCGTCGCGGACCTGATCAGGCTCGCGAAAGCGAAGCCCGGCGCGCTCACGCACGGCTCGTCGAGCCTGGGTTCCACGTCCCATCTCAACATGGAGCTTTTCAAGCAGATGGCGGGAATCGACATGCTGCCGGTCTCGTATCCGGGTGATGCGCCGCTTGTCGTCGCGCTGCTGGGCGGCCATGTGCAGTTCGCATTCAACAATGTCGTGGTGACCTGGCCTCACCTGCAGTCCGGCAAGCTGAGGCCGATCGCGGTGGCGACCTTGCAGCGGGTCGCCAGCCTGCCCGAGGTGCCGACGGTGGCGGAGAGCGGGCTGCCCGGCTACGAAGCGCTTTTGTTCTATGCGCTCTTCGCGCCTGCAAAGACGCCGGCGGCCATCGTCGGCAAGCTGAACGAAGCCGTACAGCAGATAAAACAGATGGCGACGGTGAGGCAGCAGTTATCGACGCTCGGGACGATACCGGTGGACATGACGCCCGACGAGTTGGGCGCTCTCATCCGGCGCGAGCTCGATAAATGGACGAAAGTCATTCAGGCCGGCGGAATCCATGCGGAGTGACCGTGCGCCACGCGCGCTATCATTACACCTGACGCAGTACCAGTAATCAGGGGAGGATCACGATGGACATCGGAACGTTCCTGCTCATGCAATCACCGTCTGCCCGCTCGTCCGAGGAGATTTATGCGCGCGGGATCGAGCAGGCGCAAGCCGCCGAGACGCTCGGCTTTCACAACGTGTGGCTCGGCGAGCACCACTTCTCGACTTACGGTTACCTGTCGCGGCCGCTCCAGCTCGCAAGCTACATCGCGGCGAAGACGACGCGGCTGCGGGTGGGAACGGCGGTGATCGTGGTGCCGCTCCATCACCCGCTGCTCATCGCCGAGGAGATCGCGATGCTCGACGTGCTGAGCGGCGGGCGCGCCGAAATCGGGCTGGGGCGCGGTTATCAGCGCTACGAGTTCGAGCGCTTCGGACTACAGCTCGATTCGGGCGGCCAGCGCTGGGACGAAGGGCTCGACATCGTGCTCAAGGCTTTCGAAGGCAAGCCCTTCAGTTACGAAGGCAAGCTCTTCAACATTCCGGAAACGTCGATCTACCCGAAGCCGGTGCAGAAACCGCGTCCCCCGATCTGGATCACCGCCCAAAGCCAGTATTCGATCGAAGCAGCGGTGCGGCGCGGACTGAACGTGCTCACCGGCGGATTCGGCGTTCCTGTCGAGCGGCTTGCCGAGTTCGGACAGTTTTTCAACAAGGTCGTGGCGGAGACGAAGCCGGCCACCACACCGCTCGTGGGCGTGCAGCGGGCCGTGTATGTGACCAAGGACGCGGCCGACGCGCGCGAGGCCGTCGAGCACGCGCGCTGGAACATGCGCGTGACGCTCAGCCTGCGCAACAATTACGAGCGCGTGGAGAAGGGCAACGCCATTCCGGTTCCGGGGAAGACCGAGCCCACCATCGAGGACCTGCTCGACCGCTACCTCATCATCGGCACGCCCGATACCTGCATCCGCCAGATCAGGCGCGTCCAGGACCTCGTGGGCATCTCGCACTTCAACGCGAGCTTCTGGTTCGGCGACCTTGAGCAGGATCGCGTCCTGCGCTCAATGGAGCTGTTCTCGCGCGAGGTGATGCCGGCGTTCGCGTGAAGGGGCAGGAGGAGCGGGCGCGCGCTATCGTCTGCCCTCCTCGTCGCGCATGCCCGTCTGGAAGGTCGAAGGCGACCCGAAGTTGCTTTTCGCGCGCTTCTCGAGAAAGTAGGCGTAGGCATTGGGGATCCCGCTGAATGGCGCTTCGATGCCGAGCTTTTGCGCCGCGTCGATCGGCCAGTGCGGGTTGTGCAGCAGCTCTCTACCGAGGGCGACGAGATCCGCGCTGCCGGTGTTCACGATCTCTTCGGCCTGGTCGGAATGGACGATCATGCCCACCGCCATGGTCATGATGTCGGCGCCGGCGCGGATCTCGCGCGCGTAGGGAACCTGATAGCCGTAACGCGGCGCACCTTCGCTCGCTGTCGCGCCATCCCCCATGCCGCCCGAGCTGCAGTCGATGACGTCGACACCGTTCGCCTTGAGCACTTTCGCGAGCGCGATGCTGTCCTCGATGGTCCAGCCCGTTTCGTCGACGGCCGACGCACGGAAGAACAAAGGTTTGCCTTCAGGCCAGCGCGTGCGCACCGCCCGTGCGACTTCGATCGCCAGGCGCATGCGGTTTTCGAGCGAGCCCCCGTATTCGTCCGTGCGCTGGTTCGCAGTGGCCGAGAGGAACTGGTGAATCAGATAGCCGTGCGCGCCGTGTATCTCGACCACGTCGAAGCCCGCCTCGTTCGCACGCCGCGCGGCTTCGGCCCACGCCTGGTCGACCTCGCGGATGTCATCGCGCGTCATCTCCCGCGGCACGGCATACTTCGGATCGTGGGCGATGGCGCTGGGCCCCACCAGCTCCCATTCCTCGCCCCGGTCCACACCGGGACAGTTCGCCATCGGCACGCGTCCTTCCCACGGCACCGATCTGCGCGCCTTGCGTCCCGAATGGCCGAGCTGGATAGCCGGGACAGCGCCGTTGCGTTTGATGAGCGCGGTGATGCGCTTGAGCGGCTCGACGAATTCGTCCTTCCACAGCCCGGTGTCGCGCGGCGTCGAGCACCCTGCGGGATCGATTTTGGTGGACTCCATGAAGACGAGCCCCGCCCCGCCTGCCGCAAACTGGGCCAGGTGCGCGAGGTGCCAGTCGCTCACGTGCCCGCCCACCGCCGAATACGTGAGCATCGGCGAGACCACAATGCGGTTTCGCAGCGTGATGTCGCGAATTTTCAGAGGTGAAAAAAGCATTCGTTCCATGACCTCTCCTTGAAGACGTGCACACCGCAATGCCGGGCCGTGCAGGTGAACCGCAGTTTATGCCGGCGGCGCAGGCGGTGTTAACCGTGCTTCCAGCGCAGCGTGCTACACGATACCCTTACCCCTTGCGTGAAGGTCGAAGCGGCGAGGGCGTCGAGCAGGAGGGCGCCCGCTGCGATCGAGCGCGTCTCCGTATGACCGAAGGTTTCTTTCACATCTCAGAGGGGAGCAGCGACATGAAGGTCTACCAGCGTCTGGCTCAGGCATTCAAGGCGGAAGGCACGTCAGCTGTGTTCGGCATCATGGGTGACGCCAACATGTATTGGTACTCCGAGCTCGACAAGCTCGGCGTTCAGCTCATCGAAGTGCGCCACGAGGGCGCAGGGCTTGGCATGGCCGACGGCTGGGCGCGCTCCACGCACACCCCCGGCGTCGCCAGCTCGACTTGCGGGCCGGGCACGTCTCAGCTCGCAACCGGGTTGCTCGTGGCGGCGCGCGCCGAATCGCCGCTCGTCGCGTTCTGCGGCGCGCATCCGACGAACGACGATGGCTACAACCAGCGCCTGGACCAGGGTCGGTTCGCGGCCGCGTGCGAAACCGGTTTCGTGCCTCTCAACTCGGCCGAGAGCACGGATGACGTCGTTCGCAAGGCGTTCTATCTCGCGAGGCTGGAATCGCGCCCGATCATGTTCAACGCGCCGATGGATATCCAGCAGAAAGACTTCGACGACGACGAGCCCTACCAGCCGTCATCGACGATACTTCCGCAAAACGCGTCGAGCCCGGCCCCGGACGCCCTCCAGCGCGCGCTCGACATCATCGCCAAAGCCAAGAGACCGGTGATCGTCGCCGGCCGTGGTGCACGATGGTCAGGCGCCGGCGACGCGATACTCAAGCTGGCGGAGCGCACCGGTGCACTGATCGCGACTTCGCTGATGGCCAAGACCTGGCTCGCCAGCGATCCGTTTCACATCGGCGTCTCCGGGCTCTACGCGACGAAAACGGCGATCCAGCTGCTCCAGGAGTCCGATTGCGTCATCGGCGTGGGCGCGAGCCTGAACCGCTACACGACCGAGCACGGTTACCTCTACCCGAACGCGAAGTTCGTGCACCTCGACACCAAGCCGCACGTGCTGATGGGCAACGCGCGTTCCTCCGACGTCTACATACAGACCGATGCGAAAGCCGGTGTCGAAGCGCTCGAAGCGGCACTCGCGAAGCAATCGTTCAAGCAAACGGGCTATCGCACGCCCGAGGTGAAGAAGCGCCTCGTCGGCCACTTCCAGGATCGTGCGGAATTCCCGATCGAGGATGACAAAGTCGATCCCCGCGAAGTCGTCACGACGCTCGACGATGTGGTGCCGGCCACGATAAGTCTGCTGACGGGCAGCGGCGCGACCGGCGGCTTCTCGAACATCCTGTTCACGAAAGAGCGCCCGCTCGTCATGGCGAGCCATTTCTTCGGCTGCATCGGCCAGATGATGCCGGCCGCGATGGGCGCGGTCGTCGCCTCGGGCTACAAGCCGCACGTTCTCGTCGACGGCGACGCGAGCGTCATGATGCACCTGGCGGAGTTCGAGACGATGGTCCGCTACAAGATGCCGCTCCTGATCGTCGTCCTCAACAACGAAGCGTTGGGCTCGGAGTACTACAAGCTCGGCGCGCACAAGATGGACAAGGAGCTGTCGGTCATCTCGACGCCGGATCTGGGCGGCGTGGCCAAAGCGTTCGGCGGCAAAGGCAAGCTCGTGCGCAGCGTAGAGGAGGTGCGCAGCGCCGCGGCCGAGTGGGTCGCGAATCCGTGCCCGATGATCATCGATGCCCGCATCGAACGCGCCGTGGTGACGCTGCCCTATCGCAGGATTCACTACGGGCGGGACGAGTAAGGCGGCAGCGGGCCAACCGCTACGCGCGTTCCGAGGATCCGAAGCCGTCGGTCGTCGCGACGACCTGCGGCTATCGGTCGTCGCGACTAGCGCAGTGACGACGCAATCCCATCCGATGGTTGCGTGCGCCACGGGGTCGCCACGTCGGCCCTGCGCTTCCTCGCGACGACCTCACCGGTCATTGCGAGCCGCGACTGCGGCGTGGCAATCCCGGAGCGTCCGGGCGGCTTTACGATGCGCCGTCGCGGGCCAATGAAAAAGCCCCGCGCATTCGATCGCAATCGTCTGTCCCTGCGCACCAGGAAGGACTATCCTTCGCTGCGCTACAGAACTTAAAACGGATAACCGTCCCGAGGAGAACCGCATGAGAGTCGTAACCGCACTGACTTCCGCCGTGGCTGTCTGTGGGCTTGCGCAGCAGGCCCTGGCGCAGCCCTATCCCGAAAGGCCCATACGCATCGTGGTGCCATTCCCGCCGGGCGGATCATCAGACTTCTCGGGCCGCATTCTGTCTACCCACCTGCCGCGCGTGCTGGGTCAGACGATCGTCATCGACAACCGCGGCGGCGCCGGCGGCAATATCGGCAGCGACATCGTCGCAAAATCCGCACCGGACGGCTATACGCTGCTGGTCACCGCCGAAGGGCCGATCACCATCAGTCACGGCCTTTATCCCAAGCTGCCATACGTGGCACTGCGCGATCTCACCATGATCACGCAACTCATCAAGTATGCGAACGTCGTGGTGATCAACCCAACGGTGCGCGCCAACTCCATGAAGGAGCTCATCGCGCTCGCGAAAGAACAGTCGGGCAAAATGACGTATGCGCATCCCGGTGTCGGCACCAATCCGCATCTCGCGGGCGAGCTGTTGAAGCTCATGACCGGCGTCAACATGACCGGCGTGGCGTACAAGGGCGGCGGCCCGGCGATTATCGCGGTCATCGGCAACGAGACCCAGACGTCTTTCGCGACGGCGCCCTCTGCGATTCCGCACGTCAAGTCAGGCAAGCTCAAAGCCGTCGCGGTGACGAGCGGCAAGCGCTCTGCGGTGTTGCCCGATCTGCCGACGATCAGTGAATCCGGCGTGCCCGGCTACAACGTCGAAGGCTGGGTGGGCCTGCTCGCGCGAGCCGGAACGCCGGAGCGGATCGTGAATCGGCTGTACGAGGAGTCCGCGAAAATCCTGCGCATGCCCGAAGTGAAGGACTTCGTGATGACCGGCGGCTCGGAGACGGGCGGCGTCCCACCGAAAGAGGCGAATGCGATCGTACGCGAGGAAACCGCGATGTGGACCAAGCTCATCAAGACGATCGGCATCAAGCTGGATTGAGGCGGGCCGGGGGCGGCACGGACCCGTGTCGATCCCGGGACGATTCGCATGTGCCGCGACGTGGGCGGGTGTTGTCCGCTTCGACTTTGCCGGCGGCTACGCTCAGCCCGAACGGGGATTGTTTCTCAACGCCTCAGGGAATTAGCGACCTTCGGCTTTGGATTTTACGGACATGTCAGGTCATGCACTTCCGCGCGCATTAACGCACTAATCACACCCACCGTTCGTCCTGAGCGGGGTAAGGCCCGCCGCGGGCGGGCCAAGACGAGATGGAGAAACGGGCGGTGCAGTGGTGGTAAGGTGGGATGCCGCTCTGGTGAAGACCGAAGACGCACTGGTGCTTCG
>JBKJKJ010000414.1:0-16518 GCA_046597455.1 Burkholderiales bacterium
GTAGCGGATACCGGAACGCGACCTTCCGGTAAGTGCCATCGGCAACTTCAGCGGCACGGTGCGGCCGTCCACGTTCCGGTTCACGCCTGTCCGCCAGAATTCGCCCCCTCAGTTTGCCTGCGCCTGAATACCCGCATCGCGTACCACTTTTGTCCAGCGTGCAAGCTCGCTGCGGATCCATTCGCGCAGCTCCTCCGGCGTCGTGTTGCTGACCGGCTCCATGCCGAGCGACTCGACCTGCTTGCTGAACTCGGCGTTTGCCAGCGCCCGGTTCATCTCCGCGTTGAGCTTGCTGATGATTGCCGCAGACGTGCCCACCGGTGCGACGAGCCCATACCAGCCGTCATTGCTGAAACCGGGCAGCGACTCGGCGACCGTGGGCACATCGGGCATGCTGCGCACCCGCTTCAGATGGCCGACCGCGATCGCGCGTATCCTCCCCGCCGAGACTTGCGGCTGAGTGCCCGTGACGCTGCCGACGAACACCTGGATGCGGCCCCCGACGAGATCGATCACCGCCGGGCCGGCGCCTTTGTAAGGAACGTGCGTGAACTTCGCGCCGGTCATCGTGTTGAGCAACTCGACGCTCAGATGCCCCACAGACCCCACACCGGGCGTGCCGAAATTGATTTTTCCCGGCTGTGTCCTCGCGAGATCCGTCAGCTCCTTCATGGTTTTCGCAGGCACGGACGGGTGCACGACGAAGACTTGCGGCACGTAGGCCGCGAGCCCCACGGGTGCGTAATCCTTGACGGGATCGTAGTCGAGCTTGTTTCCGAAAGCCGGGTTGGTGGTCATTCCGGAGGAGGCGCCGAGCAGCAGCGTGTAGCCGTCAGGTGCGGCTTTAGCGCCCAGCGTGTGTGCGATCGCGGTGCCGGCGCCCGGGCGATTGTCGGCGATCACAGGCACGCCGAACTTGTCCGAAAGCCAGGCGCCGAGCGCGCGCGCAAGCGGGTCGGCCGAACCCCCAGGCGGAAACGGCACGATCAGACGGATCGGCTTGTTCGGGTAAGTCATTTCCGCTGCGTGAGTGGCTGCAACTGCAGCGAGGAGTGCGAGCCCTGCGCAAACGATACGCAACATCGAATTCGCAAACATGGTTGAGTCTCCTCCATGGGGGGTATCACATCAAACCCCTTTTTCCGGCTTACCGCAACCCGCTTTGATTGTGCGTTACACTTTTCACGGCTTCGCGCAGCACGACCGAACCGGATCCGAATCCCGGCCAACGATTCCATGGGACTGTCACGATGATTCACGCAAAGGACGGCACTGAAGTTCTCGAAAACCTGCAGCCCGTGAAGTCTCCGGGAACCGGCATCGAACACTGGGGCAGTTCATATTTCGGGCCGAGGTACAGCACTGCCGAAGCGTCGTCGCAGCCCCAAGCATTGATGACACAGATGTCTGCGAACGAGACCATACTTCCCCACTTTCACGGCCTCGCCCAATTCCAGATTTTTCCGGCCGGATCGGGGGTGATGGGTAAAGCGCAGGTCCAGCCGCTCATGCTGCAATACAAGGATCATCACACTGCATACGGCCCGCTCGTCGCCGGGCCGCATGGCCTGACCTTCATCGCGCTTCGCAACAGGACAGGCGACTCCGCGCCGGTGTATCTGAGCAAACCGGGCTACCGGGAAAAGCTGAAACCCAGCAAGCGGCGCAACTGGATGTCGGCACACATCGGCCTCTCCACGAGGCCGGTTCTTCAGTTCCGCAAAGAGATCGCCTGGGAACCGGTTTTTGAGCCGGAGAAGATCGCCGACGAACTGTCAGCCCAGCTGCTCAGGCTGGGAGGCGGGATGTCGACCATGGGGCCGGATCCGACGGTAGGGGGCGGCTACTACGTGTTCGTGGCCAATGGAAGCCTGGAGACGCAGGGCGAGACCTTGCCCGTCTCGTCGATGGTTTTCGTCGAGCCCGGCGAGGACGCATTCGAGATCAAGGCAGGCCTCAACGGGCTCGAGGCGCTCGTCATGCAATTCCCCCGCGACGACGAATAGAAGGAATCATGCGGCGAGGTCCAGGACTGCGCATTATGGCGCGATGTGGCGCCAAGGCCTTTTGCGCCGCATTGGGGGTGGCGCTGGCAGTCAGCGCGCCCCCGGCGTTTGCGCAGGAGCAATATCCGGTGCGTCCCGTGCGGGTCGTCGTTGCGTTTGCGCCCGGTGGCGGAACCGATATCGTGGCACGCTCGCTTTCGGCGCGCCTCGCCGCGCGCTTCGGACAGCAATTCGTGGTCGACAATCGGCCGGGCGGCGGCGGTGTCACCGGCATCGAGCTCGTCGCGAGAGCACAGCCGGACGGGTATACCCTGCTCATCGTCTCCAGCAGTTTCGCAGCCAACGCGGCGTTACGCAAAACGTCCTACGACCCCATCAACGGCTTTCAACCGATTTCCCTGCTGA
This sequence comes from Burkholderiales bacterium, assembly GCA_046597455.1. GTDB lineage: Bacteria > Pseudomonadota > Gammaproteobacteria > Burkholderiales > SG8-41 > JAQGMV01. The sequence continues at coordinate 2,412 of JBKJKJ010000414.1, forward strand.
GCCGACAGCCGCTTCTTCTCCTCGTGCATCCATCAGTGCCCGCGAACAACCTGAAAGAGCTGATCACCTTTGCCAGGGCGAAACCCGGCGCCTTGAGCTACGGCTCGTCCGGCAACGGTGGCATTCAGCATCTCGCCACGGAGATGTTCAAGAGCATGGCGAACGTCGACATCGTGCACGTGCCGTACAAAGGGACTGCGCCCGCGCTGACCGATCTCATGGCCGGGCAAATCCAGATGAGCATGCTCTCGATCGTCGCGACAATGTCGCAGGTTCGATCGGGAAAACTGAAGGGGCTTGCGGTCTCGAGCCTCAGCCGCTCCGAAGCCGCGCCCGAAATCCCCACCATTGCAGAAGCCGGGATACCCGGCTATTCGTTCTACGGGTGGTATTGCATGCTCGCGCCAGCGAAGACGTCGCGCGAGGTCGTGAGCACCCTCAACGCGGGCGTTGTCAGCGCGATGCAATCACCGGAACTGCGTGATCGCCTCGCAGCGGACGGAAGCACCGTCGTGGGCAGCTCGGCCGATGAGCTGGGCGCGCACATCCGCGCCGAGATCGCGAAGCTCTCGAAGGTGGTGACGGACGCAAAAATTCGCCTTGAGGATGCGCGCTGACCGGACGGCGGTCACCGGAAAAATTCGACCTTCGCCTCGCGGAACCAGAGGAAATTCGCAGGCGCCACCGAAATCGGCCCGTTGATGGCAAAGACAGCGATTTCAAACTTGTCACCGGGAGTCACGATGTTGTCGCCCAGCACCAGGCGGTTGGGCATGTTGAAGCCCTGGATCGCGGCCGGGCTCGGCCGGCCGGCGGCGCGCGGCAGTACACCGTTGACCCAGACTTCAGCATAGTCGTCGACATTGACGTGCAAAACCGTTTTTGCGCCGTCGGTCTCGAAGCCCGCAGCGCTCGCTGGAATCGTCAATGTCGTGCGGAACCAGAAGAACGACACCATGCCGCCGCCGCGCTTGCCGCCCAGATCGGTGGGAAGCACCACTTCCCAGCCCGAGTCGTCGAACCCGACCAGCTCGGCATGCGGCTCCACGTCGTAGGTCGTCTGGAATTCCGGCCGCGAGTCGCTGAGCGCGCGGCACTCGACGAGCTTCGCCTCCTTTCCCCGCCACACTGCGCCGAACGCGGCCGATCCCGCCTCGGTCATCAGATCGACGACATGCACCGGCGGCACCAAGGGCGCGAGCGGCGGCTGCGGCTGCAACAGCGGCGGGATCGGTGGCGGAGCCGAACGCGTGGGCCGGATGTACGTGTTTGGGGGCATCTGTCTGTCCTTTGTGTTGACGGGCTTCGGCTACATGGTGCCGTGAGAATACCGAAACGGGTGTGGCGTCTATGCCTGCGCCAAGGCTCACGCACTCCACGAATTTCGGGCGATCACTGCGGCGCGATTCCCACGCTCTTGATCACCTTGCTCCACTTCTCGTGCTCGGCGCGAAGAAAGCGGCCGAGCTCTTCCGGGGTGCTGCCGATCGGCTCCACATCCAGAACCGCGAGCCTGGCGCGAAGCTCAGGCGTGGCGAGCGCGGCGACGAGTGTGCGATGAAGCTGTGAGATCGCCGCTGTGGGTGTTCCCGCGGGCACCACCGCCGCATGCCATGCTGTGCTTTGAAAATCGGGGAAGCCCGCCTCCGCGCCGGTGGGCACGTCGGGCATGTGTGTACTGCGGTGAGAGCCGCCCGTGATCACCGGCCGCAGCCGCCCCGCCTTCAGGTGCGGAATGGTGCCCGAATAGGTGTTGACCAGGACCTGGATCCGGCTGCTCACGATATCGGCTGCGGCCTGGCCTACGCCTTTGTAGGGGACGTGGACCATGTCGATTCCCGCCACGCTCTTGAAGAGCTCCCCGGTGAGATGCAGCCCGCTGCCTATACCGCTCGACGCGTAGTTCAGCTGTCCCGGCTTCCCCTTTGCATAGGTGACGAAATCCTTTACCGACTGCACGGGAAGTGAAGTCGATACGAAGATGTTTATCGCCGAGCTTCCCACGAGCGACACCGGGGCGAGATCCTCGAACAGGTGGTAACCGAGCTTGCGGTACAGCGACGGTCCGATCGATAGCGGGCCCAGGTTGGCGTAGAGAATGGTATGGCCGTCGGGCGTGGCCCTGGCGACGATCGTGGTGCCCACCGTACCCCCTGCGCCCCCGCGATTGTCGATCACGATTCGTTGCCTGAGGTTGTCGCTCCACGGCTCGACGAGAACGCGCGCCACGGCATCCATCGAGCCTGCCGCCTCGAAAGGCACGACCATGCGGATCGGCCGATTGGGGAACGATTGGGACGACTGCAACGACTGGCCCAGCGCCGCGGCGCTGACAAGCAGCGACACGACCACCGCACACGACAACGCAACTCGCGTCATGACTACTCCTCAAGTCGGTGCCACCGCCAGAATTCGAACCGGGGGGAAACGCCGGTTTCCTTCCGTCACCACTTTTGCTTCTGCGATTCGGGAATCGCTACGGCTTCATGATGAGCTTGCCCATCACCTCGCCGGACTCGAACACGCGATGCGCGCGGGGCGCTTCTGCCAGAGGGATACGGTCGTAGATCGGCACGTTGATCGTGCCCGCCTGCAACATGCGAATCAACTCATTGGTTGCACGCGCACGCAGCTCGGGCCACTCGTCCAGCGTGTGTATGGAGAAATAGCGATACGCGAGGCTGCGTACCGGCGATTTTTCGACCGCGGCAGCGATGTCGCCCTGAGGCGCGCCTTCCAGCCGCCCATACAGCATCAGCATGCCGAAGCGATCGAGACCATCGAAGAGCGAGACCATGCCCTTGCCGCCCGCAATCGTCAGGATCAGGTCCACGCCGCGGCCGCCGGTCAGTTCGCGAACCTGCTCCACGATGTCGCCTCGCGTGCGGTCCACGATCGCATCGGCACCCTGAGTGCGTGCGAAGGCGCCTCGCGCCTCGGAGCTGACGACGCCGATGATGCGCTTGCCGGCGGCCTTGGCGAGTTGCACGAGCGCCGCGCCGACACCGCCCGCGGCCGCCATCACCAGCACGGAGTCGTACTGGAAGCCTTTGAGCGCCGTATTCAGGAGATGCCACGCGACCTGGTAGTTCGCCAGCCCTGCCACCTGATCGAGATCGACGCCTTCCGGCACGGGATAGATCTTGTGCTCCGGCGCCTTCACGTATTCGGCGTAGCAGCCGGCGCGTTCCTCGAACTCGCGCGCGGAGACGAACACCGGCTGGCCGACCCGCAGGCTGCGCACGCCGGCGCCGGCCTTCACGACGGTGCCGCTCATCTCGATGCCGGGTATCACCGGCAGCTTCGGCATCCAGCGGTAAATGCCCTTGCGCACGTAGGTCTCCGGCATGCAGACCCCGATCGCGTGCGCCTTGACCAGAACCTCGTCCACGCCGGGCTCGGGCGTCGGCAGCTCGACGTACTCCAGGACTTCCGGCCCTCCGGTTCGCGTGATGCGTATGGCTTTCATTTCATCGCCTCGCCGTAAGAGCACTCGATTATAGGATTGTCAGCGGAATCTGTCGGGCGTGCTTATGCTCACGATCGAGAAGGCTAGTTCAGATAGGTGTCCGACCACCGCTGATAGTCCGCGACCTTCAGCAAACGCGCCATTTCCTCCGGCGTGGCCAGCCTGGGCTTCAATGCCTCCGGGTCGCCTTCAGCCTTTAGATGCATGTAAGTGTCGTGCATGGCCTTGGCGCACGCGGCCAGCACGGCGTGCCCTTGCAGACGGAAACGCACGCCCCGCGCTTCGAGCGCCGCGCGCGAAATTTCAGGTGTGCTCCCGGTGATGATCGGAATATCGACTGCCGCACTGATCGCATCCAGATCCTTCAGATTTTTCAGCCCGCTAAGAAACAGAGCATCCACGCCGGTGCCGGCGTAGGCGCGAGCGCGTTCAACGACCTGGGCTATGGACTCGATGCGCAGCGAGGCGGTGCGCGCCGCAATCACCAGCGAAGCATCGCTGCGAGCGGCCAGCGACGCCTTCAGCTTGCCGAGGGCCTCCGGGACGCTGATCAACTCGGCCGCGCCCTTGCGACCGAAATGCGCCGGCATCACCAGGTCTTCGATCGCCAGACCGGCCAGGCCCGCATGTTCCAGTTCCTCCACCGTGCGCATGGCGTTCAACGCATTGCCATAGCCCTGATCGGCATCCACGAACACACTCAGATCGGATGCGCGTGTGATGCAGCGCACCTGAGCTGCGAACTCGCCGAGCGTCTGGAGGGCAAGATCCGGAGCGCCGAGCACCGTTGTTGCGCTCACAGAGCCCGACAGGATCCCGAATTCGAAGCCCGCGGCTTGCGCCACGCGTGCGGATAACGCATCCCACACAGTCGCGGGAGATTTGCAGACTTCGCCTTTGAGTATCGCGCGCAGGCGATTGCGCTTGGCGGTGGGCGTCATCGTTCGATCCTTGTCCTTTTGCGGTTGTCGTTCGTCTATCGGTTGTTGCTCGAGAGCACGCGCGCCTTCTGATCTCGGAGACCTGCAGATACGTCATGACGTTAAGCCGCGCACCGGACCGCTATTTCTGCAGCCGGGAGGCCAGCCAGTCGGCGATGTAATCGATGCCGACCTGCCGGTTGTCGGCCTGGCAGTGCTCGAAACCGCCGGTTTCGCGGTCGAAGATCTTCAACGTCTTGTCGCGTGATCCGGTCGCCGCGTACAACTGGTCTGCGACTTCACGACCGGTGAGCTTGTCCTCCACGCCCCAGGTGATCAGCATGGGGCACTCGATTTTCTCGGCGACGCCTGCCAGGGTGAACTTCTTCAGCTTTTCCATCGCGACTTGCATATTCTCCACGCCCAGGACCCAGGGCAGCTGAAAGTGGGAGGTGGCGACGCTGCTGCCGTCTTTCTTCATCGCTGCATAACGCTTCTCCCACACCGCGTGGTAATCGTAATGCGGGCCCCAGGCAACACACGCGGCGTAGCGCTTCTCCATCGCAGCCACCCGTGGGGCGTAATATCCGCCGGCACTATAGGCCATGATGGCAACTCGCTTCGGATCGACATCCTTGCGCTTCGCGACGAGCTCGTATGCCGGGATCCCCGCGGCTTCATAGTCATAGCGCGACGGGTGATTGCGCAGACGCAGCGATTCACCCTGACCGGGCCCGTCGATGGCCAGGGTATGAAAGCCGCGGAAAGCCAGCTCGACACCGGCAAACAGAACGTTCATCTCCTTGCAGTTGTCGAGGCCGTTGAACAGCACGACGGTCGGCGCCGGCCCCTGCGCGCGCTCCGACTTAAGGAAATACGCCGCGAGCGATGATCCTTCGTAGGGCACGTCGACAATCTCGAGATTGGGGTAGCGGCGCTTGAGCCCTTCCTGGGAACATCTGAGGCTCTTGCGATAGATGGCGGTTTTCTGTTCGCCGGGCGGGACCATACGCTCGCCGGTGAAGTAGTACATGCCCGCCCGCACATAGTAGTTTCCGGCCGTTGCGTCGCGGCGCTCTGCTGCCGCTTGATCTGCAACCCTCTCCATCCGCTCGGCCATCGCGCACCACTCTTCCCACCAGGCGTCGGGTTCGTCGGCGCGCTGGTGGAGCCGCTGCACGATCTCGTCGATCTCACCCAGTGCGACCGCGCCCCAGGGCGCCATTCCCTTGGTGATGGACGTGGCGTTCGACCACTGATAGTTCTCGGGGAAGCTGTCGATCCAGTTGCCTTCGTAATACATTAGGAGGGTCCTTTAGCGGCTTTATGTTCCGGGACCGCCGGTCCCAGCCCCAGTTTCTCGCGGTAGTCGGGGTCGATCTCCTTGATGGAGCCGTTTCGCAGTCCCGGCTCCAGGTCGTCCTGCCTGACGTTCGGCTCGAAGGTCGGGACATCGGAAGTGATGCCTTCCTGGTAGAGCGCCGCGATCTGCGCCTCGTCGAGGTGGAGCACATCCCGCATCACGTAGAGGTTGTCTTCGCCATAGCGCGGCGCAGCTTTCTGAATCCGCAGCGGCGTATTCCGAAACACGTAGGGACGGCCGATCAACGGCCGAACCCCCATCGGCTGCCAGTGCCCTACGTACTCGTAGAACCCGCGCGAGCGCAGGTGTGGATCCAGCAAGAGGTCGCGGTGGTTCAGCACGGGCCCCGCAGCGACGCCAGCATCCTGTAGCGCACGTGTCGCGGCCCACGCGTCGCGCTCCGCGCTCCACGCGCGCACGATGGCGTCGATCTCCTCACGGCGCGATCGACGCTGTGATGCTTCGCGATAGCGCTCGTCCTTCGCGAGCTCCGGCCGCCCGATCGCCTGCACGAACGCGGCCCACTGCTCGTCGCTGGTGACCGAAAGCGCGAGCCACTCGTCGTCGCCCGCGGCCGGGTAGACGTTGCTCGGCACATGGACGCGATCTTCGTTGCCGATCCGCTCCCATGTCTCGCCGTTCGCCTGCAAACCGAGGATCGGTTCCGGCATGAGCGCCACCCCGATCTGATACATGCCCATGTCGATCGACTGGCCGTTGCCCGTTGCCTTGCGGTGCAGAACCGCTGCCATCAGCGCGGTCAATCCGGTCCAGCAGGTGATGAAGTCCGGGTACGACTGGCCGGCCTTCCACGGCTTGTCGCCGCGGTACCCCGTATACGCCGTGATCCCCATCGTGTTTTCGAGTACGGTGCCCTGCGTCGGAAACGGTGACCACGGTCCGGACGAGCCGTACCCGGTGTTCGACAGCAGGATCACGTCAGGCCGTATCTTCACGAGCTCATCAAAGCCGAGACCCCATCCGCGCAGCACGCGTGGCGTGTAGTTGTTGATGATGACGTCGCTGACGGCCACCAGTTTCCTGAACACCTCGCGCCCGCGCTCCTGCGCGAGGTTGAGGACGAATGAACGCTTGCCGCGGTTGATCGACTGGAAGCCTCCCGCGCGGTTCCAGGGGTCGTCGCCGGGGCCGGCCTCGCGGGTGAGCCAATCGTTGGTGCGCATCGTATCCAACCGGTTGGGCGCTTCGATCTTGATGACTTCCGCGCCCAGGTCCGTGAGCAGCCCACCGCAGTACGGGATGGCAAGCACGGTCGAGAGGTCGAGGACGCGCATCCCCGCCAATGGCAGCGTCCCGCGCGGTGCGCGCGCGTTTGCGGCAGGCGCCGGCGATGGCGCCGCCTCGGGAGGGGCGCTCGCCGGGCGGGTCTGCATCGCTGCGATCTGCGCAGCAGCGAAACCCAGTTCCGAAGCCAGCACCTCGTCATTGTGCTCACCCAGCAACGGCGAGCGCCGGCGGATCGTAAGCGGCGTCTTCGAAAGCTTCATCAGCTCTCCGGGGAACCGGTGCGTCCCCGTCGTCGGGTGGTCGATCTGTGCCCAGAACTCGCGGGCCTCCAAGTGGGGGCACGCCAGCAGATCGTCCGCCGTCTGCACGAATCCGGTGAGGAGCCGTCGCTTCGCGCCCACCAGGAAGAGGTCCTTCGCATCCTTCTCCGCGACCGCGCCCTCGATCAGCTTTCGCACTTCGTCGGCGGCCCGCAGGCGCGCCCCAGGCGTGGCAAGGCGGTCGCGGAGCGCCGGGATTCCAAGGAAATCCGCGAAGTCGCTGAACGGCATGCCGCCGCCCACCTGCAGTGAGAGGTAGCCGTTACGCGTGGGGATCGGTTCGCCGCTGAACGGGTCCTGTGCGACCGCGCGCCGGCCCTGTACCGCGCCGAGCATGGCGTAAAAAGGCGAGTAGTTGCTGTGTTCGGATGCGAGCACTTCGTGGATCGACAAGTCGACGTGCTCACCCGGACCGCCCGAAGCCAGGACGGCGAGGCGCGCTGCAAGCGTCGAGTAGGCTGCGTTGAGCCCCGCGCAGAACAACGACTGCTGCAGCCCGTGCTTGAGCGGCTCGCGGTCGACGCGTCCGCTGATTTGCATCACGCCCCCCATCGCGTGCAGGACCAGGTCCGTCGCCCCGTATGCAGCATAGGGCCCCGTCTGTCCGAAGTTCGTGACCGAGGTTACGACGAGGTTCGGATTCCACTCCAGCAGGCGCTCCACCCCGATGCCCCACCTGTCCAGCGTCTGCGGGCGAAAGGCCTCGATGACGATGTCACTTTGCTCGACGAGTTTCCGCAGGGCAGCGTGAGACGCCTTGTTTCTCAGGTCCAGCGTCACGCCGCGCTTGTTCCAGTTGAGGTACTGGAAGAGCAGGCTCTGCTCGGGCTCGGGCGCGTCCAGCTTCAGCGGCTCCTCACGCCGCGCGCAGTCTCCCCGGCCGGGCTCTTCGACTTTGATGACGTCCGCCCCCATGTCGCCGAGCAGCCGTGCCGCGAACGGACCCGCCACCCCGCTGCTCAGGTCGAGCACGCGAAGCCCATTCAATGCCGTCAGCCGCGGCGCATCCGTTCCATTCTTTACAGCAGCCATCCCGGCACCCTGTACAGTCGAAATGCAATCTATATCACAGTGAGTCGGGGACCTCGAATAGCTCACCGCCGTAGTCCGCTTCCAGCGGAATTCGCAGAACGCGCACACCGCCGCCGGTCTGCTCCTGCTTCGTCATGACGGTGACTACACGGCTTACACGCGCGGCATCCATCGCCGTCACCATCGATCGGTGGCGGCCGAGTTTCTGCAGATTCAGCTGCGTCGGGAATCTCAGGTCGTAGGTGCCGGCCCTGGCGCGTTCGAGCGCGACCTCGGGCCGTATCCAGACCGACTCGACCGCCTCCACGCCGTCATGCACAGCAACCTGGTGCGAGGGGGCGGCGGCAAGAAAGAAATGCGTGTCGAAACGCTTACTGCGCCGTTCGGGGGTGATCCAGTTGGCAAAGTAAACCATCGTTTCGGGCGCAAGCACCAGGTTTTCCGCCGCGAGGATCGCGCCGAAAGTCCGCTCGCCACGCATCATGAGCGCGCGATGCGCGGCCTCGATGTCCAGCAGGCGCTCGGCGCTCACCAGAGCCTCTTCCCCGCGTGCACGCGCGAGCAGCACGCCGCATTCCTCGAACGTCTCGCGCACGGCGGCCACGCGCAATGCCGCCATGGCCGCATCGACACCGCTCTGCGCCGGAAACACTGCCGCATCGACGGCAAGTTCGTAATCCTCGGGATCCACCCGTCCACCCGGGAAAACCAGCGCACCCGCATGCACGTCACTTTTGTGATGACGAACGACCATGAACACTTCCATGCCGTCATCGGCGTCACGCAACAACATCACAGTCGCCGCGCCCTGCGGCTTCGGAATCGAATCGCTTTCCATGATGCGAACTGAGCCTTCCCGGCGTTACTGAGGATACCGGCCAGTATAAGATCAGCAGCGTGTGCATGTCTTTGCGGTCTCTCCCAGGAACGTCATTCCGTTGGCGGCAATCGCGAACGGCACCTCGCAGCCGACCCTGCGGGTGACTAAGTGGGCGTTGCCCCTGTAATATCGATCGCGGGATTGCCGGACGACGAAGCGATTGCGTCGATCCACGAATTGAAGGCGCATGCGGCACACAGCATCGCCAGCGAACCGGTACCGGCGGCGGCCTACCATCGGCAACACACCCAAGGGGAAACGACATGAAGATCACCGAGCTCGAGACCCATCTCGTCCGCCTGCCCGGCGCGCCGACGCTTGCCGATATCCCGGACAAAGCGGATCAGTACACCTTCGTGACGCTGCAGTTGAGAACCGATGAAGGCATCGAAGGCATCGGCATTACATTCTTCGGCGCGGGGCTCGCCGTAACGCTGAAGAGCGCGGTGGATCAGCTCGGCGCACTGTGCATCGGTGAAGATCCGCTGCGGCCGGAAGCCGTCATCGAGAAGCTGCGCGGCGCTGCAAAAGGCGCCGGCCCCGCGGGAATCTTCACGCTGGCGTGCACCGCCATCGACATCGCACTCTGGGATATCAAAGGCAAGGCGCTGAATCAGCCCGTATGGAAGCTGCTCGGCGGGTTTCGAGACCGCGTGCCGACGTACGCCAGCGGCGCGATGACGCGCGACCTGACGCTGGACGAAGTCGTCGGCGTCGGCCCGAAGCTCGTCGCGAAGGGCTTTCGCCAGATGAAGACGCAGTTGGCGCTACCGGGCAGGACGACGCCGAAGCAGGAAGTGGAGCGCATGCGGCTCGTGCGCGAAAGCATCGGGCCCGATATCGACCTCATGTGCGACATCAACCAGCGCTGGAGCGTGCCGCAGGCGATATCGATCGGACGGCGGGTGGAAGACGTCGGGGTCGGGCTCTTCTGGCTCGAGGACGTGACGGCCTGCGATGATTTCCCGGGGCTCGCGCGCGTGGCGGACGCGCTCGACACACCCGTCGCCGGGGGCGAGTACCTGTACGGCCCGGTGCCGTTCCGGCACATGATGGAAGCGCGCTCGGTCGACATCGTGATGGTGGATCTCATGCGTGCAGGCGGCATCACGCAGTGGATGAAGATCGCAGGCATGGCCGAAGCGTTCAACCTGCCTATCGTGAGCCACCTAGTGCCCGAGATACACGTGCATCTGGTCGCGGCAGTGCCGAATGGCCTGACTGTCGAATACATGCCCCGCTCACGCGGCCTGTTCAAGGAAACGCCGAAGATCGAGGATGGGATGCTCGTGGTGCCGCAGAAGCCCGGGCTCGGGCTCGAGTTCGATCCCGGGGTTTTGAAGCGCTACGGCCAGACGGGCTAGGAGCTTGCCGGCCTTGCGATGCGACAAGCGCCTCATGCAAAACCGGACAGCCGAATTGAAGTCGAAACATGCTTTTGAGGCTTTTTGAAATCATACTTTGCGCAAATCCGTCCGGTTTTGCTTTAGCAGCCTGTCCCGACTGGTAAGTCCGACAGGCTGCCAGGGCCGGTACCGGCGCGGCTGACACGGAGTGGAAATCGAATCATGAAAGCACTGGTGATCGGCGGCACCGGGCCTTCCGGCCCGCATATCGTCAATGGCCTTCTGGAGCGGGGTTTCGATGTCACCATCCTCCACGGCGGCCAGCACGAAGTCGAATTCACGCAGCCCGTTGAGCATATCCATACGGATCCTCACTTCGCAGAGACTTTGGCGCCCGCCCTTGAAGGCCGCTCTTTCGACATCGTGATCGCGACATACGGCAGGATGCGCATCATCGCAGACCTGCTCAAAGGCAAGACGGGGCGCTTCATCGGCGCCGGCGGCTCCGCCGTCTACGCTCACCATGAAGATCCGCGCTGGGGACCGCTCGGTCCGCCGACGCAGGTGCCTGAAGACGCTCCGCGATGCGACGACCCGTCCGGATCGAAATTCAGCCATCTGATGTGGGTGACTGAAGACACCGTGATGAGGGCGCATCGCGAAGGTCATTACAGCGCCACGTACTTCCGGTATCCGCTGCTTTACGGTGCGCACTCGCCTGCGAATCCGGATTGGAGCATCGTGCGCAGAATCCTGGACGGCCGCAAGCGTCTCATCATCCCGGCCAATGGCGTGCTGAAGCGGCGCGGCTACGCCCGCAACGTTGCCCACGCCTTGCTGCTTGCCGTCGACAAGCCCGCCGAGTCGCACGGGCAGATCTTCAACATTCGCGACGAGCACCAATACACGCAACGCCAGTACAGCGCATTCATCGCCCGTCACCTCGGACACGACTGCGAAATCGTCGAAGTGCCGCCGACGCTGGCACAGAAAGTCTACAAGGGCGGCGCTTCTCGCCCGCGCGAATGGACGATCGAGTTCGACATCGGCAAGATCAGGACGCAACTTGGCTATCGCGACCTGATTGCACCCGCGCAAGGCCTTGCCGACTCAGTGGACTGGCTGGTGGCCAATCGCCCCGAGCCAGGCGGAGAAATCGAACGACAGCTCGGCGACCCCTTCGCTTATGCTGCGGAAGACGCCATGCTCGAGGCCTATGAAGCAGGATACGACGCGGCCGACTCAGTGGCGTTTCCGGAGATGCAGCTGGGACATATGTATCGCCATCCAAAGAAGCCCGGGGAAGCCTGGGCGCCACCGTCACGTTCGTAAGCGGTTGAGCGAGTGCTACGCATCAGTAACGCACGGCGCCTCGCGCCATCTGGACGCGGCGCGCGCGACCTGTTGCAATAGCATCGAACCATTTGAACAACAGGAGCTACTGCGATGCCGATCATCGATTGCCAGATTCACGCCTATGAGGCCAACACACCGAAACGGCCCTGGCACACGACGCCGAACTGGCCCGATCACGTCACCGGTGACGAGATGGTCGCGGCGATGGACAAGGTCGGCGTCGACGGCGCGATCTTCATCTCACCCTTCGCGATGTATCGTTACGACGGCAGCTACGCAGTGGAAGTACAGAAGGCCCATCCCGACCGGTTCGCCCTCGTCAAGCCGGTCGATCCGGATGATCCCGCGGTAGGTGACGTCATCGCCGACTGGAAGAAGACGCCGGGCACGGTCGGCATCCGCATCATGATGACGAAAGAGGCGAAGCGCGAGCCGACCGATCCGGGCCTCGACCGCATCCTGCGAGAAGCCGTTCGGCACGACTTTCCGGTCAACATCCTGTTCTGGGGCAACGTCGACGCGGGCACGGCACTCATCGACCGCCACCCCGACGTGCAATTCATCGTCGACCATCTTGGTCTCATGCAGCCCCGCACGCCGCCCGCCCCGGAGCAGCCCTGGGCCGATCTGCCGAAGGTGCTGGACCTCGCGAAGCGCCCGAACGCAGTGATCAAGGTCAGCGGCGCCTGCACGCTGTCAAAGGAACCGTATCCCTACGCGGACATCTGGGACCCGCTCGCCCGCGTGTTCGACGCCTGGGGATTCGAGCGCTGCCTGTGGGGCACCGATTGGACCCGCGCATACGCCGTCGTCAACTACGAGCAGGCCGTCGAGCCTTTCCGCCAGACCGACCGCCTGAGCGACAGTGAACGCGCGATGCTGATGGGCGGTGCGTGCGCCAAGGCCTACGGCTGGTCGCCGAAGAAAGCGTAACTCTGCGGCGCGGCCCGCACCGGACGCCGTCACTCCACCTTGATGTTCGCGGCCTTGATGATCTTCGCGTACTTGTCGATGTCCGCTCTGAGGAGCGCGGCGGTCTGCGCCGGGTCGTTGTAGTAGGGGTCAAACCCCAGCTTGTTCAGTATCTCCTTGGTCTCCGGCTTGGCTACAAGTTTTTTGAGCTCGGCGGATATCCTGTCGATGATCGACTTCGGGATGCCGGCCGGTCCGCCCACGCCCTGCCAGTTCGTCAATGTCATCGCTGGCAGCCCCACCTCGGCGAAAGTAGGCGTGCCCGGAAAGGCCCCGACGCGAGTCTGCCCGGTGACCGCGATGGGCCGCAGGCGCCCGTCCCTGATGAGCGCAGCGACGTTGGCGGGATTCGAGAAGAAAAACTGAATGTGCCCGCCCATCAGGTCCGCCACTGCGGGGCCGCCGCCTTTGTACGGAACATGCAGCGTCTTGATCCCCGCCTCTGTGTTGAAAAGTTCAGCCAGCAGATGGGTCGGTCCGCCGGTGCTGGATGTGCCGAAGGTAATCTGTCCCGGCTTCGCCTTCGCCAGCGCGATCAGGTCCGCGACCGTATTCACCGGCAGCGCCGGCGGCACCACCAGCACGTTCTCGTAGCTCAGCACCGTGGCGATGGGGGCGATGTCCTTCAGTGCGTCGTAGGGCGTCTTCACGAGTGTGTGGTTGCCCGCCAGGGCGGCGCCTATGGACACGAGCGTGTAGCCGTCGGGGCGTGACTTCACGGCTATGAGGGTGCCGATGAGGGTATTGGCGCCCGGGCGATTGTCCACGACGACCTGTTGTCCCCACGCTTCGGTGAGTTGCTGTCCGATCAAGCGTGCGGTGAAGCTCGTGCTGCCGCCCGGCGCGTACGGACTGATGTAGCGTATCGGCCTGTTGGGGTAGTCCTGCTGCGCGGCCGCGCCTGCGCATGACGTGCTCAAAACGAGCCACCCCAGCAGTCGCGCACACCTCCTGCGATCATTCATTTCGTCCACCCGTTGTCTGGATGAAACACGGCTTCGACTGCTGTCAGCCTAATCCAGAACGCGGTAAACAGGCAAGCTGCCGAGCGGGCGTACATCGACGACCTGCCGCCTCTCGCAGGCGAGGTCGTCCGCTGACGAGACAGGCTCGAAGGCCGCGGAGAGAATGCGGTATGACCGGGCAGCGGCGGGCGGGCAGGCGATGCGCCGCACTTCAATCCGCCTTGATCCCGTTGTCC
>JBKJKJ010000550.1:0-12340 GCA_046597455.1 Burkholderiales bacterium
ATTCGCGGCCCTTCCGGCACGCCGCAGATGCCGGTGCGTGTCGTGCCGGGCGCGGACACGCCCAGGCCCGAGGTACAGCTTCTGTCCAACGGGCGCTACCATGTGATGGTCACCAACGGCGGAGGCGGCTACAGTCGCTGGAAAGATCTGGCGGTGACGCGCTGGCGTGAAGACCCGACACGCGACCACTGGGGCAACTTCTGCTATGTCCGCGATCTCGCGAGCGGCGCGTTCTGGTCCGCGTCGCACCAGCCAACGCTCGTGCGCGCCGATGCTTTCGAGGTGACGTTCTCGGAGGCTCGCGTGGAATTTCGGCGCCGCGATCACGAGTACGAGATGCGCCTGGAGATCGTGGTATCGCCCGAGGACGATATTGAGCTGCGCCGGCTGCTTATCACGAACGACGCACGCACCTCCAGAACGATCGAGGTCACGAGCTACGCCGAAGTGGTGCTGGCGGCGCCGGCCGCCGACGCGTCCCATCCCGCCTTCAGCAACCTCTTCGTCCAGACCGAGATCATCGACGAACGAGCCGCGCTGTTGTGTACGCGCCGGCCTCGCTCCCTCGAAGAGCCCGTGCCCTGGATGTTTCACAGCATGACGGTTCGTGGGCCGGCAGCGGGTCGCGTCTCATACGAGACCGACCGCATGCGGTTTATCGGCCGTGGGCGCACGCTCGCCGCGCCTCAGGCGATGGACGAACCCATGCTGTCGGGCACCGCAGGCTCGGTGCTTGATCCCATCGTTTCGATTCGCCATTGCATCACGCTGGAGGCTGGAGAATCGGCAACGATCGACATGGTTTTCGGGGCGGCAGAAACCCGGGAAGCGTGTCTCGCCCTTGTCGGAAAATACGAGGACCGTGAGCTTGCCGATCGTGTATTCGAGCTGTCCTGGACGCACAATCTCGTCACGCTGCGCCAGATCAACGCAGCCGAGTCCGATGCGCAGCTCTATGGGCGCCTGGCGAGCTCGGTGTTGTACGCGAATGCGTCGCTGCGCGCCGATGCGGGCACGCTGACCAGGAACCGCCGGGGACAGTCGGGCCTGTGGGGTCATGCCCTTTCCGGCGACTTGCCGATCGTGCTGCTCCAGATCCGAGACCTCGCGAATATCGACCTGGTGCGGCAACTCGTGCAGGCGCATGCGTACTGGCATCTGAAAGGACTTGCGGTCGACCTGGTGATCTGGAACGAGGACCGTGCCGGGTACCGCCAGCTGCTGCAGGACCGCATCATGGGACTGATCTCTGCTGGGGTCGAAGCCCAGGTGATCGGCAGGCCGGGCGGGATTTTCTTGCGGCGGGCCGACCAGATATCGGACGAGGACCGGCTGCTGCTGCAGTCAGTCGCTCGGGCGATCATTTCCGATCAGAACGGGCCTTTGTCGGAGCAAGTCACGCGGCATCGAGCGGCCGGTTTTCGGGTTGAGCGCCTGATACCCGCGCCTTTGCCACAAACGGAATCCACCGTGATCAAAGCGCCGCCGCCCGCCCCCCTCTCCTTTGATAATGGTCTCGGCGGATTCAGCGCAAACGGGCGCGAATACGTCATCACAACCGCGCCGGGACTGGTCACGCCCGCGCCCTGGTCGAACGTGCTCGCCAATTCCCAGTTCGGAACCATCGTTTCCGAAAGCGGGCCGTCGTACACCTGGAGCGAAAATGCCCACGAGTATCGCCTGACGCCCTGGAACAACGATCCCGTGAGCGATGCAAGCGGCGAGGCGTTCTATATCCGGGATGAGGAGAGCGGCCGCTTCTGGTCGCCCTCGCCGCTGCCTGCACCCGGCACGACACCCTATGTCGCTCGCCACGGCTTCGGATACAGCGTCTTCGAACACACCGAGGACGGGATCGTATCTGAGCTGCGAATCTATGTCGCAATCGATGCAGAGATCAAATTCTCGGTATTGAAAGTACGCAACGAGTCGGGCCGCGCGCGGCGTCTTTCCGCGACCGGATACGTCGAGTGGGTGCTCGGCGAGGCGCGCGAGAAAACAGCGATGCACGTGATCACCGAGATCGAGCCGACGAGCGGAGCCGTCTGCGCGCGCAATGCTTACAATTTGGAATTTACCGGAAAAATTGCGTTTTTCGATCTCGAGGACCCAGTCCGCACGGTAAGCGGCGACCGCACGGAGTTTCTGGGACGCAACGGCACGCTCCAGAATCCTGCTGCGATGGGTCGGACGAAACTCTCGAACCGCGTCGGCGCTGGGTTCGATCCTTGTGCCGCGCTGCAGGTTTCCTTCGATCTGGCCGAGGGCGAAGCGCGCGAGCTGGTTTTCAGGCTCGGTGCGGCAGGCGGGAGACGCCCCGGCGATATGGCTCCGGCAACGCTGCTACAGCGCTTCCGCGGCGCCGCCGCCGCCCGCGGCGCACTGGAAGAGGTAACGCGCTATTGGCAGCGAACGCTGGGAGCTGTGCAGGTCTACACACCGGATGCAGCGCTGAACGTACTCACGAATGGCTGGCTCGTGTACCAGACTTTGGCGTGCCGCATGTGGGCGCGCAGCGGTTATTACCAGTCTGGCGGCGCGTTCGGTTTCCGCGATCAATTGCAGGACGCCATGGCGCTCGTCCACACCGAACCCCGCGTGCTGCGCGAGCAGCTGTTGCTCTGCGCGAGCCGGCAGTTCACGGAAGGCGACGTTCAGCATTGGTGGCATCCACCATCGGGTCGCGGCGTGCGCACGCATTGTTCCGATGATCTGCTTTGGCTGCCGTTGGCCACGGCACGTTATGTAGCGACTACGGGGGACACCGGCATTCTCAACGAGTCGGCCCAGTTTCTCGAAGGCCGTCTGGTCGAACCGCGCGAGGACTCCTACTACGATTTGCCGCACCGCTCCGAGGAAGCGGCGACGCTGTATCAGCACGGCGTGCGCGCGATCCTCAGGGCGCTCGCTTTCGGGCCGCACGGGCTGCCTCTGATGGGCTCGGGCGACTGGAACGACGGCATGAACCTCGTGGGGAAGGATGGGACGGGCGAAAGCGTCTGGCTCGCGTTCTTCCTGTACGAAGTCCTTGTGCGCTTCGGTGACGTTGCGCGTTCGGAGGGCGACATCACCTTCGCCGAGCGATGCCACGCAGAAGCAACCGGGCTCAAGGGCAACATCGAGCAGCACGGTTGGGATGGCGAGTGGTACCGCCGCGCGTACTTCGACGACGGAACGCCTCTGGGATCGCGCGAGAGCCCGGAATGCACCATCGACTCGATATCGCAAAGCTGGTCGGTGCTCTCCGGTGCCGCCGACGGCGCACGCGCGCGCCGGGCAATGGATGCGCTCGACGAGCATCTCGTGCGTCGGGAAGATCGACTGATAAAGCTCCTGTCTCCGCCTTTCGACAAGTCGGCTTTGAACCCCGGATACATCAAAGGGTATGTGCCGGGTGTAAGGGAAAACGGCGGCCAATATACGCACAGCGCGATCTGGGCCGTGATGGCTTTCGCGTCGCTAGGCGACAGCGCGCGGGCGTGGGAGCTCTTCTCGCTCATCAATCCGGTCACTCACGCGAGTGACCCGGGAAGCACAGCGATCTACAAGGTCGAACCGTACGTGGTCGCAGCCGACGTCTACGCGGTCTCACCGCACACCGGACGCGGCGGCTGGACCTGGTACACCGGTTCTGCCGGCTGGATGTACCGACTGATCATCGAGTCTTTGCTGGGGCTGAGGCGCCATGCCGATCGACTAGCCTTCGAACCATGCCTCCCCGCAACGTGGGAACCGATCAAGATCGACTATCGCTATCGGGAAACGACTTACCAGATCGAGATGGTGCAGACGCCCGGCTCAGGCGGTGCCATTACGGTTACCGTCGATGGTGTCGCGCAGCCGGACAGAGCCGTTCCTTTGATCGACGACGGCCTCGAGCACCTGGTCAGGGTATCGATCCCTGCTGCAGGGGACTCGCATGGCACGGAGAGGGCATGACGGCCGCGCGCAGATCCAGCGCGCGCCAATCCGGTCAGAGCATGATTTTGAGCCCCGTGTCGAAACTGGGTGGCGGCGTCCTGGGTATCGAGAACTCGAATACGGCCTGTTCGCCTTCACTCGGCGCCGAGCTCATCGGCTGCGGTGACGCGCATCTGTGACGAGCGCGGATTCCTCTCCAGACGAGCGCATTTCTAACGGCGGACCAGTTCATGGTCGGATGACCGCGCATCGTTGAAAGGTGCGCCGGCGGCTGGGATATTTGCTAATCTTGTCGGGAGCCTGGGAAGGCGGGGAAAGAGTTCCAGCCCGGCCCCTTTATTTTTAGCCGCTCAGGAGGTCACCCCATGACTGCCCGTAACCGCCGAAGTGTTGCTCGCCAAGTTGAAGATACTGCCGCCTGAGCGCCTGGGACAGGTCGCCGACTTCGTTGAGTTCCTCGCCACGCAGGAGCAGCGCCGTCAGGCCGGCGAGGAACTGCGCGCAATGTGGGCGCGCATGCCGCAGGAAGAACTCACCGACGAGATCGAGCAGGAGGTCGTGGCTGAAGTGCGCGCAGTGCGCGCCGAGCGGCGCCGGCGCGGCGCTACTTGATGCGCTTGGTGCGCGATACCAACACCGTCATTTCGGGGCTGTTATGGAATTGCCCACCGCGCAGGCTGCTCGATGCGGCTATCAGTGGCGCCGTCGATCTCTAAACCAGCGCCGTGCTCGCCACGGAGTTGCGTGAAGTATTGCGTGGTCCGAAGTTCGCTCAGCGCCTTAGTGCGAGCGGTGAAACCGTGGATCGGTGCATCGGCCGCTACCTGGCGATAGCGAATCTCACGGTGGCCGCTACCCTCGAGGGCGCAGTCACCGCTGACCCCGATGATGATCACGTGATCGCCTGCGCGCTCTCGGCACAGGGCGATGCCATCGTCTCCGGTGATGCGCACCTGCTCAACCTCAAGCGCTACCACGCCATCGACATCATGAGCGCAACCGCCGCGCTCGCTCGCATCGCCAAGCGCTGAAGGAGCAACGCCCGCACATAGCAGACGTTGCTAAGCCTTTCAGTTTTTAATCGTGGTCTGTCCCGCCGCGTTGCATTCCGGGTCATACGAATGCCCCGCGCGTTGCTCAGTCATACCCGCGAAGTGCATTGTACCGGGCCACCTGGCCGACTGGAAGCGCGGCTCTCTGCAGCCGGGCAGCAGGAGGCGCAGACTCTTGCCGCGAGGTGGCAGGCCAACCGCTGACAACGCTGGCGCGCCACTGGCGCACGCCATTGACAAGCCGGCGTATCACCCCGCAAAACACACTAGCCCCTGCAGTGTTCGTTTACCCCATCTTCACCACAATCTTCCCCGTCATCGCGCTCGAATCCATGTGGGCTTTCGCTTTGGGCAGGTCGGCGAAGTCGAATACGCTGTCCACCATGGGCGTGATGCGCCCGCTTTCGATCGCAGGGAAGATGTCGCGCCTGAAGCCGCGCGCTGCTTCGGCCCGCTCCTCCGCTGTGAGCTTCGCATTCGACACGCCGAAAATTTCGAAGCGGTTCACGTGTACGGCCGAAAGATCGATGTCCGCGTGATGCTGTCCGTCGACGTAGCCGACGATCGCCAGCCGCCCCTGGTTCGCGAGTGACTTCAGGCACTCGGCGAAAACCGAACCGCCCACCAGGTTCACCGCCAGATTGGCGCCGAGCCCGCCGGTCACTTCTTTGACCTGCGCCGAAAAATCAGGCGCGCGGGTCTTGATGCCGACATCGAGGCCGATGGCTTTCAGCTTGTCGAGCTTGTCGGCCGAGCCCGACGTGCCGATGGTGCGCGCGCCGATGACCTGGGCGATCTGTATGCTGCACACCCCCGCACCGGACGAGGCGCCGGTGATGAGCAGCCATTCGCCCGAGCGCAGCTTGCCGTACTGCACGACCATTTCGTACGCGGTGATGAAGCTCAGCGGTGTCGCCGCAGCCTGTTCCCACGTCAGACACGCCGGCACCGGCATCGCCTGGGCGACTTCCATGATGGCGAATTCGGCAAACGCGCCGCGCGCGCGGCCCATCACCTTGTCACCGGCCTTGAAACCGGTCACGCCTGCGCCGACGGCATGAACCACGCCGGATGCTTCGTTGCCGCCCACTTTCTCCGGCCCGCCATGCACCG
The DNA here is from genome assembly GCA_046597455.1 of Burkholderiales bacterium. Classification (GTDB taxonomy): domain Bacteria; phylum Pseudomonadota; class Gammaproteobacteria; order Burkholderiales; family SG8-41; genus JAQGMV01. The sequence goes on from JBKJKJ010000550.1 coordinate 6,087, forward strand.
CACCGCCGACGATCAGCTCGCCGCGATTGAGCGCGCTCGCGTGAACCTTGATCAGCAACTCGTTGGCTTTGGGCTGCGGGACGGGAATGTCGCGCTGTTCGAGCGTGGCCTGGTTGTCACGCGTCACAATCCAGTAAGACTTCATGATGCCTCCTCCTCTATCGAGGGGGAGCATTATGCCGCCATTCAGTTGCCGGCGGATGTCTTCGAAGCGATCGCGACCGTCTGGTGCGCACCACTCGAGAAAATGAGCATCGCCTTGACCGCCTTGTCCGGGAACATCGACTCGACCGCGGCGGCGTAGGCCTGCATCTGCTCTTCATACGAGGCCATGAGCGCGGGGTCCCGAGTCGGCTCGCCGGTCTTGTAATCGAGCACCCAGACTTCATCGGCGAACTCCACGAGGCGATCGATGCGGCGCACCTCGCCTGACGCGTCGACGTAAGCCAGCTCGTTCGCCGCGCGCTCGTGCTGCGCCGGATCGAAAAAGCGCCTGAGCGCCGGCTCGCTCAGCAGCCGCGCCGCACTGTCGGACATCACACGAAACTCGCGTTCGGTGAGCCCGAGCTCGCGCTGGATGGCTTCGCGATCGTGTCCGTCACCCGCCAGCGTGTAGCGCTCCATCAGCCGGTGAAAGCGCGTGCCGTAAGACTGGCCGCGCCCCGCGATCGCCTCACGCCGCACGCCTGTGGGCAATGCCCGGTTCAGCCGCGGATCGGCAGGCGCTTCAGGCCCGGCACGCACGATCGCCGACGCGTCAGGCGCGTCCGCCTCACACGTCCCATCCTCGAGCGAGTCGCCGTACGCTGCGGCGAGCGCGACGTCGTCACCGAGAGCGCCCGCACCATCGGCCGCCCGAACGGCGCTGCGCACTTTTTCGTACCACGAATCCTCGAGGCCCTTGCCGTCGCAACCGCTCACGATCAGCGCCTGCTGCGCGCGCGTCATCGCGACATAGAGCAGATTGAGCTCCTCCCTGCGCACGAGCACCGCTTCGCATTGCTCGAGCGCCTGCTGCGCCGTGCTTTGCTCCGCTTTTTTCGTGCAGAGCGAGAAATGAGTCGGTGCCGCGGCTTCGGGCGGCCAGTCCACCATGACGTCGTACGCATTGCCCGGCTCCTGCCCCGCCGCGGCGTCGAGCAGCCAGACGATCGGCGCCTCCAGACCTTTGGCCCCGTGCACCGTGTAAATGCGCACCGCATCGCCCGCGTCGCCGACGATGCCTTCATCCGGCGCTTCCTGCGCCGATGCGTCCGACAGGTCCATGACCTCGTGCAGGAATCGCGGCAGGCTCGGATAGCGGCCCGCGTCGGTGTCGAGCGCGCGCTGCATGAAAGCCTGGAGATTCGCGAGCACCGGATCGCGCATCGCACGCGGCACCGCCGCAGCGTAACGGCGCATCACGTCGCCTTCGAAGTAAATGCGATCGAGCTGGTCGTGTACCGGCAACCCGTCGCTCTGGGCGAGCCAGCCCGTGAGCAGCGCGTGCGCCCGACTCACCGCAGGGCTGCTCTGGGACTGAGTCACGAGATGGCCGAGACGATCCCACCATCGATCGCCCGGGGCCTGGACGAGCGTGATCAGGTCCTCGTCCGTGCAGCCGAATATCGGCGAGCGCAGCACGTGGGCGAGCTTGAGGTCCGCGAACGGCGACACGATGAATTCGAGCAGCGCGACCATGTCCTGCGCTTCGAGCGTGGCGAGCAGCCCGCCCTGCCGCGACGTGATGAACGGGATGCCTGCGGCCCTCAGCGACTGCTCGTAAATCGCGAGATGGGTGCGGCGCTTCACCAGGATCATGATGTCGCGATAGCGCGCCGGGCGCATGCGCGAGCCGCTCTCGTCGTCGGCGATACGCCAGCACTCGACGATTAATCCGATGCGCTGCGCAAGCTGCTGCGCTTCGTCCTCGCGGCGCCGGTCGAGCTCAACTTCGAGCGCGCGCTCGAGCGGGTTGCGCAACGCGATCCCCGCAGCAGCAGGGGTCGCCCCATCCATTCCGCTGTCAGCCGTCATGGCCGTGACCCCGGACGCCGCCTTGCGTATGAGCGGCAGGACTTCGACGCGGCCCGGTTTCGCCGCGTGGGCGGTGTGCGGCTCGTAGCCGCTGAATTCGGGCTCGGCCGAGAAGAGCTGATTCACGATCGCGATCACGGCCGGGGCGCATCGCCGCGACTGCTGCTGGAGCACTTTGGGCGCGCCGAATTCGTCGCGCAGATACGCTGCGGCATCCATGAACAGCCGTGCCTCGGCGCGCCTGAAGCGGTAGATCGACTGCTTGGGGTCGCCCACCAGGAAAACGACCGGACGCGCGTCCGCTTCCGCCGCGGCCGCGAACCAGCTCTTCAGGGTGAGCCATTGCAGCGGGTTGGTATCCTGGAACTCGTCGAGCAGGATGTGCCGGTAGCGCGAATCGAGCTTGTAGTGCATGTAGACGGCGTGGTCGCTGACCGATATCAGGCGGTAGGCGTGCCACTCGATGTCGCCGTAGTCGATCATCTGGCGCTCGGCCTTGACCGTCTGGTATGCGTCGAGGAGGGCAACACCACAGGTGAGCGCCGCGGCGTTCGCGCGGTAGCACGCCTGATCGGTGAGCTGCGCGCACGCACCGAGCACGCGTTCGCCCAGCGTCGCGTGTAGCTCGAGGCAGCGCGCCTCCCCTGGCGCCCCGAGGCGCTTCGCCTGCGCGCCGCTCGGCTTGCGCGCGCGCAAGGTTCCGCTCCCGGTCAGCAGCAGCGTTTTCACCGCGCCAAACCAGCTTTGCGCGTCGTCGGAATCTTCGACCGTGATGTACGCCGCTGCGAGCTGCACATCCGTGGGCGTGTTGCGCTCGAGCAGGTTGACCAGCTCCGCGAGCGCGAGCCTGAGCGCCTCGTCGGCCATGAGCGTGCCGATGACATCGGTGCCGGGTTCGCAATCCATCCCGGCCGCAATGCGCTCGAGCGCCCACCCCGCCGGATCGCCCTGTCCGAGGGTATAAGCCCACCAGTCGGCGCGCCGCAGCAGAAAATTCCCCAGCAGCCTGCGCGTGCTGTCGAGGCCGTAATCGCGGAACAGCCGGTCGAGCGCCTGGGCCTGCGTGCTCTGCGGCTCGCGCTGTATCTGGCCGCCGAAACGCTCCCACGCGTCGTCTACGAGTGCACCGGTCTGCTCGGCGAGATTCACGTCGCCCAGTGCGCCGGCTTCGAGCGGTGCGCGCTTGAGCAGCTGTAAAAACCAGCTGTGGAAAGTGGTGATGGTGATCGGCGGCTGCGCCGTGAGAAAGCGCTCGTACAGGAGCCGCGCGCGCCCGAGGGCCGCAGCGAGCTCGGCTTCCGGAATTTCCCGCTGCAGCAGAAACTCGCGGGCCTGCGCTTCGTCAGCCGTCGCCAGCAGGTACAGCCAGTTGCGCAGCCGCCCCGCCATCTCCTGCGCGGCTTTGCGCGTGAACGTGATGGCGACGATTTCCGACGGTTCCACACCCGCGAGCAGCAGCCGCACGATGCGCGATACCAGCAGCCAGGTTTTTCCGCTTCCCGCGACCGCTTCGACCACAACACTGCGCCCCGGGTCGAGGGCGATCCGGTTCAGGTCTTTCAGGTCAGGGACTGTGCTCACCAGTAGTTGCGGCGGCACAGGCCGCGCACCTCGCAGTATTCGCACACCGCCGTGATGCCCTGTGCGGTGAGCGGCGCGCCTGTATGCAGGGCGTCGTAGAGCACGCCGAGCCGCTCGCGCGCCGCTTCAGTGAGCTGCGCCAGCTCTTCCCCGAGCGGCACGTCTTTCACGCCGCCTCGCTCGACCGAAAGAAACAGCGCCGCCGCGACCGCACCGCCCCACAGCAGCGCGTAGACCGGAAGCTGAACGTCCTCCCCGCCCGATTCCAGCTTGTGCCTGAGCACTTCCGGGCGCTGCGTCTTGTAATCGATCACGGCGAATGCACCGTCGGCGTTCGCGTCGACGCGGTCGAGGCGGCCTCGCAGAACAAAGCGGCGCCCTTCGGGGGTGGTCATCTCTATATCGCGTCCGATCTCGCCGGCGTGCCACAGCCATCCCGCCTGTTCGCGCGCGCGTTGCCAGTCGAGATACTCGGGGATCAACCCGAGCCATCGGGTAAGCCAGGCCCGGGCGAGAAAGTTGCGGGCAATGGCGCCGGCGAAAGCGCTTTCGCTCAAGCTTTCGAGCTCGCTGCGGGCCGCGGCAGGATCGACGTCGAGCACGCGCGGGTGCGCGTGATGGAAATCGAACAGGATCTGGTGCACGAGCTGGCCATAGTCCTTCTTTTCGATTTCCTCCTGAACGTCGTCGAGCTCGCCCAGCCGCAAGACGTAGCGTGCATGGAACTGGTACGGGCACGCCATGAGCGCGTTGTAGCCGCTCGCGGAAATTTTTTCCGGAATGAGCGCAGTGGGCGCGACCGGCGAAGGCACGGCGGTGCCGGCCGGCACCTCGGCCGTAGCGGCAGCGTGGCGCACTTCGGATCGAGCCAGGCGATGCTCGAGCGCCGTGTCTTCGAGATCGACGCCGTAAGTCAGGCGATGCAGGGCATCGAGACGCTCGAGCTGCGGCGACAGTAGGTTCGGCTCGCCGGCCGTCTGCCGCTGCCACGTCAGCAGCGCCGTTCCCGAACCCGCGATCAGCGCCGCCAGCCCCTGCTCGATTTGCACAACGCGCTCGGCGTGGGTGGCGAGGCCCAGTTCCGCGCGCACGGCCTGGTTGAAGAAAAGCGTTACGGCATCCGGACCGGGCAGGTGCGCCGCGTCGCAACCGAGGACGAGCACGGCATCGAATCGCCGCAGTTGCGCCGCCGCCAGATGCGTGAACACCACCGGACTGTCGATGGCGCGGTCCCGGAATGTCGCGGTCTCGAGCTCGCGCGCAAGCCAGCGGCGCCACTCCGCGAAGCTCACCGCGAGCGGCTCGTCCGCAAGCTCCTGCTTCAGGCGCTCGATGAGCTCGAGGAGCTGCTCGCCGGCGCTGTCGGCAGCCAGGCCGTCGGCAACACCGATCTCCTGCAGGCTCGCGGTGAGCGCAGTCAGCCAGCGCGCGATCGAGCGCTTACCGCGCCCCAGCGTCGAGAGGCCGCGCTGAACGCGCTTCAACATATCGACGACTTCGCGATCCCGGTGCGATTCGGCGGCCGCGATGAAATGCGTCAGGCCCGAGACAATGCTTTCTTTGCGCGTGTAACTTTCAAGCCGCCAGACTGCCGCCTGCCGTGTTGCGCGTGGACGGTCGAAGAAAGCGAAAGGCAGCTTCATCAGATCGAGCACATCGCGGTAATACGCGTCGTTGCCCGCGATGTCGAGCCAGCGCCCGATCACCGTGGCGGCACTCGTCGTGGAGAACGCCCATCCCGTTTCGTCCTGGACGTAAACCTGCGCTCGCTCCAGCAGCGCGCGCGCGCGTCGCGCCGTAAGCCGGTCGTTCACGACCACCGCGATGCTTTCCTTGCCTTCGAGGAGCCACTCGCGCACCGTGACGTCGACCGCCTGCGCTTCCTGCTCAGCGCTTGCGGCGGCGAAAATTCTCACGCGCCCGGCGAGCGGACTCGCGGCATGGATCTGCCTGAGCGATACGCTGCGGCTCAGCAAATCGGGGTAGCTGCCGCCGCGCGGCCAGGCCAGCGCGAGCACGCATGACAGCGCGTCGTCGCCCACCGGGTCGATGTCGTAGGCGTGCACCGGCACGTGCGCGGCCGCGCGCTCGAAGAACTGCTGCTCGGAAGCGGAAAGATCGCTCAGTGCAATGGCATAAACCGGGGTCGTGACGAGATCCGCCAATCGGGTCAGCCGCAGCTGATACGCCGCTTCGGGGTCCAGCGTTCGCCTGTCGCGAACGGCCGCATGCCAGAGCTCGTGCACCAGGCGCGCTTCGAAGTTGAACCCTGCCCCCGACCGGGCGCGATAGGCCTTTTCGAGCTGGCGCGTAAACGCGCGCACGTCTTGGGGCAGCACGACCGCTTTGCGCGTGAGCTCGTCGAACAGCGAGGCGAGCTCGGCTGCCACAGACCACAGGTCTGCCTCGGGCAGCCAGCCGTGCCCGGTCAGCACGCGATACAGCATCGCGTGACGCGCGGCATGCGGGACGACGGGCTTGTCGAGCGCGACGTCGGCGGCCCACGTCTGCAGCGTCGTGATGCGCGGCAGGAGCACCGCAGGCGTGCCCGCGGCTTGCGAGAGATGGCGCGCGAACGCGCTGGCCGCGTGCAGATGCGGCAGGACGACGACGGCATTGCGAAGATCGGGAAGATGAGCGTACAGGTCGGACGCAAC
>JBKJKJ010000008.1:0-3372 GCA_046597455.1 Burkholderiales bacterium
CCCGGCGTCGTGATCGTGCCCGCGCAGGGCGACACGCATCGCGCCGCCTGCCTGACGGCACTGGCATTGTTCGAAGCCCGTGGCGAGTCGGGAGGCCCGTCCGCATGAGCGCAGTGCTCGCCCACCCGCTCGCACCCGAACAGCGCGCGGTCACCGGCCGCGATCTCGCCTGGCTGTGCGGGTGCCTCGTATTCGTGATGACGCCGCACGCGTTGCGCGTGCCCTGGTGGCTGACGGTGTTTGCGATGTGCCTCTTCGGCTGGCGCACCTACCTCGCCATCGCCCAAAGACGCCTGCCATCGGTGTGGCTCCTTGTGCTGCTCGCGGTCGTCGGCATGGTGGCGATCGGCCTCGAGTACCGCACGATCTTCGGCCGGTCCTCGGGCATCGCGCTGCTGATGGTGTTCTCCGGGCTCAAGCTCCTCGAGATGCGCACCCACCGCGACGCGACGATGGTGGTTTTCCTCTGCTATTTCCTCGTCCTCACGAATTTCCTTTTCACGCAGTCGATCCAGACTGCGCTGGTGATGTTCGGCGCGCTGATCGCGATCACCGGCGCGCTCGTTTCGTTCAGCGCGCCCCAGCGCAGCCCTCTCGCGAACCTGCGCACCGCCGGCCTGCTGCTGGTCCACGCGATTCCCATCGCTGCAGTGCTGTTCGTGCTGTTTCCGCGCGTGCAGGGTCCGCTGTGGGGCATGCCGCAGGACGCGTACTCGGGCGTTACCGGGCTGACGGACACGATGTCGCCGGGCACGCTTTCGCAATTGTCGGTGTCCGACGCCATCGCGTTTCGCGCGCTCTTCAAGGGCCCGAAGCCTTCGCCACGCCAACTCTATTGGCGCGGTCCGGTGCTGTGGGACTACGACGGCCGGACATGGCGAACCGGGCCGCGACGCTGGCGCCAGGCCGACGAAGTGAGCGGCGGCGAGGCGAAGTTCGAGTACACGGTGGTGCTTGAGCCGCATAACCGAAACTGGTTGTTCGCCCTGGAAACCGCGGCCTCGGTGCCGCCGAATTCATGGCTGTCGAACGACGGGCAGCTCATGTCGAACGCGGAGATCCGCAGCCGCATGCGTTACGACATGGTGTCGCTTGCAGGCGGCAGGCGCGACCTCGAGGAAACCCCGGGGAGCCTTGCGCGTGCAACGATCCTGCCTGCGAGTTTCAACCCCCGCACGCTCGCCATGGCGCAGGAATGGCGCAGCACGTTCAAGACCGACGGCGCGATCGTGCAGCATGCGATCACGTGGCTGCGCGACCAGCGCTTCGTGTATACCCTGCTGCCGCCGGCGCTCGGCCGCGACAGCGTGGACGAGTTCCTTTTCGATACCAAGCGCGGCTTCTGCGAGCATTTCGCCTCGGCGTTCGTCGTGCTCATGCGTGCCGCCGGTGTTCCATCGCGCGTCGTCACCGGCTACCAGGGCGGGGAATTCAACCCGCTGGACGACTACATCACGGTACGGCAGTCGGAAGCGCACGCATGGGTGGAAGCCTACGTAGCCCCGCAAGGCTGGGTGCGCATCGACCCGACCGCAGTGTCGGTCCCGGGCCGGGTCGATTCGGGCATGGCGAACTCGGTGCCCTCAGGCGACCCGGTACCCTACCTGATGCGTGTCGACCTGGCCTGGCTCAAGTCGATGCGCTACAACTGGGAAGCCCTCACCAACCGCTGGAACCTGTGGGTGCTGGGCTACAACACCGAGCGCCAGCGCGAGTTCCTCGCGCGAATCGGCTTCACGGACGCCGACTGGCGCAACCTTGCCACCCTGCTGGTCACGGCCGTGGGGCTCATCATCGTTGCGCTGCTTGCGTGGTCGCTAAAGCGGCTGGTGCGTCCCGACCCCGTGCAGCAGTTGTGGCAGGCTTTCTGCCGCAAACTCGCGGCGGCCGGCGTGTCGCGCGAGCCGCACGAAGGCCCGCGCGATTTCACCACGCGCGCCGCGCAACGTTTTCCCGGGCTTGCCGCGACAATCGTGTCGGTTGGCGAGCGCTACATGGCGCTCCGCTACGGCGCCGTCCGACATGACGCCGATTTCGCGGAACTCAAGCGCTCGGTAAAGGAGTTCCACCCGGCATGAGGCATTTACTGGTTGTTTTCTTCGCGCTCCTGGCGGGCGCTGCATCGTTCGCCGCCGCCGGCCAGCCACGGGCGCCCGAGCGCGGCTATGCGAGCCGGCAGGAAGTGCGCGAATTCATCCGCGAGATGGTCGAGCGCCACGGGTTCGGCGAAGGCGAGCTGCATGCGCTCTTCGCCCTCACGACGCGCCAGCCCGAAATCCTCAAGGCGATCCGCCCGCCCTCCTCGCCCCGGGTTCGGTCATGGCGCAATTACCGGCCAATCTTCGTCAACGAGCGCCACATCGCGGACGGTGTGCGCTTCGCTGCCCAGCACGCCGAAACGCTTGCACGCGCCGAGGCCGAGTACGGCGTACCCCAGGAGATCATCGTCGCCATCATCGGCGTCGAGACGTACTACGGCCGCAACATGGGCAAATGGCGTGTGATCGATGCGCTCGCCACGCTCGCCTTCGACTATCCGCCTCGCGCGGAATTTTTCCGCTCGGAGCTCGAAGCGTTCCTGCTCTTCACCCGGGAAGCCCGCCTCGACGCGCTCGAAGTACGGGGCTCGTACGCAGGCGCCATCGGCATCCCGCAATTCATGCCGAGCAGTTACCGGCGCTGGGCGGTCGATTACGACGGCGACAAGGTCGCGCTGCTGCGCTCGAGCCCCACCGACGCGATCGGATCGGTGGCGAATTTCCTCAAGTCGCACGGGTGGGTCCGCGGCGAGCCGGTCGCCTTCCATGCCGACATCGGGAAAGCGGATCCTGCGCCGTTGATCGCGGAGGGCATCAAGCCGGCCCGGCCGCTCAGCGAGCTTACCGCGCTTGGCATTGAGGTGCGCGCGAGTCCTGCACCGAATCCCGCGACCCCGGCCGCGCTCATCGACCTTGTGACGCCGGACCAGCGGACGGAGTACCGCGTAGGGCTGAACAATTTCTATGTGATCACGCGCTACAACCGCAGCTCGTTCTACGCCGCGGCGGTCTTCGACCTTGCGCAGGCTTTGCGCCAGGCGATGGGCCGCTAGGACGCCTCGTACTGCCTGCGGGTCATGACGGCGGCAGGTATTTCACTGGGTCCACGGGCTTGCCGGACTTGCGGATCTCGAAGTGAAGCTTGGGTGAGTCGGCGTCGGTGTCGCCGAGCTCGGCGATCTGCTGGCCGCGCGTGACCGCCTGGTCCTGCTTGACGAGGATTTCTCGGTTGTGCGCGTACACGCTGTTGAAGTTGTTGTCGTGCTTGATGACGATGAGCTTGCCATAGCCGCGGATGCCGGTGCCGATGTAGATCACCCGCCCGCTCGCGGCG
>JBKJKJ010000012.1:0-9118 GCA_046597455.1 Burkholderiales bacterium
AGGTCGAGCCCGGCGCTGCCCGGCGTTGCATATTCGGGAAGCTGCTCGCGCAGTCGCGGATCGAGGATTTTGACTTCTATGGTTTTCATGGCAGGCAGCTTCGGAGCCGGGGCGAATAGCTCGCGCCGATTCCGGAAAGAAGTTATGACGGGGTATTCGCTCGCGTGTAGAGCTTCGCGATATGCGCGACGAGCTCGCGCGCAACGACTTCCTTGGGCGCCCGTGGGAGCGGGTGCGAGCCTTCGTCGTCGAAAAGCGTGATCTCGTTATCGTCTGCACCGATCGCGTGCTGTGCGAGATTCGCGGCGAGCAGGGGCAGATTCTTGCGTCTGCGCTTCGCCTCCGCATACTCCGCGAGCCTCTCGCTTTCGGCCGCGAAGCCGACACAGAACGGAGGTTTGGGCAGGGCCGCGACATACGCGAGGATGTCGGTGGTGGGTATGAGCTCGAGCGTCATCGCCTTGTCGGTTTTCTTGATTTTCTGTTCGCTGGGCTTCGCGGGCCGGTAGTCGGCGACCGCGGCCACACTCACGAACACGTCCGTTCTGGATACACACTGCTTCACCGCTTCGAGCATGTCGGCCGCAGAGACCACATCGATGCGCTCGGCGTTTGCGGGGGCGCTGAGGCTGGTCGGGCCGGAAATCAGCGTGACCTGCGCGCCGGCTTCGATGGCTGCACGGGCGACTGCGTAGCCCATCTTGCCGGAGCTCTTGTTCGTGAGACCACGAACCGCATCGACTGCTTCGAATGTCGGCCCCGCGGTGACCAGCATGCGCACCCCGGTCAGGGCTTTCGGAGCGAGCCGCGAGACTACGGCTTCCGCGATCTGCGTGGCTTCGAGCATCCGGCCCATCCCGACTTCCCCGCACGCCTGGTCGCCGCTCGCGGGCCCGAGTACCTCGATGCCGTCCGCCCGAAGCTGGGCGACATTGCGCTGCGTTGCGGGGTGTTCCCACATCTGACGGTTCATCGCAGGGGCGACCACCAGGGCACAATCGCGGGCGAGGGCCAGGGTGGAGAGCAAATCGTCAGCGAGCCCGAGCGCGAGCTTCGCCATGAAATCTGCAGTCGCGGGCGCAATGACGACGAGATCCTTGTCCCGCGAGAGCTCGATGTGGGCCATATTGTCGCGTATGCGCGCGTCCCACATGTCGGTGTAGACGGGATTGCCCGACAGCGCCTGCATCGTGACCGGCGTGATGAAGCCGCAAGCGGCGCGTGTCATCACGACGTGCACGTCGATGGCGCGTTCCGACAGGCGCCGCACCAGCTCTGCAGCCTTGTACGCCGCAATTCCGCCGGTAACGCCCAACAGGATTCTTTTTCGCGCAGTATCAGTCACGTAGCGCTCTCTCTTCGAGCGAAGGGCGCCAAGTGTAAACCATTCGGATTAGACCCGTCAGCTCGCGTAAACACGCCGCGGTGCCGGCGCGTTCTAGAAGTGCGCTTCCGACGGCGCAAGGACTTGAGGGGAGGGCACATGATGACGATCGCTCAATGGCCTGTGGATGACCGCCCGCGCGAGAAGCTCATTTTGAAAGGCGCCGAAGCGTTGTCCGACGCGGAGCTGCTGGCAATCCTGTTCCGTACGGGAATTCGCGGGCGCACTGCGGTCGACCTTGCGCGCGAGGCGCTGATCCAGTGCGGTTCGCTATCGGGCCTGCTGAGTGCCGAGCGCAGCACTTTCCAGTTGATTGCAGGTCTGGGCGATGCGAAGTATGCGCAGGTGCAGGCGGTCCTCGAGATGAGCCGTCGCGCGCTGCGTGAGGTGCTCGATCGCGGCGCGGCCCTGAGCTCGCCGCAGGCGGTGCGCGACTATCTGCGTCTGAAGCTCCAGGCGAAACCGCACGAAGTCTTCATAGCCGTCTTCCTCGACGCACAGAACCGGGTGCTGGGCGTCGAAGAGCTTTTCCGCGGAACCCTGACCCAGACCAGCGTGTTTCCCCGCGAAATCGTCAAGCGCGCGCTGCATTACAATGCGGGCGCCGTGATCTTTGCGCATAATCACCCGTCGGGCGTCGCCGAGCCCAGCCGGGCGGACGAGGCGCTGACGCAGACACTCAAGCACACCCTGGCACTCGTCGACGTGAAAGTCCTGGATCATTTCGTCGTCGGCGCCGACTCGGCCATGTCGTTCGCCGAACGGGGCCTGCTCTAAGGCGCCCGGTCGCCGCAGGCGCCAGACCGGGCTTGAGGTGGCGGCGAAACCCCTGTAAAATCCGCCACTTTCCCGAATTCTGGAGCAGCGTCATGGCACGCGTATGTCAGGTCACCGGCAAGAAGCCGATGGTGGGCAACAATGTTTCCCACGCAAATAACAAGACGAAGCGGCGTTTCCTGCCTAACCTGCAAGCTCGCCGTTTCTGGGTCGAAAGCGAAAACCGCTGGGTAAGCCTGCGTGTGTCCGCGGCGGGATTGCGCACGATCGACAAGAACGGCATCGATGCGGTGCTGGTCGATCTGCGCGCGCGCGGCGAAATCTAATCACTTTTCGCCCGCGTCGCTGACGGGCGAGGACCCTGCTAAAGGAGCAGTCTCAAATGAGAGAGAAAATCAAGCTGGAGTCGTCGGCCGGAACGGGCCACTTCTACACGACGACGAAGAACAAGCGCACCAAGCCGGAGAAGATCGAGATGAAGAAATTCGATCCGGTCGCACGCAAGCACGTCATCTACAAAGAGACGAAGATCAAGTAGGGCTCGAGATTCGGCGAGGTCTCGTGCTGAAAATAAAAAAGCCCGCGAAAGCGGGCTTTTTTATGTCTGTCTTCCGGCGAACACCGGAAGACAGAACGCGCTAAGCGTAGCAGCGCAGGCGTTTCGAGAAACTTTGCAGTGCCTCGATTCCGCTCGCTTCGGCGCGGCGGCACCAGTCTTCGAGTTGGTGCACCAGCTGCTCCTTGGAGGCCGCAGAGCGTTCCCATAGCGCTGCGAGCTCGTCGCGCATCGTATACACGGTGGCGAGCTTGCTGCTTGCCTTGAGCACACGCTCGCGCTCTTCACGCTCCCGCTGCGGCAGGGCGCTCGTCTCGATATGCAGCCAGCGTTTGAGCGCAACCCAGTCCACGCTCACCGCGCCTGCTCGAAGCGCCTTCATCTCTTCGGCGCACGTGGTGCGCACCGACTTGGCGTATTTCGCAATGACTTCGTAACGATGCGTCACCACGGCTTGCAGGGTCTCGTGGTCGCATTGCGCTTTGGGCGTCGCGAGCTTCAGCTTTGGCGCGATCTTCTTGACTTCGGCCAGGCCCAGAATTTCGAGGATGCGGATATACATCCAGCCGATGTCGAACTCGTACCAGCGGTTGGATAGCCGCGCCGACGTACCGTAAGCGTGGTGATTGTTGTGCAGTTCTTCGCCGCCGATGAGTATGCCCCACGGCAGGATGTTGCGGCTCGCGTCGGCAGGCTGGAAGTTGCGGTAGCCCCAGAAGTGCCCGATGCCGTTGATCACGCCGGCCGCCGTGACCGGGATCCAGATCATTTGTACGGCCCAGATCGAAATCCCTACGAACCCGAACAATACGAAATTGATGATGAGCATCGATGCGACCCCATACACGCTGAAGCGGGTATATAGGTTGCGCTCGATCCAGTCGTCAGGCGTGCCGTGACCGTAACGCTCGAGCGTTTCGGCGTTCTTCGACTCCTTGCGATAGAGCTCGGCGCCTTCCCAGAAGACTTTCTTGATGCCGTAGACCTGCGGGCTGTGCGGGTCGTCGACCGTCTCGCACTTCGCGTGATGTTTACGGTGTATCGCCGCCCACTCCTTGGTCACCATACCCGTGGTGAGCCAGAGCCAGAAGCGGAAGAAATGGCTGGGTAGGGGATGCAGGTCCAGGGCACGGTGGGCCTGATGACGATGCAGATAAATCGTCACGCCCGCGATCGTGATGTGCGTGACTATCAGCGCGTAAACGATATAGCCCCACCACGGAAGATCGTAAATGCCTGAAAACATGCTACTCCTCAGTTGTTTGGAAGGCCCCCTTTGGACGGGCCGAGTCTACCTAAGTTCCACCGTATGGGCAAAGCATTTGAAAGCACGTTGTTTAGAACCCCCAAGTGCCTGAAACTATTTGCAAATTACAGATTACTCAGGGGGCGGGATCAGGTGCCCGGCTGCGCTCCAGCACCGCGGCGAAAAAGCCATCCGTCCCATGAATATGAGGCCACAGGCGCAACTGTTCGCCCGTTTCCACATCAATCCCATGGTTTTTCAGCAATTCCTGGCAGTCTAGCGGCTTGAATTCAGGGTGCGTGCCGAGAAAAGAGGCGACGATGTCCTCGTTCTCTTCGGTTAGAACGCTGCACGTTGCGTAGACCAGTCGGCCCCCCGGTTTCACGAGCGTCGCAGCCGCCTGCAGGATGGCCCCCTGCTTGACTCGCAGTTCGGCGATGCCGGTCACCGACTGCCGCCATTTGAGGTCAGGGTTCCGGCGCAGCGTGCCCAGTCCACTGCACGGCGCGTCGACCAGCACCCGGTCGATCTTCCCCGCGAGGCGCTTCACCTTCAGGTCGTGTTCGTTTCGCAACAGGTGCGGATGCACGTTGGAAAGTCCCGAGCGCTTGAGCCGGGGTTTCAAGCGCGCCAGCCGGGCCGGGGAAACATCGAACGCGTAGACACGGCCTTGCGAATTCATCATGGCACCGAGCATCAGTGCTTTCCCCCCGGCGCCCGCGCAGAAATCGACAACGAGCTCGTGGCGGCGCGGTGACATCAGGTAGCTCACCAGCTGGCTGCCTTCGTCCTGGACTTCGACAGATCCTTCGAGGAACAGGCGATCGCGATTGATCGCAGGCTTGCCGTCGAGCCGCACCCCAACAGGCGAGTACGGCGTGGGCGCCGCTCGCAGGCCGCTGGCGGCAAGCGAACGCAACGCGGCGTTGCGGTCGCCACGAATGGTGTTGACGCGCAAGTCCAGCGGTGCGGTTTGTCCGAGTGCGCGACCGAGCGCGAGGATCTCGGCCTCCGGCAGGCGCACATTGAGGCGCTCGCAAACCCAGTCGGGCAACTCGGCCTGGACTGCGAGAGGGAGACCTTCCAGATCGGCGAGTGCGAATTGCACCACCGTCTCGGACTCCGCCGGTTTGAGTGCGGGTGTCAGCGCGCTCCCGCTCAAACCCGAGAACCGGGACAGCCATCCGAGCAGCAGGCGACGGGCGTGGCCTTCGCCGGTCAGGTGATCGAGGACGCGTTTATGCCGCAGCACGCCGAAAACGGTTTCAGCGATGAACGCGCGCTCGCTTTGCCCGAGCGCCGGGTGCTGCCTGAAAAAATCGCTGAGGACGGCGTCTGCCGGATGCTCGAACTTGAGCACCTGTCCGAGCGCTACTGTGGCGGTATCGAGGAGTTTGCGGTGGAGATTCAAAGCGTCGAGACCAGGACGACGGAGGCGCGGGCGGAGAGGCAGGGTTGCAAGATGGATGCTTTCATGAAGGTAAAGGTTGGCGCACTGCCAGGCGTCGGGCTCATTCGTCACTCAACCGGATTTCAGTCACGATCTGCTCGCCCTGCGGCTCGCCTTCGCGGTCGAAGAACCGCAGGCGCACCGGAAGATACCGGTATTCGGTCGCCAGCCACAACTCGATGGTTTCCTCCCCCGGTTTCCCGACTTGCCGCACGGGCAGGGCGCGCAATACACCGAGCGGCGTCTCGATGTTTTCTTCGGCCCTGACGTCGAGCTCGTAGAGGTCGATGTTCGAGCCGTTGGTGACGGCCTGCTGCACGCGGCCGGGCGCGGGCGGGTCGAGCGAGAGTTGATACATGAAGCTCAGCAGATCCTGGCTGCGCGCAGGCAGGGTTTCGTCGCGCTGGCGGGCTGCGGCGCCCAGGGTGATGGTGGCGCTTTCCCAGTTGAATTGCGCCCGCGCTTCTTCGGTTCCACGGCCGCGATTACGGCTCATCAGGAATGTCTCGGGGCGCAGGCCATGGCGCGTGAGTGTGCCGCGACTGAAGTAAGTGCGGTGCTGCGACCGGAACAGATCGATGATGCCCGTCGTCTCCGAGCGGCTCGCGAGCCGATAACGATCCCCTTCCATCTCCCACGACTGGACGGTGCGCCCGACGGGAAATCGGTCGCGCCCGTAGACGAGGTTGTAGGTAATGCGCCCTTTCCGAGGGAGGGTGCGGACCGGCGGCAGCTCGGGGGCATACACAGTAGGCGGCGCGGTCGCAACGATGACCGGCTCGGTTGCGGCCGGCGCGACTGCGGCCGGTTCGGCCGCAACCTCGGCCGCAGACGCCGCGTCGGCGGTGTCGACGTCGATGCGTTCTTCGTGCTGCGGGACGGCGATCGGCGAGGGCACTGCCGCGACGTGAACAGGTGCATGAAGTGCACGAACGCGCTTTTGGCGCACCGGCTCGAGCGCAGGCGACGAGGGCGCGCGGGTCACTGCAGGTCTGCTCACGATGCGCACGGCGAGCGGCAAAGGGTCTGCGGGCAGGACAGGCAAGTCGACGCGTCCCAGCACGATGATCGCCGCGTGAGCCGCACCGGACAGAGCGGCAGCGAGACCCAGACGCCGCCAGGTGCGGGCGTCAGTCACGGAGTTCGATATTCTGGATGAGCTGCTCGAAGCGCAGCCCGTCTTTCTCGACGATCAGCATTTTTACCGGCAGATACTGATGCTGCGGTGACAGCCACACCTCGGTCACGTTGTCACCGGGATCGCGAACTTTTACCAGATGAAGGGTCTTGAGGCGGCCCAGCCCGGTGTCGATCTCCACGTCGGGTGTGGTGCGGTAACGGTAATGGTCGATCTTGCGCCCGTTGGTCATCGGAAACTCGAGCTGGCGGATGCGTTCCACAGGCAGATACATGAACTGATACATCACCGAAAGCCTGTCCTGTGTGCCCGGCGGCAGGCTGACCGATTCGATTTTGCCGTCGTGCTTGAGGACCACCTGGCCGCTTCCCCAATCGAGCTCGGCGCTGACCTGCGGCGCGTCTCCAATGGCGCGGCGTGCTTCGAACTGCGACGGGCGCAATCCGTCGCGTCCCACGTGTCCCGCGCTGGAGAAGCGTAGCGGATGGCGCTGGATCAGCGCGGCCAGCCCCATGGGCTTGGTGTCGCTGACGATCCGGTACGAGCGGCCATCGCTTTCGAAGTGTTCGTTTATGGTCCCGATCGACAGACCGTTCATGGTCGCCGCATAGCTCGCTTTTACGGATTTGGGCGCGCTGCAGACGAGCGTGGATGCGGCTGCCAGAAGACAGGCGAGGACAACTCGGGCAAGGGGGGCGGGCACGGCTTTCATCCTGGTAAAGACCGCAAACGCATCGAGGCGTTCGCGATTGTGAAGCTCACTGCTCGAGCGCGGGGGAAACCAGAGGCCCGGCCGCGGGGGAGGCACCCTCGATGTGCACGCGGCCCTGCGCTGTGAGCCGCACGCGATTGTCACAAAACCACCGCACGGCCTGTGGGTAGATCCGGTGCTCCTGCGCGAGCACGCGGGAAGCGAGCGTCGCTTCGGTATCGTGCGCCAGGACAGGCACGGCAGCCTGCACGACGATCGGTCCGTGATCGAGCGCCGGGGTGACGAAATGCACCGTGCAGCCGTGCACGCGCACGCCGGCCTCGAGTGCGCGGCGATGGGTGTGCAGCCCCGGGAACGCGGGCAGCAGCGACGGATGGATGTTGAGCATGCGTCCCGCAAAGCGCTCGACGAATTCAGCGGTCAGTATGCGCATGAAGCCGGCAAGGACGACGAGGTCCGGCGCATGGCGCTCGATTTCAGCAGCCAGCGCTGCGTCGAATTCGGCCCGCTCGGAGAATTCGCAATGATCGACGACGGTGGTCGCTACGCCGCGCTCGCGGGCGGTGGCGAGTCCGCCGGCTTCGGGAACGTTGCTGATGACTGCGCAGAAGGTGGCGGGCACGCCGGCCGCGAGCAGGGCGTCCATGTTGCTGCCGCGGCCCGAAATCAGCACGACGATGCGCTTTTGCGGGCCCACTTCGGCTCAGGCCACGATGGCTTGGGGCTCATCGCCCCGACGACGGTCGATCGCGCCGATACGCCACACCGTCTCGCCCTCGTGCGTGAGCAGCGCGCAAGCACGCTCGGCGTCATCGGGGCTGACCACGAGCACCATGCCGATCCCGCAGTTGAATACACGCAGCATCTCGTCGTCGGCGACGTTGCCCTGCTTTTTGAGCCACGCGAAGAGCGGCGGCAGGGGCCATGCACTGCGCTCGATGCGTGCGGTCAGATTTTCCGCGAGCACGCGAGGGATATTCTCGACAATGCCGCCGCCGGTGATGTGCGCCATGCCCTTGACCTGCACCTCACCCAGCAACTTCAGCAAAGGCTTGACGTAGATGCGCGTGGGCGCGAGCACGAGATCCGCGAGCGGTTTTTGCGCGGCGGCGCTGCTTACACCCGGATGGGATGCGATCAGATGGTCCATGCCGCTGCGCTCGAGAATCTCGCGTATCAGCGAGTAGCCGTTCGAGTGCGCACCGTCGCTCGCGAGGCCCAGCACGACGTCCCCGGGCTGGATCGTGGAACCATCGACGATACGCGACTTTTCAACGACCCCGACCGCGAAGCCCGCGAGATCGTATTCACCGGGTGTATACATCCCGGGCATCTCGGCCGTTTCACCGCCGATGAGGGCGCAGCCTGCGCGTTCGCAGCCCGTGGCAATGCCTTTCACGACTTCGGCTGCGGTGGCCACGTCGAGCTTGCCGCACGCATAGTAGTCGAGGAAGTAGAGCGGTTCCGCGCCGAGTGTGAGTATGTCGTTGACGCTCATCGCTACCAGATCGATGCCGATCGTGTCGTGACGGCCAAGCTCGAATGCGAGCTTGAGCTTGGTGCCGACGCCGTCGGTCCCGGAGACGAGCACCGGCTCACGATAGCCTTTCGGCAATTCGAAGAGCGCGCCGAAACCGCCGATACCGGCGAGCACGCCCGGACGCATGGTGCGTTTGGCGTAAGGTTTTATTTTTTCGATCAGCGCGTCACCGGCGTCGATGTCGACACCTGCGTCGCGATAAGTCAGCGAAGACGGGGCAGAAGTGGGGTCAGTCATTCATCGATCGGCGAAGATGGAGGGAGGAGGCGGAGGGCGCAGACCCGGCCTGAACGTTCACACGGGGGTGCGTGCGCG
>JBKJKJ010000099.1:0-4517 GCA_046597455.1 Burkholderiales bacterium
GAACGCGCCTACCGCGATCGGCCGGCTCTCGCCGAGCACCCACGCGCCGCTGGTGCTGGTGATTTTCTGGTTCTTTTTTCTCATGCCCTACATCGGCGCGTGGGTGCTCGGCGAGAGCCGGCCGATCGCGGTAGGCGCGTTCTGGTCAAGCGTCATCACGTTCACGATGTTCGAGGCCGCATACTTTTGCGAAATCATGCGCGCCGGGATCCAGTCCATCCCCCGCGGGCAGGTCGGCGCCGCGCAGGCGCTCGGCCTCAATTACGTCCAGAGCATGCGGCATGTCGTGTTGCCGCAGGCGTTTCGCAACATGCTTCCGGTGCTGCTCACGCAGACAATCATCCTGTTCCAGGATACGTCGCTGGTGTACGTGATCTCGGCCACCGATTTCCTCGGTGCGGCGGCGAAAATCGCCAACCGCGACTATCGGCTCGTCGAAATGTACACTTTCGCCGCTCTGGTTTATTTCCTCATATCCTTCTCGCTGTCATACCTTGTCAAAGTGCTGCAGCAGCGCATTGCAATCGTTCGCTAACGGAAGACACGCATGATCGAATTCAAAAAGGTGAGCAAATGGTATGGCAGCTTTCAGGTGCTCAAGAGCTGTTCCACGCGTGTCGACAAAGGCGAGGTGGTGGTGGTGTGCGGACCTTCGGGTTCGGGAAAATCCACACTCATCAAGTGTGTGAACGGGCTTGAACCCTTCCAGGAAGGCGAGGTCATCGTCAACGGCCAGTCGATCCAGGCTAAAGAAACCAATCTGAACCGGATGCGCTCGAAGATCGGCATGGTGTTTCAGCACTTCGAGCTTTTCCCCCACATGAACGTGGTCGAAAATCTCAACCTGGGTCAGATGAAAGCGCTCAATCGCACCCGCGACGAAGCCACCGAAAAATCGATGTCGTTGCTCACGCGGGTGGGCCTCGAAGCCCATGCAGACAAATTCCCGGGGCAGCTCTCGGGCGGACAACAGCAGCGCGTTGCGATCGCACGCGGTCTGGCGATGGATCCGATCGCGATGCTTTTCGATGAACCGACTTCGGCGCTCGATCCGGAGATGATCAACGAAGTGCTCGACGTCATGGTCGAGCTCGCGCTCGAAGGCATGACGATGATGGTCGTCTCCCACGAAATGGGTTTCGCGCGCAAAGTCGCCCATCGCGTGATTTTCATGGACGAGGGCGAAATCGTCGAAGACGCGCCCAAGGAAGAGTTCTTCGGCAGCCCGCGCTCGGACCGGGCGCAGCTGTTCCTGAGCAAGATACTTCACCACTAGCCGCCTGTCGGACTTACCAGTCGGGACAGGCTGCTAAAAGCATAAGGAGCTTGTCGCATTCAAGTCCGACAAGATCCCAGGGTGAGCGGTGAGCCTCGGCGCTAAGGCGTGAACGCCGCGCTCAGCACTGCTTCTCGAGGAGCTTCCCCAGGAACGCCTCGCACGCCGCCACCTGCTCGATCGCGACGTATTCGTTCGGCTTGTGCGCCTGCAGTATCGAGCCGGGGCCGCAAACCACAGTGGAGATCCCCGCCCGCTGGAACTGCGAGCCTTCGGTCCCGTAAGAAACCTTGCCGATTTCCGCGTTGCCCGTGAGCGCCTGGACCAATCCGACGATGTACGTCTCCGCGCTGTTGTCGAGCGCCGGGATCTCGGAAAGCTGGACGATATCGAAACCGGTTCGCGGATCGACCGCATGCATCTCGGGCTCGAGCTTCCCGGCGACATACGCTTTGAGCTCGTCCATGAGCGCATCGGGATCGTCGCCGGGTAAATGCCTGAACTCGAAATCGAAAGTGCACGCCTGGGGCACGATGTTGAGCGCGGTGCCGCCCCGGATGACACCCGTGTGCACCGTCGTGTGAGGCACGTCGAAGCCGTGATCGAACGGTCCCCCATTCCGGCGCCGCCGCGCCATGCCTTTGAGGTAAGCCACGGCCTCGGCCGCCGCTTCCACGGCATTCACCGCTGAGGGCGCGTATGCGGAATGCCCGGCCAGCCCGCGCACCGCGCAGCGATAGCTGCGCTTTCCCTTGTGGGCGACCACTGCGGTCATGAGCGTCGGCTCGCCGACGACACACGCAGCAGGCCGCACGCCGGCACGCGCGAGATCTTCGATGAGGCGTCCCACGCCGAGGCAGCCGAGCTCCTCATCGTAGGAAAGCGCGAGATGCAGCGGTTTGTTCAGCCGCGGCACATAAGCCGGGAGGAGCGCGAGCGCAATCGCAAGAAAGCTTTTCATGTCCGAAGCGCCGCGTCCGTAGAGACGGCCTTCTTTCGCGATCAGCTGAAATGGATCGCTGTCCCACGCCTGGCCGTCGACCGGGACGACATCGGTGTGGCCCGAGAGCACCAGCCCCCCGTCGGCGCGGGGGCCGAGCGTCGCGAAAAGATTCGCCTTGCGCTTGTCGTCGTCGAAAGTCAGACGCACGTCGGCGCCCAGACCGCGCAGATACTCGTGCACGAAATCGATCAGCTCCAGATTCGAATCGCGGCTCACGGTAGGGAAAGCGATGAGCTTTCGAATCATGTCGATGCTCTCAGGAGCGGTTCCGGGAGATTGCACAGGCTTTTCCTGAAAATGGGATGCGCGCAAACGCGCGGTCCGGGAAGCCAGCATAGGTGCACGCTCGCAGGCATGTCAACGTCCGTCAGCCGTCGTCGAGGTCGGCCCGACGAATTGTGCGGTATGCTCGCAGCAGGCCGGATTCGCTGGAGGTACTTATGGTGCATAGGGTACGTATGGTGCGTATATTCAGGCTCTCAGCGGCTTTCCTGTTTTTCTTTGCGCTTGGCATCCATCCGGCACAGGCCGCGGACCTCAGTATCGCGCTCAGCGCCGATGTGACGTCGATCGATCCGCACTTTCACAACCTCACGCCGAACAACAACGTCGCGAACCACGTTTTCGAAACGCTCGTGGCAAAAAACGCGCGCGGTCAGTTGACCCCTGCGCTCGCCGAGTCGTGGCGAGCAGTCGATGATTTCACGTGGGAATTCAGTCTACGCAAAGGTGTGAAATTCCACGACGGCTCGGGGTTCACTGCCGCTGACGTCGCTTTTTCGCTCGATCGTGTGCCAACGGTGCCCAACAGCCCTTCCCCGTTCACGACCTACAGCAAGCAGATCACCGAAAAAGTCATCGTCGACCCGTACACGATACGCCTGAAGACCGCCGCACCGTATCCGCTCATGGCAAACGACATGAGCACGATCATGATCGTATCGAGCCGTGCCGCCAAAGGCGCCACGACCGAAGACTTCAACTCGGGCAAGGCGGCGATAGGCACCGGGCCGTTGAAGTTCGTGCGCTGGCAGAAAGGCAGCCGCATCGAGCTCGAGCGCTACGACGGGTACTGGGGACCCCGATCGCCGTGGGACAAGGTGGTGCTGCGGGTGATCACGTCGGACCCGACCCGTGTCGCTTCGCTGCTCGCAGGCGACGTGCGGGCGATCGAGAACGTGCCCACCGCGGACCTCGCGCGTATCGTCAAGCAGCCGGACCTCTCGGTTTATCGCATCGTGTCGCACCGGGTCATGTATCTGCATCTCGACGCCAGCCGCGACCGCTCGCCTTTCGTGACCGACAAGTCCGGCAAATCCCTCGAGCGCAATCCGCTGAAAGACGTGCGCGTGCGCCGCGCGATGTCCAAGGCCATCAATCGACAGGCGCTCGTCGATCGCGTGATGGAAGGGGCTGCGCGGACGACCGGACAGCTCATGCCCGACGGGATGTTCGGCTATACGCCCGCCCTGAAACCCGAACCATACGATGTCGAGGGCGCACGCAAGCTGCTCACCGAAGCGGGTTATCCGGAGGGGTTCGGCCTGACCGTGCACGGCCCCAACGACCGCTACGTCAACGACGACCAGATCGCTCAGGCGATCGCGCAGATGTTCAGCCGCATCGGCATCGCGACGAAAGTCGAAACCATGCCCTCATCGGTTTATTTCTCGCGCGCGAACAAGCTCGAGTTCAGTCTCATGCTGGTGGGATGGGGCTCGGATACGGCCGAAGCGTCATCGCCGCTGAAAGCCTTGCTCGCCACTTACAGCAGCGAAAAAGGCATGGGGCAGGCGAATCGAGGCCGCTACTCGAATCCAAAAATGGACGCGCTGCTGCAGCAGGCGCTGGCGACGGTCGACGACGGCCGGCGGGAGAAGCTGCTGCAGCAGGCGACCGGGATCGCGATGGCCGACCTGGGCATCATTCCCCTCTATCACCAGGAAAATGTCTGGGCCACCCGTAAAGGCATCGTCTATACGCCGCGCGCCGACGAGCGCACGTTTGCCCACGAGTTCCGGCCACAGTAAGTATTTCATCCTTCAGGAAGGCAGCAGAGTAGATGTCCAGATCCCGCCCACGCATTCGTCGCCACCTGTCGCGCGTTTTATCCGCCGTATGCGGCGCGGCACTGCTGCTCACGAGCCACACCCAGGCTGCCGGGCTGCGCATCGGCCTGTCGGCGGACGTGACGACGATGGATCCGCACTTCGTGGCGGCGCAGCCCAATCTCACCGT
>JBKJKJ010000277.1:0-11293 GCA_046597455.1 Burkholderiales bacterium
GTCGACGCCGCGATCACCGGCAACAAGCGCGAGCTGAAGGCGTCGGGCAACGTGACCGGCGACGGCCTGACCTACGGCGACACCAGCGCGCTCACCGTCTCGAGCGATTTCACCGCGGCTCTCCCGCAGCTGACGATCGGTGATGCGACCCTCGTGTCCGACACGCACGCGACCTTCGTCACGATCGCCGGCCAGACGATCAACCAGCTCGACGCCAGGACGACCTACCGGCAAAAGCAGCTGGACTTCGACGCCACCGCCAAACAGCCGCAGCGGTCGGTCGGCGCCGCCGGCTCGCTGGTGCTGCATCCCGATCACCAGGAAGTCCACCTGCAGAAGCTCGGCCTGCAGACGCAGGGGCAGACGTGGCAGCTGGCGCAGGGCTCGGAGGCAACGATCAACTACGCGCACGAGGCGGTCGCGGTGCAGCACCTGACGCTGGCCAACGGCGCGCAGCAGATTGCCGCCGACGGGACGTTCGGCCGTCCCGGCGACGCGCTCACGGTGACGCTGGCCAACGTCGACCTCGCCAACGTCGACGCGCTGCTGCTGCGCCCGCCGCAGGTCAGCGGCACGCTCAACGCCTCGGGCGTCGTCTCCGGCACGGCCGCCGCTCCCGACGTCAAGGCCGACTTCCGCGTCGACAAGGGCGGCTTCCAGCAGTATCGCTACGACTCGTTCGGCGGCACCGTGAACTACGCCGGCGCCGGCCTGACGCTCGACACCAGGCTGCAGCAGAACCCGACGACCTACCTGACGGCCAAGGGCTACGTGCCGACCGCGCTGTTCAAGAACGGGGCGGCGGCAGCGGATCGCGCGGCCGCTCACGGCGCGCCGGTGGCCGGAAGTGACCGCATCGATCTGCACATCGAGAGCACGCCGATCGATCTCGGCCTGATTCAGGGATTCACGACCAACCTGACCAAGGTCAGCGGGACGCTGCAGGCGAAGATCGACGTGACCGGGTCGGCCGCCGATCCGCACCCGACCGGCGTCGTCACCATCGACAAGGCGGCGTTCACCGTCGAGCCGACCGGCGTCAACTACACGAACCTGCAGGGAAAGATCGACCTCCAGGCGGACAAGGTGCACATCGACCACATCGTGGTCCTCGACAACCACCAGAGCTCGCTGTCGATCACCGGCGATCTCGCGGTCCACGAGCTGCAGGTCGGCGGCGTCGAGCTGTTCGTCACCGCCAACGACTTCAAGATCATCGACAACAGGCTGGGCAACGTCCGGGTGAACAGCAACCTGGAGATCGCGGGCGAGCTGCGGGCGCCGCGCGTGCAGGGGGATTTGGGGGTCTCGACCGGCCAGGTGAACCTCGACGAGATCCTCGCGTTCACCAGCGATTCGGCGTACGCGACCGAGCCGACCGAGTACCTGACCAAGCCGGCCAACACCGCCGCGTCTGTCGCGCGCTCGCCGCTCGATGCGCTGACCATGGACGTGCGCGTCACCGTGCCCGACGACCTGGTGGTGAAGGCGAGCGAGCTGCGGACGCCGGGCGCGCCGGTGAGCCTCGGCGCGATCAACGTCACGCTGGGCGGCGATCTGCGGGCGACCAAGGCAGCGGGGCAGCAGATCGTGCTGGTCGGCACGGTCAACACCGTGCGCGGCACCTACGATTTCCAGGGCCGCCGCTTCGACATCCTGCGCGACGGCACGGTGCGGTTCGCCGGCGAGGCCCTCAACGAGCTCGATCCGATCCTGGATCTGCGCACGAGACGGCTGATTTCAGGCGTCGAGGCGCGGGTCAACGTCCGCGGCACGATGAAGGTGCCCGAGATCGAGCTGAGCAGCACGCCGCCGCTCGATCAGGCCGACATCCTGTCGCTGATCGTGTTCAACCAGCCGATCAACTCGCTGGGCGAGGGGCAGCAGATCTCTCTGGCGCAGCGGGCGCAGCAGATCGCGACCGGGACGCTGGCCAGCGCGCTCTCCTCCTCGATCGAAAACGCCCTGGGCCTCGACACGTTCGAGATCAACACCGCGCCGGAGAACGGCGGCGCCGCGTCGCTGACCATCGGCCAGCAGCTGGGCCAGAACCTGTACGTGAAAGTGGAGCAGGGGATCGGGGGGCAGAGCCAGACGAACCTGATCCTCGAGTACGAGCTGACGCGCTGGCTGCGGCTGCGCACCAACGTGCTGCAGGGGTCGAGCACACAGCAGCAGCTGTTCCAGCGCATGCAGGGCAGCGGCGTCGATCTGTTGTTTTTCTTCAGCTACTGAGTCCGCCGTCACGGGGCGTCAGCCGCCTTGTCGCATGGAACACCGCCGTCTAAGCAGAAGCGGGCCGATGCGCCCGGAGGAAGGAACGTATCTGGCGCACCGCCAGCGGAATCCGTTCCTTGGGCTCCTTCCACGGGAACATGCTCACTTCCGCGTTCGGCGCGAGCATCGCGGCCTCCATGGCGACAGCATACGGATGCGCCGGGATATCGTCCGGCAGGATGAGTAACGGCGTCTGGCACGTGCGCACGAAGTCGCGTGTCACGGTGAAGACGAAGTCGGGGTTGGTGCGGTACATCCTGGTCAGAAACCTGTCGACCATCTCCATCGTGATCTCGGGCCGGCGCTTGATCAGCTCAGGACCCCAACCCTTCATATTGGTGTCGTAGAACAGATCGCGCATCTCCGGACGCGACCCGCTGGGCTGCGCCAGAACGGCAGCGACGATACGCTCGGGCGCGCGCTTGATCAGGTTCCAGATCATGGGTCCGCCGATGCAGAAACCCATCACCAGGAATTTCTTGATGCCCAGATGATCCATCAGACCGAGGTGGTCATCGGCGTACGCATCCCAGGGGCGATCGATCTCGAGCGGACCGGTGGACTGGCCGCCGTTGGCGTTGCGCAGGTCCATCGTGACGACGCGATACTCGTTCCTGAACGCCTCGGTCGGGTTGAACGGCGCGCTTCCGGTGAGATACGATATTTTCGAATTCAGACCGCCGCCGGCGATGACCAGCAACGGGAAGCCTGAGCCGGCCTCTTCGTAATGGATGCGGACGTCGCCTTTTTCGTAGAACGGCATGGCAGCTTCTCCTTGTTGTCAGGTTCCCGACTTGATGTTGGCGTACGCGACGACTTTGTGCCACTTCGCGAGGTCGCGCTTGAGCAGCTCGAAAAAACGCTCCGGTCCCCCGCCGCCGACCTCGATGCCATCCGCGGCCATGCGCGCCCTGATCTCAGGCAACAGGAGAACACGGTTGATCTCGGTGTTCCAGCGCATAACGAGCTCTTTGGGCAGCGCTTTCGGACCGAGCACCGCCTGCCAGGCCAGGGTCTCGTAGCCCGGCACCGTTTCGTTGAAAGCCGGAATCTCGGGCATCGCGCTCGAGCGCTTTGCGCTGGTCACCGCGATCCCGCGCAGCCGGTTCGCTTTCACGTGCGGGTAAATCACCATCGGGCTTCCGAGCAGGAGCTGAATCTGCCCGCCGACGAGATCGATCAGTGCCGGGCCCTGCCCCTTGTACGGCACGTGCGTCATCCGGGTTCCCGCCATCATGTTGAAGAACTCCGTGGACAGGTGGACGCTGCCGCCGGTACCTGATGAGCCGTAGTTGAGCTTGCCCGGATTGGCTTTGGCATGGGCGACGAGCTCGGCGACGCTCGCGATGGCAACCGATGGGTGCACGGCCGCCAGTTGCGGCGACGCATTCACCAGCACGATCGGCGCCACGTCGTTCACCGGGTGATAGGGAAGCTGCAACGTCGCAGCGCTCGCAGAGTAGCTGCTGGAAACCATCGTGATCGTGTAGCCGTCGGGGGCGGCTCTCACGCCGGCTTCGATGCCGATCATCCCGCTTGCGCCGGAACGGTTATCGATCACAACGGATTGCCTGAGGCTCGCGCTGAGCGGCGGCGCGAGCAGTCGTGCCATGCCGTCGACCGGCCCTCCGGGCGCGAAAGGCACGATCAGCCGGATCGGCTTGCTCGGATAGTTCTGTGCCGCGGTCGGCGCGGCCGCGCCAACGCCAACCCCAACGATGAAAGCGGCGCGCACGGCCACGGATGTGACCCGATGACCTCGTGAAGCGGTGGACATGCGCGGCTTCTTTTAGGGCTGCTTCCCCGGATAAAGCGCCTCGATCTCTGCCGCCTCCGGGCGCAGGTTGTAGTCCTGCGCAAGGTCGCCATTGCCACAGGGGCTTTTGACAGTGATAAACGTCGCGGGCCCATTGACCGGGCGCGAACGATGGCGGGTATTGCGCGGTATGTGGATGAGCGTACCCGGACCGACCACGCGATCCTCGTCGCCCAGGACGAAATGCATCTGGCCGGCGAGCACGAGGCTGAACTGCTCTT
This sequence comes from Burkholderiales bacterium, assembly GCA_046597455.1. Taxonomy (GTDB): domain Bacteria; phylum Pseudomonadota; class Gammaproteobacteria; order Burkholderiales; family SG8-41; genus JAQGMV01. The sequence continues at coordinate 4,315 of JBKJKJ010000277.1, forward strand.
CGTTCGGGTGTTCGTGCAGCGGGGGTCCTTCACCTTCCGGCTTGGTGACGATGCCGAACTTCATGAACTCCCCGGGAACGGAGCCCGACTCGATCTTCAGATTGGTCTTCGATTTCTTCTTCTCCAGCTCGTCGAGTTGATAAAACGGCATGACAGTCTCTCCTCGTGGGGTCGATTATCTTCCAATGCCCGCTGGGTAATCACGCGAGCACGATCTTCTGCGTAGACCTGCTGGAATCTATGCTCCGCCCGAACAACCGTCAACCGCGCGTGCTGGATGTTTATGTCGCGGAGGGACAGACCCCGAACGGTGCTGCGTGCCCCTTATGGATCGGCGGGACGGCGCAGATTCGAGAAGATCAGTTCCAATCTGCTGGATGGCCCGCGCCCTACGGCATAATCACCTTCTATCCGGCTGGATGAAGGCCCCTGAAGCGCGTCCGTACGAGCCGCTGCACTGTCGCGTGGGGCAAGGCCGCGGCCCCACGCGCCCGGACCCGGCGTGACACGCACAGGAGGAAGGGTATGAAGCGAATTCCGCTCTCGATGACGGCACTGCTGCTGGGATTGAGTGTCCTGCCCTCAGGGCACGGGTGGGCTCAGGCGTATCCATCCAGACCGATCCGGATCATCGTTGCGCTGGCGCCTGGCGGCGGCGTCGATAGCACCGCGCGCATCGTCGGCCAGAAGCTGATCGAGGCGTGGGGTCAGCAGGTCCTCATTGAAAACCGCCCGGGCGCGGGCGGCACGATCGCGGCCGAAGCCGTCGCCCGCGCGGCGCCTGACGGATATACCGTGCTCATTACCTCCTCCGGGCACGCCAGCGCCGCGAGCCTGTACAAGCTGCCCTATGACGCCGTCACGGACTTCGCAACCGTCAGCGTCATCGTGGTCGCGCCCAGCGTGCTGGTCGTGCATCCGTCGCTGCCGGTGCGATCGGTGAAAGAGTTGGTCGCCCTGGCGAAAGCGCGTCCGAACGAGCTGTTGTTCGGGTCCTCCGGCAACGGGAGCCCCGCGCACATGGGCCTGGAGCTTCTGAAGCTCACGACCGGGATCAGGATGGTGCACGTTCCGTACAAGGGCACGGCGCCCAGCATCACCGATCTCGTGGCAGGTCGTATTTCAGCAACGGCTTCGAGCGTGGTGTCGACGATGCCGCACGTCAACGCGGGCCGGCTCCGCGCTCTGGCGGTGACGAGCAGCAAGCGGTCCCTCGGCGTGCCTGACCTTCCCACGGTGGCCGAGGCCGGCATTCCGGGATTCGGCAATGACGTGTGGTACGGCGCGCTCGCGCCCGCCGCGACACCGAAGGCTGTGGTCACCAGACTTTCCGAAGGCATCGCGAACGCCATCGCTCAACCGGACGTCAGGGAACGCATGCTCGCGGGCGGGCTCGAGCCTGCCGGCACTTCCCCGGATGAATTCGCCGCCTACCTGCGCGCCGAGGTGGCGAAGTGGTCGAAGGTGATCCGCGCCGCGGGCATACGCGCGGATTAGCTCGTCGCGCGCTCAGCCCGTCCGGAACGCCACCTTCCGCGTCGCCGGATTCACGTAACCGCCCCACAGCACCATCACCCGGTTGCGGTGAGGATCGCCGCACACGACGATGTTGATCACGTCCGGACTCGGAAGCACCCGGAGGAGACGCTCTTCGCTTCCCAGATATTCTTCGGGATAGATGCCCCGTTCCACGGCGTCGGGAATCGTGAATGCCTCCGAGTGTCCATACTTCAGGACGAATTCGAGCTCCGTGTAAGGCACGCGCGCATGCTCGAACAGGTACTCCCGTATTTTCTGCTTCGAATAACCCGCGCCCGCGAGCGCCTTGGCAACCGGCGGCGCCACGAGGATCGTGATCATGTTCTGGAATCCGTTCGGACCCCGTTCGGCAAGCCGCGCAAGGCACGGTTTCTTCGTCAGTTCGAGGCTGAGGAACTCGAGTGCGGTCTGTGCGGCGGACTTGTCAGTGGTGCCATAGATCGCCGGCGGCCAACCCCACGTGACCGTGCCGCACGCGGTCACGGTGGTGTCTTCTTTCCGGAAACCGTGCTCCACGTGATACGGCTCCCACGGGCTCTCGTCCTCGTTTTCGGCGATGACGAAATTGTTCGGATAGCCGAACGTCCCCATGTAGTTCCGACCCGGTTTGTAGCCGGCGATGTTCCTGATGATCAGCCCGAGCGCGCGCCCGAGCGCCGGGTTCGCCCCTTTTGAAATGAGCTGTCCGCCGTTCTCGATTCCCAATCGTTCAACCTCGGGGCCGTTGATCAGCAGAAACGGCAGCACGCCCCACGTCGTCCCGATGTTGTTCAGGTTGTAGGTGTTGTCAGCGATGGCTTCGACAGCCGCGATGAGCAGCGGCATGGCATCAGGACGGCAGCCCGCCATCACGCCGTTGGCCGCGATGTTCCACGGCACGGCCTGAAGGTTGGCCTGCGGCAGTACGGCGATTCGTTCGTCCGGCGCGCGGTCGGTGTGCTTCAGGAACGCTTCGATTTTCTCGATCGTAGGCGGAATGACGGGCAGCTCGTCCGTCCACTCCCTGCTTCTGAAGTGCTCGTTCATGGCCTCGAACGAGCCTTCGTAAACGATGTCATCGGCGCGTCGTGGGTTCGCGGACGACTCCGATGATGCCGCGCCGAGCGGGCGAGTCAGGTTCTCGACGATTCGATCGAAAAGAACGTCCTCGACGTTTTTGACGACGAGCGCTTCCGCATGCACGCCGACTGCGCCGGGATATTCCGCGATCCTCAATTCGGTCATGCCTTCGGCTTTCGCCGCAGCCCTGGCGATGGTCGTGAAACCCGTGGTCGTGACCACGACACCCGGAATGCCGAGTTTTTCTGCTTCGACGGCCGGCCTCACCGAGGCCGGAGTGCACGTCCCTCAGCCACCGTTGCCGGTGATGATGGCGTCGCATCCTTTCTCTTTGGCGATCGCCGCGATTTCCTTCGCAATCCGTTTTTGCGATGCCGCGTCTCCACCTACATAGACGATGGGAAATTCATCGTACGGAATGATCCTGATGCCGGGGTATTTGTCCTGCAAAAGGCGGCGGTAGGTACGGAACATCAGCTCGCCTTTGAAGTGATTGTTGTACACCTCGCCGATGGTCTTGCCGGAGAGGTCGTCAAGCGGGCGGCTGACCCGGCCGGTCGCCCCCACAGGCAGGCCTTCCGGGCTTATCACCTTCATGGTCTCTTTCATTTTTCCTCTGAGCGCCTCAGTGTCGCGTCGATGGGGCCTTGCGGCGAATTTCTTTCGCAACCATTTCGGGGGGAACGCCCGCGGTCGTTCGCGCCTCGATGCGCTGCCGCGCCTCGGCGCGAACGGTTTTTGTGCTGCGAAGACTGCCTTAGCGTCCACACTGCCTTACGGAACAAAGGCTTGGATAGCGCAATAGCGATAGTGGTGGTGGCAAACCCACAGCAGCAAGCGCTGCCCGGTTTAACGACGACACAAATGTGCCACAAGGTCGCGAGTTGATGGACATGAGCAAAGTTGGCCCGCAAACTATCCGCTGCGGCAGCATTTCCGTTCAAAAATAAATCGGGTGAAAAACATGCTCAACCGGAACGACCCCTTTGGCATCGTCGAAGAAAGAAAAATAGCAAGCTCTGGCATTCGAAGCATTTTCACCCCACACACGCCCGTCAACTCGCTGGAGCTATTCTTCGGTCGCACCGAAGAGGTAAAGCAAATAATCGCTCAGATCAACACGCCTGGCCAGCACAGCCTTTTGTTCGGGGACAGGGGAGTCGGAAAGAGTTCGTTAGCAAACATTACCTCTGAACTAATATTCGGCGCTGGAATCGTGAAGGGTCAGCTCCATAAGTTTCGTTGTGACTCCAGCAGTACGTTCGAACACATGGTAGCAGGTGTTCTCCGAGACGTAGGCATTGACCTTAAGATCAGCGAGCTAACTGAGGAGCACGTTCAAGGCGGAGGCGCGAGTATCGGCGTGAGTATGTTCATCAAGGCTGATGCAAAAATCAAGTCTGACCGCAAGTACAGCCAGAAAATGACTCCGATCCACGGCCACATCGCGCCCTCCAATGCCGCACAACTGCTTGGCGATCTGGAAGCATTATTGGTTATCGACGAGTTGGACGCGATCAAGAACGATGAGGAGCGATGGAAACTCGCCGAGTTCATCAAGCAGTTAAGCGACATGCGGGCAAAGCTGAAGATTTTAGCGGTCGGCATCGCACATACGGCTTCTGATCTTACGCAAGGGCATCAATCGGTCGAACGATGCCTCAAAGAAACCCGCGTACGCACCATGGCGGAGCCTGAGCTAGAGCGAATCATAGCTACTGGCGCAAAAAAGGCGAACCTGATTTTCGAAATCGACGTTGTGCAAAAGATCGTTAGCCTTAGCGGCGGCTATCCGCATTTCACACATTTGCTCGCACTTAAATGTGCGGAGGCATCAATAGCGCAGAATCTGCCGTCAATTTCTGTAAAGACGCTGAATTCTGCCCTTTCGAGCGCCTCGGCCGAGGCAGAGGGCACGCTAAGACGGTGTTACGACGACGCGACGATGTCATCGACCACCGACCAATACCGAACAATAGTTTGCGCAGCGGCGATTATCCCTGATCCTGAGTTCACAGCGGAGCGCCTGCGCGCTGCATATAAGTTCCGTGCAGGAATGCCAATAACACAGGGAGCGCTCAACAATTACATCAAAAGGCTGGTTTCCGATAATGGCAAAACAATCTTAAAGAGGCGTGCAAAAGGGGTCTACGCGTTTTCTGATCCGCGTATGCCTTGTTTCGTTAGGATCAAGAACATGCTCGTTTAACACGACAGCGCAAGCGCAAATCCAAAGGAGGGTCCCGTAGCCGGCGACCCTACGGCTCGCCAGAGGCTGCGGGAGGTGCCTCTGGAGTTGTGCGCTTTGCTCATCGAGCGCAAAGGGTTACGATTACCCACTCGACTTACCCAGTCCTACGATGCCAACAAAAAACGAGTGCAGGTCCCCGCCCTCCCGCCAGCGGAGTCACAGGATCACGTCAAGCGTCTCATCGAAATTACGCGGGAATACACAGGAACGTTCGACGAGCTTGAGAGTGCTCTGGGGATGTATGTGATCGGGCCGCTCGTTGGATGGAAAGTCCCGGTGCTGATTCATAACAAGCGGACCTTGAAGAAGTACGAGGAGATCCTCGGGATCAAAGACGCGTGGTTAAGCATCGGCAGCCGTCCAATCTCTTGCTTAGAAGGTGCGATCCCGACTATAGCGGCGTGGCACACGCCACAATCGTCAAAATCTCAACCGCGTTGCGGCACAGCGACGACACACACTACTGTAATCCCCGCACCCCGAGGAACGAACACAATTAGGGAACAAGACCTACAGGTTGAGGGACTGACAACTCCTCAAAAAAAGCGATTAACTCATGAATGTTTGTACTGGGGTTCATTTCGCCCGACTGAATCGCATCCCGAAGCACGCGCGGAGCAAGTTCCCGTGCACCATTGAAGCTTGCTCCCCTCAACATTTGAAAAACGCTTTTGGCGTCGCCCTTCGAATACTTGTCCATGCCGGGGTGTCGCCGCAGGTCGCTGATCAATCGGTCCGCAGCCGAGTCACGCCCGACAGCCGTATAGGGCTTGCGACAATATCCAAAATGCAGCAATAACCAGAATTCGAAGCACGGATATGAAGCTATTACAGTGATGTTGGAGTTCTGAGCAAGTGCCAGAGCTTCATCAAATTTCTGGTGATCGTCACGATCGATAGCACAAAAAACGCGGTCGAATCGCGCCTGCCGTTGCCGCGCCTCCCTCACAATACCTTGGGGATCAGTTCTGCCGCAGTGCGTAATTTCCACCCTCACATCGATTCGGAAATGCCGCCTGGCGTCCTCGAGGTATTGTTTTCCGGATTTAAGATCCTCGCAGATCACTAGCACGGTAGGTTGCTGCTTGAGGCGTGATCCTGAGCGGTCAAACGATTGGGGAGAACGTCCCATGTTCAGCCCCGGGAAGTGATAGGAAGGCCGCGATACCGTCCTTCGTAGTAGCGTTTTTCCACGTCTTCACTCTCGCGTCCGTCGAAATCATGGATCGACCGCAACTGCGTCGCTCCATTTCGGTCGCGCTCAGTGATCCAGAATTGGTCCCGCCGGAGTAGCTTCGTTTCCATCAAATGGGTGTCGTGCGTGGTGAAAATCAGTTGTGCGGGAGCATCGGACTGCAGTCGTTTCTCTATCAAACAAGCCACGATCTTCGGGTGCAAGCTACTATCAAGCTCGTCCACAACAAGCGTCCGCAGCGTGCTGCTGCTCTGAACTTCAGTCCCAACAATCATCCATGGCAACCAAAAACCCATCAGACTTTTGGTGCCTTTTGACTCTTCGTCGAAATCAAACTCAGCCTCTCCGAGCTCGGTCTTGTGCGTTAGCGTCGTTCTAATAGCGGGGAGTTGCTTGCTCGCACGAAGTTCTTTTGCCCCAATCGCGGAGCTTTCCGGCTGATCGATCTCTTTAGATTCTGGAATTTGAGCAAACTCAATTTGCGTGACTGGCACATCGAGTTCTTGGAGGAACGAGGCTATCGACACGCCGAACTCAGCGTCGTCCGCAGCGATTGACTGCGCAACCTTGGCGAGTGCACCCATCTCGTCCGAGATTACTGAGAACCCCCTTTCCAGCCATTTAAATGGCTGCCGTAGCTGGGTCAGTTCTTCACTGCTATTTCGCGCCGCCTGCGAAATAAACAGCATTTGAGGTCCAGTTAAGTTGCGCCACGTTTGGTGCAACTGGCCCCCGCCTTCCAGCTTCTTTCCAAACGTGTACTCATCTTTACCCGCCGTATGGCGTCGGTCGTAAAGCAGTGTCTCCTTACCCTTCGGATATGCGGTGAGGCGCTCTTGGAGAATGCGCTCGGCGGTCAGTGCTAGCGAAAATTCATAACGCTGCTTCGCATGAATAAAATGGAGTTCTATTCGCGTCGGCTCTGTCGCCAACGT
>JBKJKJ010000583.1:0-20741 GCA_046597455.1 Burkholderiales bacterium
GTCCGCCGTCTAGCCGCCTGTCGGACTTACCAGTCGGGACAGGCTGCTAAAGCAAAACCGGACGGATATCCGCAGAATGTGATTTCAAAAAGCCGCAAAAGCATGTTTTCGCCTTCAATTCGGCTGTCCGGTTTTGCATAAGGAGCTTGTCGTATCGCAAGTCCGACAAGCTCCTAGGCGCGGGTTTTTCTCCAGAGCAGGAGCGGAAGCCGCAGCACGAACCCCGCCAGCAGGCGCAAATTCATGCCCGTGAGCAGAATATTGTCGCGCACGTAATTGAAGTGCGAGACTCCGCCCTCCTCGGGCCGAAGGTACCTGACGGGCGCAGGCACGTTGATCGGGACGACGCCGCGCCAGCACAGGCGCACTGCCGCCTCGGGATCGAAGTCGAATCGGCGCATCCAGTAGCTGCGTTGCATCGTTTCGCGCAAAGGCGCGATAGGGTAGACGCGAAAGCCGAAGAGCGCATCGCCGATGCCTGTCCACAGGGTCTGGAAATTGGCGAGCGCATTCGAAATCTTGCGCCCCCGCAGGCGAATCGACGGCGCGCTCGAATCGAACACCGGCAGACCGAGGACCATCGCGTCCGGTCGCGCGATCGAAGCGGCCATGAACTCGGGAATTTTTTCGGGCGGATGCTGGCCGTCCGCGTCCATCGTCAGCACATGCGTGAATCCGGCGCGCGCGGCCTCGTTCATGCCGTGCAGCACTGCAGCGCCTTTGCCCCGGTTGCGGGGCAGGACCAGCAGTCTGACGCCCGCGTCGTCCTGCGCGAGCAATTGCAGCGCTTCAGCACTCCGGTCGGTACTGCCGTCGATAACGACCCACACCGGCTCCCAGAAGCGCCGCGCTTCCCGCACGGTTTCGACCACTTTCGCACCCGTGTTGTAGCTGGGAATCACGACGAGGTGCGATCGCGATGCGTCATTCATGCGGCGAGATCCAGGCGGCCATGTCGCTTGCGGCAAGGGTCTGCCGGTAGTAATCCTCGAGATCCGCGACAAACGTTTTGACGTCTCCGTCCACTTCGAAGCGCTGTCCGAGTGTCGCGCGATAGATCAGCGGGAAAGTCGGCATCCGGAAAAGCGGCCAGTCTTTGCTCAGAAAGAGCGAATTGGTTTCGATAAAGACGGTCTGCACCGGAACACCCGTGGTCTTGGCAATCAGCGCAAAACCCCCTTTGAAGGTATTGACCGCGGCCTGGCGCGTCCGCGTTCCTTCCGGGAAAACGAGCAGCTGGTTCCCGGCCCGGACCGCGGCCGCGGCCGCGCGCACCATGCCGAGCGCCGAATTGTTGCGTATGTAATGGGCGAGGCTCGAACTGCCGCCGAAGAGCACGTTTTCCCGGATCTCGGCTTTCATGATGCACGCGACGCGCGACAGGCGTGAGACCACCAGGACAGCGTCGAGCATGCTGGGGTGGTTGGGCGCGATGATCAACGACGGTTCGTCGCGCAACGCATCGAGTGCGCCCAGGTCGAGCTTGACCAGCCCGGTCGCTCTGAGCGCAGCGAGATAAGCCCTGAACATCATGGTGAGGACGAGCCGGCCCAGCGATGCGCCAACGCGACGGGGCAGGATTCGGTAAAGAACCGCCGCCACGAGGCTCCAGACGATCATGGGCAAAGCGAACAACAGTAACCCGAGGTACAGCACCAGATATTCATAAGGGCGCCTGAGCGCGCACAGCACGCGCTTCAGACCGCACGCGATTCTAGCCGGCGCCATGACCGCACTTCGCATCAGCCGTGCGCTCCGCGTTGGTCCACGTAAACCGCTTCGACTTCGAGCAGCAGATCCGCACGGCAGATGTCGGCTTGAAGATAAAGCACGTCGGCCTGCGCGCCGAATGCGGTGCTCAGGCAATCCCTGACCACGGGAAGATAGTCCGGGTGCCTCAAATAGGCTTTGAACGCGAGCCTGCCGCCGGCTGCATCGATGCGCGCCTGCGCGATCACGGCGCGCAGGTTCACCATGGTTTCCTGCGCCTGTTCGGTCGCGTTTCCGGGATGCTGCGTTTCGTGACCGACGATGCCCGCCGTACCCGAGATGAACAGCAGCGTCCCCAGGCGCCCTTGCACCCGCATGGCGCGCGAGAAGGTCGGACTGCGCGGGCCGTACTGGGCCGGATAATGGTAAGCGCTCATCTGCCGTGGATTCTCCACGCGCTCCCCCGGCGTTTTCGCCGCGAGAAAGTATATGGTCAGGGGCCCGTCCCGGCTGCCCAGCGCCGAGGCCGCCGGCGTGTCCTGGCCGATGATCCGCCCTTTCGCGGCAAAGGCGTCGTGTCGCCCGCGGCAGAAGCGCTGATAACGCTCGAGCCCGTCCGCGGGGCTGTTGATTCGGGCGAAATAATTCCACACCCTCAGCAGGTGTGGGTAGCCGCGGTCATCAAGGAAATCGAAGATGCGCTCGTATGCGAGGTAAGTCTTTTCGTCGAGACTGCCCCGGTCTTCGACCTGTACAGCGCCGAACAGAACCTCGTCGTTGCGTGCGGCTACGACCCCTTTCACGTCTTCGCGGACGACGGGTTGCGCGCTCAGCCACACCTCGAACATCGGGCCTGCACCCAGCACCGGCATGTCGACCCAGACAAAAGGAAAGTCCCGCTCGGCGACCGCCGGCGCCTCCGCGCCGAAAGCGATCGCCCCCAGCACGCGACCCGCACCGCTGGTGCGCAGCGCTTCGAACGCTTCAGGCCCCGCATACGCCAGCTCGAATGCGCTCGACACGTCAGGCACCCGTGCCCCGCGGTTCGCCCGGCGTCTCGACGCCGAGATCACGGATCGCACGCTTCCTCTTCTTCCACGCCGCCACGCTCACGCGCAGCGTGGAAAGACTTTTCAGTGCGTAGATGATCTTGAAGATGAGGAGCCTGCCGCGCACCGGCGTATTGCGAAACACATCACCTGCCAGCACCGACAGCACCGCTTCCTGCAGCTTCTCGTTGCGCGGGCGCATGAACATGTCGCGAAAAACCGGCGTCGTAAGCCGATAGATGAACCACGAAAAAACCTTCGGTCCGCGGCGCATGCCGGCGTCGAAAGCCCGGAGTGCCGCGCGGGCGCGCTGCGGTTGATCGAGGCACACCTCGACCGTATCCGCGCCCACGAAGGCGCTTTGCATCGCCAGCAGAACGCCGGTCGAAAACACCGGATCGATGAAGGTGAACGCATCGCCGAGCAAAAGATAATTCTCGCCCGCCGCACGTTGCACCTGATACGAATAATTGCCGGTGGCAGTGACCGCAGACACGAGCGTGGCGCCCGACAACCGGGCGGCAAGCGCCGGGCTCAGTGCAATGGTGTCGAAGAAAAACTGCTCCGGCTCGGTCTTCCTGGACTTCATGTAATAAGGCCAGCATACCGCGCCCACGCTCGTCGTACCGTCGATGAGCGGTATGAACCAGAACCAGCCATGCTCGAACCAGAACAGGCTGATATTGCCTTCGGCCTTGCCCGGCAACCGGGCGGCGCCGGAAAAATGCCCATAGATCGCAGCACTGTTGTGCTTCTTGTTGCGGCGCTTGGTCCGGGACAGGTTGGCGAGGAGCGTGTCACGACCTGACGCGTCGACGACGAATTTCGCCTGCCATTTCCGCTCCGCGCCCTCCTGGTCGAGCGCACCGACCAGCGCGCCGCGAGCGTTGAACTTGACGGAGGTCACGCGGCACGCTTCAAGCGCCGCGGCGCCTTTGCGCGCAGCGTTGCGAAAGAGGATCTCGTCGAAGTCCGAGCGCCGAACCTGGTATGCAAACGGAAAAGCCTTGTCGATCGCGTTCGCGAAATCGAACGTCGCAGGCTCCCCGTGCCAGGGCGACACGAACTCGGCCCCATACTTGGGCATGCCGATACGCTGCATCTCTTCGGCCACGCCAAGCTTCTCGAAGAGCGGCAGATTCATCGGCAACAGGGATTCGCCAATGTGAAACCGCGGATGCCTCGCCTTTTCGAGCAACACCACGCTGCGTCCGCGTTCCGCCAGCAGCGCCGCGACCGTCGAACCGGCCGGACCACCCCCGATCACCACGACGTCGCACTGGACATGGGGGGCCGGCATCAAGACCTCAACCCTGCCACTGCCGTACACATTTCACGTCTCACGCTGAAGTATGAAAAAAACCGGGTGTCGTCCTTCACGATCCGAGCACCCCTTCGTGCCGCAGCAGCCAGCGCTTGATTGCCAGCGCCGGCTCGAGCTCGCCGCCCATGAAACCGCCCAGGCCGCCGGCCGCGACCACGCGATGGCACGGAATCACGATCGGGATGCGATTGCGTCCGCACGCGCCCCCGACCGGCCGCGGTGCAGTCGACAGGGCTCGCGCGAGGTCTTTATAGGTGCGCGTTCGGCCGGCACGGATCGCACTGATCTCGCGCCACACCCGGCACTGGAAAGGCGTGCCACGGTACTCGAACGCAACCTTGGGCGTGTAATCCGGATCGCGCACGTACCGCTCGATCTCGCGGCACGCGCGCTCGGCCAGCTTGTTGAGCGGCGCGAGCGCGGCGACGCCGACGGGCAGATAGTCGATGTCAGTGATCCGATCGCCCACCGTGCGTATGCCCAAAACCGCGAAAGGCGTGACGAGCTTGGCGTGGTACGACTCGAGCATGACTCATGGCGCCGCAGCCGCGACCCCTCCGCCCCGCATCTTCTGCAGGATCACGACGAGCCCGACGAGCGCAAACCCGATGTAGTCGAACAATGCCGCGGGATACACCAGCATGAGTCCGGCGATGATCAGCCCCCACCGCTCTATGATGGTGGTTTTCTGCAGCAGCCACCCCTGGAGCCCGCCGGCAAGCGCTGCGATACCAAACGCCGCGGTGATCGAAACCCGCGCGATCGACACCCAGTCGGCATTGGCCAGGTTCTTGAACGAGCCGCCGAGCAGCAATCCGATTCCGGTGGGATCGAGAACGAACATGAATGGCACCAGGAAAGCCGGGGCGGTGTATTTCCACGACTGCAGCGTGGTTCGATACGGCCCGCCGCCGGTGATGGCCGCAGCCGCGAAAGGCGACAACGCAGTCGGTGGCGATACCTCAGACAACACCGCATAGTAGAAAATGAACATGTGCGCCGCGAAATCAGGCACGCCGAGCTTGATCATCGCCGGCGCGGCGATCACCGCGCAGATGATGTACGACGCAGTGACGGGCACGGCGAGACCGACGACCCACACGATCAGCGACGTATACATCGCGGTGAGCAGGAGCCGCATGTCGTGCAGCAGCTCCGGTGTGCGCTCGGCGCCGAAAATCGCCCAGAAGGAGACCAGCCCATGCGCGCCGCTTTCGGCGTAATCGAGGACGATGGAGCTGAATTTCAGCCCCAGACCGGTAAGCGTCACGACGCCGACGATGATGCCCGCCGACGCGCAGGTCATCGCGACGTTCAACATCCCGAGCGACCCGCCTTCGAGCGCCTTGACCAGGCCCGAGCCCCACAGCCCTTTCACCAGCGGCTGCTTACCCTGTATCAGCTCGTAAGGAATGATCGCCGTATCGCGGCGCATGAAGGACAGTATGGCGGTCGTGACCGTGGCCCAGAAGACCGACAGTACCGGCGAATAGCCGATCAGCATGAAGACGACGATCGCGAGCAGCGACGCGAAGTGATACCAGTAGCGCTGCGCGAGCACGCGCGCGGTCTGGTTCTTGCCGATCTTGATCGTCGCCATGTGGAACTTGCGCGCGTCGATTTCGACCATGATGAAGATGCCGAGGTAGAACAGGATCGTCGGTATCGTCGCCATCAGGATGACGTCCAGATACGAGATCTTCAGGAACTCGGCGATCAGAAACGCGGCCGCGCCCAGCACCGGGGGTGAAAGGATCGCCCCGAGGCCGCCCGCTGCAAGCAGTCCACCGGCTTCTTCTTTTCCATACCCCGATCGCTGCAGCAGCGGCCACGCCACCGAGCCGAGCGTCACGGTCGTCGCGACGCCGGACCCTGACGGCCCACCGAGCAGGAACGAGCCCATGACGACCGCGCGGCCCGCGCTCGAAGGCTTCCCGCCCATGGCAGCGAACGAGAAATCGATGAAGAATTTTCCGGCGCCCGAATACTGCAGCACCGCCCCATAAATGGTGAACAGGATGATCAGCGTCGAGGACACATCCACGGCCGTGCCGAAGATGCCTTCGAGCGTCATGTATAGCGAGCCCACCAGCCTGGAGACTTCGTAACCTTTATGCGTCCACGGCGAAGGCAGATAAGGCCCGAACAGGGCGTAGCAGATGAACAGCCCGCAAATGAAAGGCAGGATCCATGTCGAGCTGCGGCGGCAGCCTTCGAGGATGAGGACGATGAGTGCCACACCGACGATGATGTCGACCTGGGTCGGGACCGTTGCGCGGTCGCCGAGCAGGTCACCCCAGTACAGGATATAGCCGATGATGCCGACCGAGATCATCGCGAGGATCACGTCCCACCACATCAGGCGGTGACGATAGCGTTTGTGCAGGGGGAAGAGCAGGAAAACCAGGCCGAGCGCGAAGGCGACGTGAACCGGGCGCAGGATGAACGCCGGAACAATCTCGACCGCGGCATACAGGTGAAAAAGCGACATGATGACGGCCAGCGCGGTCATCACGACCGCCAGCACGCCCGTATACTTGTTGAACGCGCCTTCCTCCTCCTCGATGAACTCCTCGAGCCGGCGCTTCTGCTCTGCCGTAAGCGGAACTTCCTCCTCCAGCGATTTTTCGTCGTCGATTATCGCCAGCGTGTCTTTTTCGGCCATCCTGGGTCCTCCTTAAGGTGCGCGCGCACCCTATGATACAAACAAAAACCCCGCCGTTCTCACGCGCGGGGTTTTCTTGATTCCAACGCCCTTTACTGGACGTTCACGCCTTTTTCCTTGAAGTACTTGAGCGCGCCCGGATGAAACGGAATCGGGCTCGAAGCCTGCTTCTGCAATTCGAGCTTGAAGTTCTCGGCTTCCTTGTGGACCGCGATGAGGTCGTCGCGCTTCTCGAAGAACGTCTTGACGATGTTATAGGCAACGTCTTCGCTCATGGCCTGGTTGGTCACCAGAATATTCCACACCGACGCGTTGGCGTTATCGCTCGCCATGCCGCTGTAGGTCGCCTTCGGAATCGTGTCGGCCGAATACAGATTGCCGTACTTCTTGTTCATGGCCGGCACCAGATTCGCATGGTCGATCATCTTGATCTTCACGCCAGGTGTCGCCGCGAGATCGGTCACACCTGCCGTGGGGAGGCCCCCGACCCAGAAGAACGCATCGATTTTCTTGTCCTTGATCGCATTGACCGATTCGGACACACCCAGACGTTCGCGAGTGACATCCTTGTCCTTGTCGAGCCCTGCCGCTTCCAGCACGCGGAAAGCCATCACCTCGGTTGCACTGCCCGGCGAGCCGGTCGAGACGCGCTTGCCTTTGAGGTCGGCGATGGTGTTGATCCCCGTGCCTTCGATCGACACCACGTGCATGCGGTTCGGATAGAGAATCATCAGCGTGCTCAGGGGGACCTTGGTCCCCTGGAACTTGTCTTCGCCTTTGTAGGCATCCTGGCTGGCATCGGCCATCGCCAGCGCGATATACGGCTTGCCGGTGTTGATGAGCTTCAGGTTATCGACCGATCCGCCGGTGACTTCCGCCGTAGCGGTGTAACCAGGAACGTATTTCGACAGCACATTGGCCATGCCCCCGCCGAGCGGGTAGTACACGCCGCCGGTGCCGCCGGTGGCGATCGACAGGTTCACTTTGCCGTCTGCTGCGGGCGCGGAAGTCGAAGGCGTGCCGGAAGGCGTCACGACGACTTTTTCTTCTTTCTTGCTGCACGCGGTCAGCCCGAGTGCAAACACGGCGGCAAGCAACAGCGAGCGCTGCAGAAAACCTGCGGTGTCGATCTGGAACGCCTGGGAAATTCGGCGCATAAGCTCCTCCTGATTGTCGTGCGGTAGGAAAACGGAAAACGCGCAGTGTAGTGAGTATGGGCACCCAGGGTCAATTGACCTGGGTCAATTCGACCTGATAACCGGCTTGACCACCCTCACGAAGCATGAACCCCCACAGGGCGCTTATTTCGCGAACACCTGCTTCAGGTCCTGAAAAGCCTTGAATTCGAGCGCGTTACCGCACGGATCGAGAAAGAACATCGTCGCCTGTTCGCCGGCTTGGCCTTTGAACCGCACGTGCGGCTCGATGACGAAGCGCGTCCCGGCGTGCTGCAGCTTCTTCGCGAGCGCCTCCCACTCCACCATCGAAAGAATGGCGCCGAAGTGACGCACCGGAACTGCGTCGCCGTCGACGGCGGAAGTGGCCCTGTGCCCGACTTCATCGGGTGCGAGGTGCGCGACGATCTGGTGGCCGTAGAAGTCGAAATCGACCCAGTCGTCGGCGCAACGCCCTTCCGGGCAGCCCAGGAGGCCGCCGTAGAAAGCCCGCGCTTTCGCCAGATCGTCGACCGGAAACGCGAGATGAAAGAGTGGCATTGCCATCGAAGGCTCCTGGTTAACGGAAAAGTGATTCTCTATTTTAACCGTCAGAGGCGCCGCCATGGCCCGGATCGAATCTGTCTCGGTAATCGTGTCCCGCGTGGCGCTCGAGACCGTGACCTCGTTCGCGACTGGCACCGTCAGCGGCCGCGATTACTGACCGGTGAAAGTCCGCCCCTCCGAGGGCGTCGAGGACATTGGTTTCTGCTATGTGGGCAGCGCAGGCGGGCGCGTCGCGCAAGTCGCCGGAAATGCTCGGCGAAGGGCTCGCCGGCTACGTCGAAGCCGTGGACCGTCGTGAAGGGATGAGGCGGGTCAGCGCACCAGCGCGCCCGGCATGTCCTTGATCGATCGTTTCTGTTCAGCCTGTTTTGCCTGGCGCACGCTCGCCGCACGCCGCGCCTTCGCCCGCTTGGAGGCTTTCGAAGATCTGCCCGCTTTACGCGCCTTCGCTTTGGACGCTTTCGACGCTTTCGACGCTTTGGCGGCTCTGGGCGCTTTTGCTTTGGTCGCTTTGGCGGTTTGGGGCGATTTGCCCCGAGCGTGAGACGGAGATTTCACGTCGCCCTTGTTGCGGTCGACGCGCATCTCGCCGCGCTGCGGCTCGAGCCGGCCTTGACCCGGCTCGAACCCGGGATTGCGCGCGCGTTGGTTCTGCAACTCATCTGCGCGCTGCCTCAGCTCCGAGCGCTCGTCGCCGGTCATGTCGGCCGACCGCGCGCCGACCGAGCCGAGCGTGAGTATTGAAACGAGCGTGACACCAATCAATGTCTTCATGGTTCCTCCGGTTGATTCGTGAGCTTGCGTCGAAAATCGTCCGCAACATGGAACATTGAACGTGCCGCCGCCGGCGACGGTTGACCTCACACGCAGGTAGGTCGCGTTCAGGGCTGCTCGGTGACGCGCAGCATCAGGAGCGACCCCAGCGCGATCAGCGACAACATGACCGAAAGCGCGATCGCGGCGCTCGTGCCGTGGCGCTCCAGCACCAGGCCGAAAGTAAACGGCGCAATCGCCTGCATGCCCCGCCCGAGCACGCCCAGCAAGCCCTGGCGGTGCCCGTAACCGGCTGCGCCGAAGATCGCGAGCGGCAGCGTGCCTTTCGCGATGGTGATCATTCCGTTGCCCGCGCCATGCAGGACGGCGAACGCAGACGCCACGAGCGCCGGCCCGCCGAACAGACCGAGTATCAAGCCGCCGACCGGGTGGCACGCGGCAGCGAGCCGCGCGCTGAGCAGCGGATGAAACTGGTAGCGCCGCGCTGCCAGGAATTCCAGAAGACGCGCCGCCACTTGCGCCGGTCCCAACAGCGCGCCCGCCGTAATTGCGGCGACAACACTCGTACCCGCCGCGACCAGCAGACCGGGGAGGTGCGCCGCCATCGCAGACGTGACGAACGAAGTCATCGCGGCAAATACCGTCAGCAGCACAAACGCCCGCTTGCTTGCGTGGTCCCACTGAAACGGCTGCTCGCCTTCTTCCGCTGCATCGGTCGCTGCGGACCCCTGCGGATGCGCCTCTTTACGCGCAATCGCCGGAATGCACAGGAGGTTGATCGGCACGGCCACGAGCACGTGCAGTCCGGCCCACACGAAACAACTCGTCCGCCACCCGTAATGCTCGGCGATGAACGAGGTCAGCGGCCAGCCGACCGTGCTCGCAAAACCCGCGATCAGCGTGATGCCGGTGATCGGCCCCCGGGCTGCCCCCGCGTGCAGCCGCACGAGTGTCGCGAAAGCGGCATCGTACAGACCCAGCGCCATGCCCGCGCCGATGACACACCACGCCGTGAACAAACTGGCGGGATTCCAGGCCGCGCCGAGCATGGCCAGCCCGGCAGCCAGCACGAGGTTCGAAAGCACCAGAACTTCGCGCCCGCCCCAGCGGTCGATGGCACGCCCGGCCAGCGGACCGGTAAGCGCCATCACGATCAGCGCCGCCGAAAACGCGCCGAAGACCGTCGACGACGAGACCTCCAGCTCCCTGGCAATCGGCCGGGCGAGGATGGCGATGAGGTAAGTCGAGGACGCCCACGCAATCGTCTGGGTGACGCCGAGCGCGAGCACCTGCACGGTCGTTCTATTTTGGGGTGTCGGGGTGGGCATCAGCGGGCTTATTATGAGGTGAACCGCGAACGGCCGGGCGGGCTGCGGCAGGGAGGGAACCATGATCACGATGAGAGCGTTTCGTGCCGCGCTGATCGCAACCGCACTGGCATCCTGCCAGATGCCGAGCGCCCAGCAATCGAATGACTCCGGCGTCACGATCGGCACCGGCGATCTGGGTGGCGTGGTGACCAGCGCGGACGGGCCCGAAGCGGGGGTCTGGGTGATCGCCGAAACAAACGACCTCCCGACCCGCTACGCGAAAATCGTCGTGACCGACGAGCGCGGCCGCTACGTCATTCCCGAGCTGCCCAAGGCGAAGTACTCAGTCTGGGTTCGGGGCTACGGTCTGATCGATTCGGCGAAAGTGCAAACGATGCCCGGCCGGATACTCGACCTCAAAGGTGTCGTTGCACCGACACGTGGGGCCGCCGCGGAATACTATCCTGCCGCGTACTGGTATTCGATGCTGAAAATCCCCGAGCCGGGTGAATTCGCTGCAGGCGGCGGCAAAATCAGCAAGGTCCGGTCTCAGCCGGAATGGCTCAACATCGTCAAGACGAACGGCTGTGTCACGTGTCACCAGATGGGCAACCAGGCGACGCGCGCGATGCCCCAGGCATTCGCGCATCTCAACCCTTCGACCGAAGCGTGGTCGCGCCGCATCCTCTCCGGGCAGGCCATGACCCAGATGGCCAACGCGATCAGCCGCACCGATTCACAGCACGCCCTGAAGCTTTTCGCCGACTGGAGCGATCGCATCGCCGCCGGCGAACTGCCCGCTGCGGCGCCTGCACGTCCACAGGGCGCGGAGCGCAATGTCGTCCTCACCGTGTGGGACTGGAGCCGGCCGACGGCTTACCTGCACGATGAAATCTCAACCGACAAGCGCAAGCCCACCGTGAACGCGAACGGTCGGATATTCGGGGCCCCCGAGGAGAGCACCGATTTCATTCCGGTCCTCGACCCGATACGCCACACCGCGACGGAAATCAGACATCCGGTTCGCGATCCGAACACACCGTCTTCGGCGAGGCTGCCGCTGTCACCCTCGGCGTACTGGGGCGCAAACCCGATCTGGGACAGCCAGACCTCGATGCACAACCCGATGTTCGACGAGCACGCCCGCGTCTGGTTTACCGCACGCGTTCGCCCCCCCGACAACCCGGCTTACTGTCGCGAAGGATCGAGCCACCCGGCAGCGAAAGTGTTTCCGATCAACCGATCGAACCGTCAGCTTTCGATGTACGACCCGAAGTCCGGCAAGTTCACGCTGATCAGCACGTGCTTCTCGACCCATCACCTGGTGTTCGCCGAAGACGCCAACCAGACGCTGTGGACCAGTGGCGACGCGGGCAACCAGGTCGTCGGCTGGCTGGATCGCCAGCTGTTCGAGTCGACCGGCGACGAGGTGCGCTCGCAAGGGTGGACGCCGCTCATCCTCGACACCAATGGCAACGGCAGGCGCGACGCGTGGGTCGAGCCCGATCAGCCCCTCGATCCGGCGAAAGACAAGCGCATCGCGGCAGGCTTTTATGGCGTCGCCGTGAGCCCGCTCGACGGTTCGATCTGGGGCTCGGCGCTGGGCTTCCCGGGAACGCTCGTGCGAATCGCGCCGGGATCGAACCCCGTCGAAACTGCGCTCGCGGAAGCCTTCGAATACCCCATCGGGATGAACGGTTACGGCGTGCGCGGAATGGACATCGACCGCAGCGGCGTGGTCTGGTCTTCGCTTGCGAGCGGACATCTCGCGGGCTTCGACCGGCGAAAATGCAAAGGACCCCTCAACGGTCCGAACGCCACGGGCAAGCACTGCCCTGAAGGCTGGACGCTTTACCCTCTCCCCGGGCCGCAATTCCAGAACGTGAAAGCGTCAGGGAGCGTGGAATCGAGCTATTACACGTGGGTCGACCAGTTCGATACGTTCGGGCTGGGGAAAAACGTTCCGATCGCGACCGGCAACCTCAACGACGGATTGCTAGCACTGGTCGACGGCCAGTTCGTGACCTTGCGCGTGCCGTATCCGATGGGCTTCTATGCGAAATGGATGGATGGCCGCATCGACGATGAAAACGGCGGCTGGAAAGGCAAAGGCCTCTGGGCCACCACGTCCACCCGTGCCCCTTTCCACATGGAAGGCGGCAAAGGGACCCGGCCGAAAGTCGTGAAGTTCCAGCTGCGTCCCGACCCGCTTGCGCGCTGATTTCGCCTCCGGCTGAGCACGCCCGGCGCGACGATTGCTCGGGTGCGAGCGCTGCTCACACCCTAGGAGCTTGTCGGACTTGCGATGCGACAAGCTCCTTATGCAAAACCGGAAAGGCAAATTGAAGTCGAAAACATGTTTTTGAGGCTTTTTGAAATCATATTTTGCGCAAATCCGTCCGGTTTTGCTTTAGCAGCCTGTCCCGACTGGTAGTCCGACAGGCCGCTAGTGGCTCTTAAAGTCAGAAACGGTAGCGCGCATCGGGCAGGCGGCAGGCCCGCCGAAGAACGGGCGGATCTCCCGAGCGTCACCCCCGAAGACCCGCCAGCCGGCCACTAGACGCCCCAGTCTCGCGAAGAGCGAGTACTCACTGTTCGCGAATAAAACCATGTCCGACGTCGAAATCCGCCCCATGCCCGTGGCGAGCCTGGAGCGCGTGCTGATCGAGGGCCCCGCGGGCGTCATCGAAACCGACCTGAACGACCCGGGATCGGGCAGGCGCGGAATCGCACTCGT
The DNA here is from genome assembly GCA_046597455.1 of Burkholderiales bacterium. Classification (GTDB taxonomy): domain Bacteria; phylum Pseudomonadota; class Gammaproteobacteria; order Burkholderiales; family SG8-41; genus JAQGMV01. The sequence goes on from JBKJKJ010000583.1 coordinate 13,291, forward strand.
CGCCCATCCCAACCCGGTCCAGGGCGGAACCAAGGACAACAAGGTCGTCACCACGCTCGCCAAGGCTTTCTTCAATCTGGGCTATGTGACGGCGCGTCCGAACTTCCGCGGCGTCGGCGCGAGCGCCGGGGCGCACGACCTGGGCTCAGGTGAGACCGAGGACCTCCTCGCCGTGGCAGCCTGGCTGCGCACGCGATACGGCGAGCTGCCGCTGACGCTTGCCGGCTTCTCTTTCGGCAGCTTCGTGCAGACGCGCGTGGCGAAGCGCCTGAGCGCGCAGCGTATGGTCCTCGTGGGCCCGGCCGTGAACCGCTTTCCCGCCGAGACCGTGCCGCCCGGAACGCTCGTCATTCACGGCGAGCACGACGAGGTCGTGCCGCTGCAGGCCGTGTTCGACTGGGCGCGGCCGCAACAGCTGCCCATCGTCGTCGTCCCCGGTGGCGAGCATTTCTTCCACGGACGACTCACCCTGCTCGCTCAGATCGTCGTAAAGTCCTGTCGGTGACGCCTCACCTGCGGGTCGCCGGCCTGCGCAAATCCTACGACGGCGTGGAAGTCGTTGCCGGTCTCGACCTCGAGCTCGAACCCGGTGTGTGCTTCGGACTGCTCGGGCCGAACGGCGCCGGCAAGACGACGACGCTCAGACTGTGTCTCGGTCTCACCGCGCCGGATTCCGGCTCGATCACGATGCTCGGGTACGCGGTGGCCACGCACGCGCGCGAAGCGCGCGAGTGCATCGGCGTCGTTCCGCAAGTCGATAATCTCGATCCGGATTTCAGCGTGAGGGAGAACCTGCTGGTGTACGGCAGCTACTTCGGTCTGCGCCGGCGGAATCTCGAAAAGCGCATACCGGCCCTCCTCGAATTCGCAGGACTGACCACTCGCGGGGAATCGCGCACCCAGGATCTGTCAGGCGGCATGAAAAGACGCCTGACGCTCGCCCGTGCGCTCGTCAACGATCCGCGGTTGATTTTCCTCGATGAACCTTCGACCGGGCTGGATCCGCAGGCGCGCCACCTCATCTGGCAGCGCCTGAGGCGGCTCACGAGCGAAGGCCGCACGATCCTGCTGACGACGCACTTCATGGACGAAGCCGAACGCCTCTGTGACCGCGTCGCCATCATCGATCACGGCCGCAAGATCGCCGAAGGTGCGCCCCGGGCGCTGATCGCACAGCACATCGAGCCGCAGGTCGTCGAAGTCTTTGGCGACGGCGCGCGGAGCTGGGCCGAGCGCTACGGACGCAATGCTTCCGAGCGCTGCGAACAGACCGGTGAGACCGTGTTCTGCTATACGCACAACGCCGACCCCCTGGTGCACGGGCTCGAGCGCGAGCCCGGGCTGCGCTACCTTCATCGGCCGGCGAACCTCGAGGACGTTTTTTTGAAGCTCACCGGGCGGGAGCTGCGCGATTGAAGCTCGCCCGCGTGCAACTGCCGCAGTTGAGCCTGCGTTTCGCGCACATCTGGCGGCGCAACGGCCTCGTCTGGACCAAGCTCGCCATACCTTCGATGCTCGGCAATCTTGCCGATCCGATGCTCTACATGCTGGGCCTGGGATACGGTCTGGGTGCGATGCTGCCGGAAGTCGTCGGGATGCCTTATATCGCGTTTCTGGCGGCAGGCACGGTCTGCTCGAGCACGATGATGAGCGCTTCGTTCGAATCGATGTACTCGAGCTTTTCGCGGATGCACGTGCAGCGCACGTGGGATGCGATCATGAACGCGCCGGTCACGCTCGACGACGTGGTGATCGGCGAGGCGGTGTGGGCGGCCAGCAAAGCATTCATGTCGGGGGCCGCGGTGCTGCTCGTCGCCACGGCGCTCGGGCTCGTGGCCTCCCCGCTTGCGCTGTGGGTGCTCCCGATCGTGTTCCTGACCGGACTCGCTTTCGCCGGGCTGGGGCTCGTCATGACGTCGCTGTCGCCGAGCTACGATTTTTTCATGTACTACTTCACGCTGGCGGTCACCCCGATGATGCTCGCCTCCGGGGTGTTTTTCCCGCTCGAGCAGCTGCCGTCGTGGCTGCAGACGGCCGCACACGCGCTACCCCTGACGCACGCGGTCGCGCTCGTTCGCCCCCTGATGAATGCCAGCGTACCGGACGGCATTACCGTGCATCTTTTCGTGCTTGCCGCCTACGCCATCGGCGGGTGTTACGCCGCACTTGTGCTCGCGCGGCGGCGGCTGCTCAAATAGGTCTCTCCTTCGACGGGCAATCCGGTGCTCTGGCTCAAAGCATTTCACGTGGTTTTCATGGTGACCTGGTTCGCCGGCCTGTTCTATCTGCCGCGGCTTTTCGTCTACCACGCGATGAGCACTGACGCACCGGGAATCGAGCGCTTCAAGGTGATGGAAAGAAAGCTCTTTTACGGGATCATGACGCCCGGTGCCGTCCTCACGATAGCAAGCGGGCTCGGCCTGTGGCTGGGCTACGGCATTTCGGGCCCGTGGCTGCATGCGAAGCTGGGTGCAGTGGCGCTCCTCGTCGCGTATCACGTATGGTGCGGCAGCCTGCTCGTCGCATTCCGCGATGAGCGCAATACGCATAGCCACGTGTGGTATCGCTGGTTCAACGAAGCGCCGGTGCTGCTGCTGGTGGCGATCGTCGTCCTGGTGATCGTGAAGCCCCTGTAGCATGCTCGGCCCGTCGCTGCTCGGCTTCGTCCTCCTGGCCTGCGCTGCGGCCGCCGCCGCAGCCGAAAGCGCATCGGCGCGTATCGTCGTGCAGCACGCGCCGCTGGCCGGTTTCGTCTACTACGACGGGCAGGCCGTGTGGGCGCAGATGAAGCGCGGCGACCCGCTCGCGCTGGTCAGAGAGCCCGGCAACCCTCACGATCGCAATGCGGTGAGACTCGAATGGCAGGGCCGCATGCTCGGTTATGTGCCGATGCGGGATAATGCCGATGTCGCCCGGCAGATGGACCACGGGGCACGCGTCGAAGCACGCATCACGAACCTGACCCGGGCCGCGAACGGTCGGCACCGCATCTCGTACGAGATCTACGTGCCGCTCAAGTAATTCGTAACGCCCTGCGGAGCACCGCAGGTGCGTAGCAGGAAGCAACGTAGATAATCCATAGCGCCGCGAGGCGCCTCAGCCCTGCTTTTCAACGCCCTGCGAAACACCGCAGGTGCGAGCAGGAAGCAACGTAGATCTTTCCGGAGGTGACATGAAGCTCGGGCGATTCGAACATCAGGGCAGGACGTTTTTCGGCATCGTGGAAGGTGACGAGGTCATCGAGCTCCAGGGGTCGCCTTTCGCAGAGCACGCGCGCACGAGCAAGCGACACAAGCTGGATACGCTCAAGACCCTCGTCCCCTGCACCCCGTCGAACTTTTATTGTGCGGGCCTCAACTACGCGGCGCACATCGAATGGGCCAACAAGCGCACGGGGGGCAACCGCAAGCTGCCCGAGAAGGCTGACGTCGGCTATCGCTCGCCCAACGCGCTGATCGCCACTGGCGAGACGATCGTCATCCCGGCCGATTCGCCGGGACCCGTGCAGTTCGAAGGCGAGCTCGTTGCGGTGATCGGCAAAAAAGCACGCAGCCTGTCCGAAGCGGACGCACTCTCGTGCGTGCTCGGTTACACCCTGGGCAACGATCTGTCCGAGCGGACCTGGCAGAAACAGGACCGCACGCTGTGGCGGGCTAAAAACTGCGACACGTTCAAGCCGATGGGACCGTTCATCGTTACGGGCATCGACCCGATGAAACAGTCGGTGTCGGTGCGAGTGAACGGCGTTAAGGCGTCGGAGTACGACACCGGAAAAATGCTTTTCTCGGCGCAGCACTTCATTTCGAAGATCTCGCAGTACATGACACTGCACCCGGGGGACGTCGTCTGGCTCGGCACCGACGGCGCGACCGAGCCGGACCTGAAAGACGGCGATGTGGTGGAAGTGTGTCACGACGAAATCGGGGTGCTGAGGAATCCCGTGGCGCGTCAGAAATGATGCAATTTTTTGCCACCTGCCCCCGCGGCCTCGAAGGCGTGCTCAAGGACGAGCTTGCGGGTCTCGGTGCCCAGGGCGTCGAGAGCGTCGACGGCGGCGTGCGCTTCTCCGGTAACCTGGCGCTGTGCTATGCCGTGAATCTCGAAAGCCGCGTCGCGAGCCGCGTGCTGTGGCAGGTCGGACACGGGCGCTACCGCTCCGAGCAGGACATCTACGACGCGGTGCGCGCATTGCCGTGGCACGAGTGGTTCTCGGTCGACCATCACATCCGCGTGGACGTCGCGGGTATACGCGCGCCGGTCAAGAGCCTGGAGTTCGTCACGCTGCGGGTCAAAGACGCGGTATGCGATGCGTTTCGTGCGGTCGGCGGCATTCGACCGAGCGTAGACACGCGTAACCCGGACGCGCGGATACACGCTTTTCTCACCGCCACCGATTTCACCATCTATCTCGACACGTCCGGGGACGCGTTGTTCAAGCGCGGATATCGCAAAGCCACGGGAGAGGCGCCGCTGCGCGAAAATCTCGCGGCCGGAATACTGCGGCTCGCGAACTGGCAGCCGGGCACGCCTCTGCTCGATCCGATGTGTGGCAGCGGCACGTTCCTGTGCGAAGCTGCGATGATCGCGGTCGACCGCGCGCCGGGCCTGGACCGCGAATTCGGATTCGAGAAGCTCTCGACCTTCGACCCCGCAATCTGGCGGCGGCTCAAGGACGCCGCGCGCGAGCGCGTGCGTCAACCGCGTGAGCTCGGCATCCACGGCAGCGACCGCTACGGCGAAGCGCTGAAGCTCGCGAGAGCCAATCTGGCCGGATTGGGACTCGAGCACGAAGTCGGATTGAAGCAGGCCGACATCGTCGACATGCCGGCGCCGGCGGCGTCCGGCATCATCGTCACCAACCCCCCTTATGGCGTGCGCATGGACGAGCAGGAAGCGCTCGCCGAGCTCTATCCGAAGCTCGGCGACGCGTTGAAAAAGAAATATGCCGGCTGGGTCGCTTACATCATGACAGCCGACCTGCGCCTGCCCAAGCTGATCGGCCTCTCGGCATCGCGCCGCACACCGCTGTTCAACGGCGCGCTCGAATGCCGGCTGTTCGAGATAAAGCTGGTCTCCGGAACCATGCGCAAAGTGAAACCCTCGGCTGCGCCGGGAAGCAAGGAAGACGATCAGCGCTGACGCTTGGCCGGCGAGTTGCGCGCCGCCGCTCGCAACGCTCCACACCCGATCCCGTGTACGGCCGTATGGTCTAGCCGCCCCCGTCAACGCGGCCAAGTCTGCTGCCGTTGTGTGCGTACGCTTCGCAAAGCGGAGCGTTCCCGCTAACGTGCGTCACACACACACGGAGGGCATCATGGAACGGCAACAGGCTATGAAGATCCTCAATGCGCTCGCGAACGGCGTCCACCCGGCGACAGGTGAAGTATTCGCGTCCGACAGTCCTTATCAGCACCCCGACACCGTGCGCGCGTTGTACGAGGCGGTTCGGACGATGGAAGTGAACGACTCCCGTCCCGCGCCGAACCCCGAACGCAAGACGGGCGACGTGCCCGCGAATACGTTCGTGCGCTGGTCGCTCGAAGAGGAAGTGCGCCTGGGCGCGGGATTCGAGGCCGGCAAGAGCAGCGCCGAGCTTGCGAAGCTCCACAACCGATCACGCGCCGCGATCGAAGCGCGTCTCCTGAAGATGGGAAAAATAGACGTGTCTGCACTGACCGTCCAGCTGCGCTACATGCCGAAGAATGCCGACGCCGCCGACGCTCACGGGGAATGAGCGCGGAGGCCCTTCGGGCCTCCCTCGGCGGTGAACTAACAGGGGGCACCGAAGTGTTCCCCCCTCCGGGAGGGAAGTATATACTTGACAAACCCAAGGCCATAGCCGATACTCGGGGCACTCACTCGGGAAACCATCATGGCATCTCACCTAAACGAACCCCACTTCCAAAGCGCCGCCGCTGCTCGAGAATACCTTGAGGCGGTCCGCTGGCCGCACGGCCCGGTATGCCCGCACTGCGGCGTGATCGGCGGCTATCACCTTCAAGGTACGGCCCATCGTCCCGGCCTGCTCAAGTGCGGCTCCTGCCGTGAGCAGTTCTCTGTCACGGTCGGGACTGTCTTCGAGCGTTCCAAGATCGCCCTGAACGTCTGGCTGCAAGCCGTCTATCTTCTCTGCTCGTCCAAAAAGGGCATGAGCAGCAAGCAGCTTGAGCGCACGCTCGGCGTGACCTACAAGACCGCGTGGTTTATGACCCACCGCATACGCGAGGCTATGAAGTCGCCGGGCGGCATCATGGGCGGCTCTGGCTCTGTTATTGAAGCCGATGAAACCTACGTGGGCGGCAAGGAACACAATAAGCACAACAGCAAGCGCAACAAAAAGAACATCGGTGGCATGGGCAAGCAGATGGTTTTCTCGCTGGTCGAGCGCGGCGGTAGGGTGCGCTCCGTGCACCTGACTTCCGTCAACGCTAAGACGTTGCGCCCTGTCCTTGATGCGCAGATCGACACGGTTAACACCCGCCTCATGACCGATGGCGAGGGCCAGTATCGCCTCGTCGCATCGATGTTCAAGAGCCACGACGTTGTAAACCACAGCGCCCGCGAATACGTGCGCGGCGAAGCCCATACCAACACGGTCGAAGGCTACTTCTCGATCCTCAAGCGCGGCATCTACGGCACGTTCCATAGCATCAGCCCGCAACATCTTCAACGCTACTGCCATGAGTTCGACTTCCGCTACAACCATCGCCAAGTAAACGTGCAGGGCGCCGATGGCAAATGGCAGCTCGTCGGGCCGAGTGACATCGAGCGCACGACGGCGATGCTGAAAGGCATTAGCGGCAAGCGCCTGATGTATCGGCGGACTGACGCAGCAAAAGCGAGTGTTGAGACTGGCGCTCATTGATCTACTGCGCCAGATTGTGGCAGCGGATGTAACTGGCCACTGGATACAGTTGTGCTTGTTTTGAGGATGGGCCTATGGCTGACATGATCATGTTTCAGGGCGCGATGGCGGGCCTCAAGGCCGCGGCAGATATCGCCATAGGACTGAGCAAGCTGAATACTATGACTGACGTCAACGCCAAGGCCATCGAACTTCAGCAAGTCATTTTGAATGTCCAAAGCACCGCACTTGCGGCTCAATCGGAGCAGGCGACGTTGGTTCATCGCATACGCGAGCTTGAAGAAGAGGTTGTGCGCGTAAAAGCATGGGAAACTCAAAAGCAACGCTATGCACTGGTGCGGCCGTTTGATGACGATGGGAGCGTTGTTTACGCTCTGAAGGAATCTATGAGTGATGGCGAGCCCCCGCATTACATATGCACAAACTGTCACGAGGATGGCCGCCGATCGGTCCTCCAAGGCCGCTTCAAGGAGCGACGCTCTATCCTTGTGTGCCCGACATGCAAGGGCGAAATTCATTACCCCTACCCCGGGACGGCTCCGCCGGCTGTTTACTCGTCCGCATAACCTCATTGCTCGACGCCTCG
>JBKJKJ010000141.1:0-9116 GCA_046597455.1 Burkholderiales bacterium
ATTGCGGGTCTCGGCGAGAAAGCCCTCGCCCCCGCCGGCAGGGCCGGGCCATGCCGCGGCATTGCGCAGCACCCCGTCCTTACGGTCCACCTCCCAGAACAGCGCCACATGCCACCCGAGCGCCGACCCGATTGCACCGAGAACCTGTGTCAGCGCGGTGTTCAGGTCGGAGGAGCCGGCGAGGATGCGGCTCACGCTGATCTGCACCCCCAGGCGCTTGCGTGCCTGTCCCTTGTTCGCGGTGTCCTGGAAGGTAATGACGCGGCCGGTTATCGCCGCGTCGTCGAATACCGGAAACGAGGAATACTCGGCGTTGAAAAAACTGCCGTCCTTGCGCCAGAGCATTTCGTTGTCGATCTGAACCGGGCGGCCGGTCTCCTGGGTCTGCAGGAGAGGGCACGCGGATTCGGGGTACGGGGTGCCATCCGGGTAAGTGTGATGGATGAGCGCGTGCATGTTCTTACCCAGCACTTCGTCGATGGGGAAGCCGAGCATGTCGAGGCCGGCTTTGTTGATAAACGTGCACCGGCCTGCGGCATCGACGCCATAGACGCCGATCTCGATCGCATTGAGGATTGCGTTGATTTCTCTGGGTTCGGCATCTGCGCGCATGCCTTCCCGCTAAGCACAGGCCGTGCCGGAGCGTGGCGCGCGCCTCCGCGGCGGTGAACGAACAGGGAGAACCCAAGGTTCTCCCCGTTACCCCTCTCCTACGGTGTACCTACCGGTAGTTATCGGTAGAGACACCGCCCGGTCTCAGAGCTGGCGCAGTTGCGCCAGAAGCTCGGCGCTTTCCGGGATCGTTCCCGGCTCATAAACCTTCGCCCACCGCACTTTGCCTTCGCCATCGACGATGTAGGCCGCACGTTTGTCCATGCCGCGCTCTTCGTTGAAGACGCCGTAGGCTTTGCCGACTCCGCCGTGAGGCCAGTAATCGGAGAGCAGGGGGAAGGGAATGCCGCCAAGCTGCTCAGCCCACGCTTTCAGGCTGGGAACGGTATCGGCGCTGATCTGGAGTATTTCGACGTTCAGCTTCTTGAATTCTTCGAGGTTCGCACGGAACCCGCTGACTTGATTCTTTCATCCCCCTGTAAAGGCGAACGGAAGAAACGCGACGATCGTGGGCCGCCCGCGGAAACTGGCGAGCGTGACGGTTTCGCCGGTGTGCGACGCCAACGAAAAATCAGGCGCTGCGCTACCTGGTTGAAGTGCCATGCGACTTCTCCTTTTGTTCGAGACGGCAATGCCGTGGCGAGAGAATACGACAAAGTGGGACGTTGAGGGGGGCGTGGATGAATTCAGAGCGGCGCCTGCCTAAACCCCGAACCGTGACCATTTGTTGCCGGGACGCGCTGGCCGCATCCCCTGAATAGCGCTCGTTAAACAGCGCATTTCAGGACAACGCCTGGGGCCCGGTAGGTGGACAATCGTCCCCGTGGTGCCTTAGCTGCGTCCTGACTACTCGAGGGCTGGGAGCACGCCGCAGGCTCGATACGCACGCACACCTCGAAAGGCTGAGAACGCAAAGTGATCACGCGCACCAATCAACACCCGGGCCACGGCATGGGCCGATTCGTCCAGCAATGGGGACTACTCCTCATGATGGCTGTCGTGCTTTGCGGCGCCTGGGTCTATCTGATCTCGAGTTTCGGCACCCACAAGCGCCACCTGGTCGAGGAGCGCCAGCGCGAGCTCGCGCAGCTCAATCGCGCAGTCGCGTACCAGACGGCCGGGCTCCTCAAGCGGGCCGAGACTCAACTGAAGACACTGGACCGTTTCCTCCAGGCCAATCCGAAGGCGGATCCGCGCACCGATCGACAGTTCGTGGCGCTTTCGGACATGCTGCGCCAGGCGTCGAACGGCCTGGTCGAATTGCGCATGGCGTCTGCCGACGGGAAGCTTTACGACATCCCCTCGCTGAACGGCGTTGCACTCGCTGACGTGAAGGAACGCGGTTACTACACTCGCCATCTCGCATCCGGCGAGCGCGAGCTCTACGTGGGCGACCCCGCCATGAACCGCGTCAGCGGGAAATGGGGCATACCGATTTCGTGGCGTCTCGAAAACCCGGTGTCGGGCATGCTCGTCATGATCGCGGCGGTCGAACTGGACGATACGGCCGCGCTGCAGGAGAAGCTGGGGCTGACCTCGGCCGGGACGATTACACTGATGAAGGCCAAGGGGGTGAGCGTGCCGGACACGCCCCACGAGCAGACTTCCATCGGTAACCCGCCTTCGCGCGGTCGATACCTGCGAACCGCGTTCGGCACGCAGAGCCGAGAGCGCGACGCAACCATGCTTACGCCTGCGGAAGGTTTGCCGCGGGTGACGAGTTACCAGCGCCTGGACGACTATCCCGTCATCGTGATGGTGACCGAAGGCGTGCAGGACGTGCTCGCCCCTTTCTACGCGCAGCGCACCCGAACTTTCGCGATTCTGGGGATGATTTCCCTCGTGCTGATGATCCTCACCGTGCTACTCCAGCGCTTTTTGCGGGCTTTGCACGCTGCACAGGACGATCTGCAGCGTGAGGCGACCATCGACAGCCTGACCGGCACGCTCACACGCCGCGTATTTCTCGAAATCGCTGAGCGCGAGTTCGGCCGCGCGCATCGCTACCAGCGCCCCGGCGTTGTCCTCGCCCTCGACATCGACCATTTCAAGCGCGTCAACGACACCCACGGCCATGGCGCCGGGGACCGGGTCCTGCGCGAGTGCTGTGCGGCGTGGCTCACCGTGCTGCGCGAACAGGATTTCCTCGGACGCACCGGGGGCGAAGAGTTCTGCGCGATTCTGCCCGAGACCGGGCTCGAAGGCGCCCGCCTGGTGGCCGACCGTCTGCGCCAGGCCACTTCGGGCCTGCGTTTCCCCGGCCTGGGCACCGAACTGTCGGTCACGGTCAGCATCGGGCTTGCGAGTATCGCGCCGGATGACGAGCAGCTCGTCCAGGTGATGGAGCGTGCGGACAAAGCGCTATACCTGGCGAAGAACCGGGGCCGCAATCGGGTCGAGACGGCGCAGCCGTCCGGCGCCGCTGAGGGCTATCGTAATCGGGTGTCCGCGAGTCCGGTGGTTCCCGCCAGTGCGCCCGCGTTTCAGCCGCCGTCGGGTGTGCGAACGATCGGCACGACTACCGCGAGCCGCCGTGGGCGCAGATCGGCCGCAGTGCGCCCGTTCGCCAACGCAGTGCTTGCGCGGTAGGCACGTCCGGGCACTACTGATTCGGCGGCGCGCAGGGTTGGCCTGAAGGGCCCGTTTCGGCGACGTGTGGAAGTGTGCAAAAATCCGAGGTCCAGCGGAGGCACACACCATGACTGACGACCCCCTGACGCTCGAAGATGTCCGGCACATGGCCGCGGATGCGGGCTTGACCGGTTTCACCGACGAGCATCTGGCGCAACTGCTGCGTGCGACCCAAGCTGCGCGCGCGCGACGTGCGGCGCTGCCGGTGGCGCGTCTCACCCCGGCCGACGAGCCTGCGCACGTGTTCCGGCTCAAGGCGGAGGATGACCGATGAACGACCTCGCCTGGCTCACCGTGGCCGAAGCGGCGAAGTTGCTGCGTGGCAGGAAGCTCTCGCCGGTCGAGTACGCAAAAGCGTTGATCGAACGCATCGAGCGGCACGACAGGAAGCTCAACGCGTTCCTGCGCTTCACACCCGAGCGTGCGATGGATGACGCGCGGCGCGCGGAAGGCGAGATCATGCGAGGCGACTGGCGCGGGCCTTTCCATGGCGTGCCTTACGGTCTGAAGGACATCGTCGACTATGCGGGTCTGCCGACGACCGCGCATTCCAAAATCCTCGAAGACAACATCGCTGCATCCGACGCCGTGGTTGCGCAGAAGCTGCGCGCCGCGGGCGGGGTGTTCATGGGCAAGCTGTCGACACACGAGTTTGCGATCGGCGGGCCTTCGTTCGATCTGCCGTGGCCGCCCGCGCGCAACCCGTGGAACCGGGACCACTTCTGCGGTGGATCGTCGAGCGGTTCCGGTGCGGCGACGGCGGCGGGCTTCCTGCCGGCGGCGATCGGCACCGACACCGGCGGCTCGGTGCGCAATCCGGCTTCGATGTGCGGCGTCGTCGGCATGAAAGCGACGTACGGATTGGTCAGCCGCCGTGGTGTTTTCCCCCTGTCGTTCTCGCTCGATCATGTGGGGCCGCTCACGCGCACGGTGCACGACAATGCGCTCATGCTCGACCTGATCGCTGGCTACGACGAGCTCGATCCGGGCAGCTCGAATCGCGCGGGGGGCGGCTATAGCGCCGGCCTCGGCCGCGGAATAGAAGGGCTCAGGATCGGCGTGCTTCGTCATTTCTACACGCGCGACATGCAAGCCGATCCGGAAATGACGGCCGGCATCGATGCGGCAGCGCAAAAGCTCGGCGAGCTGGGCGCCGAGGTACGCGAGATCGAGACCGCCCCTCTCGGCGAGTATGCGGCCTGCAACCGCACCATACTCACCAGCGAGGCTTTCGCGATCCACGAAAAATGGATGCGCGAGCGGCCCGGTGATTATGGCGCGCTCGCCCGCGAGCGGCTGATGCCCGGCGCGTTCGTTCGCGCGGCGGACTACGTGAACGCAACGCGCTTACGCCGCAAGCTGGCCGACGCGTTTCACGCGCTGTTCTCCGACATCGACGTGGTGGTGACGTCGAGCTCGATGGACCCCGCGTGCCGCATCGACGATCCGCAAGCGGTCGAATACACCTATGCCCGGCAATCACGCGCGCCGTTCAACGTGACCGGCAGCCCGGCGCTCTCGGTGCCGGTGGGTTTCAGCGCGACCGGCCTGCCGCTCGCGATGCAAATCGTCGGCAAACCGTTCAGCGAAGCGCTGGTCTACCGCGTCGCCCACGCGTATGAGCGCGCGACGCAGTGGGTGGAGCGGCATCCGGATGTCGGGTGATGCAGTGAGGCGGTGATGCAGTGATGCGGTGAGGCGGTGAGGCGGTGAGGCGGTGATGGAGTGATGGAGTGATGGAGTGATGCAGTGAGGCAGTGCGGCAGTGAGGCAGTGAGGCAGTGATGAGGTGGCAGCGCTGTCGCCCCGTCACCGTGCGAGGCGTGACTTCAGGCGCTACTCCGGGCGGATGCCCAGTGCGGCGAAGAGCTTTCCCCATTTGTCCCGCTGTGCGTCGAGGTAACGCCCATACACCTGCGCGGTGCTGCCCACGACTTCCGCGCCGTCGGCTTCCAGACGCTCGCGGAACGCGGGATTCCCAGTCGATTCCACGATCGTTTTCTCCAGCCGATGGACGATGCTCTGTGGCGTTCTTGCCGGGACGAGAATGCCGTAGACGCCGGTTGTCGCATCGTAACCGGGAAAGAATTCGCTGACTGCGGGCACGTCGGGCAGCGCCGGGGCGCGTTTGGCGCTGGTGACGGCGAGCGCCCGCAGGCGACCTGTTTTGAGCATGGGGAACGACGACACGATGTTGGGCGGGTAGACCTGGATCAAGCCGCTCATGGTGTCGGTCACCGCCTGGGATGTGGCTTTGTACGGAATTTCCTCCATATTTACGGCGGCCATCGACTTCAACAGCTCGAGCGTGAGAAACGCCGAGCTGCCGCGCCCGGAGGAGCCGTACCTGATCTTGCCCGGTTGATTACGGGCGAGCTCCACGAGCTCTTTGAGCGAGCGTGCAGGCAGCCCCGGATAGACGCAGATCACGTTCGCGGCAAGGACGACGAGGCTGACCGGCGAGAGCGCTTTGGGATCGAAAGGCAGCTCCTTGTAGAGCATCGGACCGGTGACGAGGCTCAGGGTCCCCATGAGCAGGGTGTGACCGTCGGGCGTCGCCCTTTCCACGACCTGGTTGGCGATACCGCTGTTCGCGCCCGGGCGGTTCTCGACCACCACGTTCTGGCCCAGGCGCTCGGTTAGCCGATCGGCCAGCAGCCTCGCGGTGATGTCGGTCGTGGTGCCGGGCGTAAAGCCCACCACGATGCGCACAGGGCGTGATGGAAACGGTTCGGCGGCATGCGCTATCGCAGCGGGCAGCGAGGCCGCCATGCAGAGCGCTGTCACGAATGGGGCGAGACTCATGGCTATTCTCCGTGATCGCTGTCTTCAGCCGACGAACCGCTCGAACGCGTTCAGCCAGTTTTCGCCGAGGATGCCTTTCACCTCGGCATCGGAATAACCGCGCCCGACCAGCCCTTGCGTGAGATTGGGAAGCTTGTCGATGCGCTCGAGATTCTTCGCATAGTCGAGGTTCAGGAAATCGTCGACCGACCCGAAAATATCCGGCCGCAGCGTGCGGTTGCGCACTGATTGCGGCATGACGTGACCGGCGTTCTTGAAGCCTTCGACGTAATCGAGCCCCAGGCCCATGCTCGCCATCCCGAACTTGCCGGTGACGTAATCGACGTGGTCGAGCATGCGCTCCAGCGTCGCGTGCTCGGCCGCGACGGTCGCGGGCAGCGCGTTCAGACCCATCACGCCGCCTTTGTCGACGACCACCCGGATCACGTCGTCTTTCTTGTTGCGGTCGTTCGGCGTGACCGCATACGCGTTGGCGTGCGTGATCACCGGCGCGCGGGCAAGCTGCACGGCGTCGAGTGAGGTCTGATGTCCTGCGTGCGAGACGTCGAGCATCATCGGCAGCTCGTTGATCGCGCTGATCACGTCCTTGCCGTAGAAAGTCACACCGCCGTCATGAAGCTCGCCGCAGCCACAACCGAGCAGATTCGCGAAGGTGTAGCACACGCCCAGCACCCGAAAACCCAGGCGGTGGAGGACGCGCACACGCTGCGGTTCCTTCTCGAGCATGTCCATCGCCTGGGTGATCAGGACGAGCGCGATCCGGCCTTCGCGTTTGGCGCGCCTGACGTCCTCGGCGCACGTCGCCAGCATCAGGCTGGCGCTCTTTTCGATTCGCGTGAGCGCGGTTTCAGTGCGCTTCAGAACCTCGTCCCACGATTGCGGAGACGCGATGCTCAGAAATCCCGCAGTGACACCGCCTGCGGCGAGCGCATTGGTGTACGGCTCGTCGAGCACGTACAGCGGCGTCAATCCATCGATGATGATGGACGTCCTGTGCAGTTGCGCACTGTCGCGGTCCTGCGCGTTCGCTACCATTGCGGAGCGCTCCTCGGGTCAGGGGCCAGACAAACGGTTATTCCAGCAGGATCTGGTTCTTCAGCCATGGTACGAGTTTCTTCAGTTCCGGGACACAATGCTCGCGCAGCACGTCGCGAGCGATCGCGGCAACGCGCAGTCTGAGCGCCTCGTCCTCGTTGGCGCGCGTGATGAGGTGGAGCTGGCGCGTCAGACCCGGACCCGGCAGCGGAAGTGCCGTGATGCCCTCGATGCGCGATCGCACCTGAAGCACGCACAGCGGGGTCGCGATGCCCCAGCCCAGTCCGGCACTCACCATGGCGACGAGCGCATCCGTGGCGTCGACTTCCAGAACATGGGGTGCGCGCACGCCGAGCCTGCGCAGGTGACGCTCGATCTGGGCGCCGACGTGCGACCGGGCGGAAAACCGGATCAGGGCGTAGTCGCTCGCGAGCGATTTCAGTTCCGGATGCCGATTGGTGCCTGCGAGCGTCTGCGGGAGGAGCAGCAGATAGGGCTCGGACAGGACGAGGGTTCGAGCGAGCCCGTCGACGTCGTCCATGGCGTCACCCGTCACGATGAAGTCGAGCGTGCGGTTGAGCAGCCCTTCGGCCTGGTCGTGCGCGAGACCCGAGCGAAACGAAAGGCGGGTCGTGGTCTTGAGCAGCGCGCGGATCATTTCCGGCCCGGCGGTGCTCGCGAAGGAATCGACGACCCCGATCCTGAGCTCAGGGAGCTTGCTCGATCCGGCCTGCCGCACGCGGCTGCCGAGCGCCTGAACGTCTTCGATCAGGGGTTGCGCATGACGCTGGAGGACGAGGCCTGCCGGCGTGAGCGTAAGCGGGCGATGCGTGCGGTCGACGACGACGGTGCCCAGGACGTCTTCGAGCTGGCGGATCGCCTGCGACACCGCCGACTGGGTGAGGCCGAGCTGCACTGCCGCGGCAGTCATGCTGCCCGTCGCGCCCACGGCAAGAAAAGCCTTGAGCGATTGGAGGTTGTAGTCAGGCAGCTTGTTCATGCGGCTCGTCGATGTGGCCTCGCGATGGCGGAGACTCGCGCCGTGCGTGCCGACGTGGTTGGCATGCGCCGCCGGTAGTGCGAAAAATCATCAGACCGAATCCCGTTCCGTAAGGATGCTTCCCCACCGGCCCCGCCATTGCGACATGACAAGAGAATAACTCAGCCAGGCGTGCCTTTGTTTAACCATTAGCAGGGCTAATTGTACGTGGTAGCCTTCTTAATACAACAGCGTTCCCCACTCTGGTGCATTGACGCTCGCCTCCGATCTTGGTCTGATGCGGAAACGGTTCCCCACCCCATCGCATTGAAATATTCCATTTTAACGCTCGCCCGCAACGGGCTCTCTCATCACGAGGGCTGGCCGCGGGCGTGGCGCAGCCCGCGGCCGAAGCGCGAATACGACGTGGTGATCGTGGGCGGTGGCGGCCACGGCCTTGCGACTGCGTATTACCTGGCGAAGAATCACGGCATCTCGAACGTCGCGGTTCTGGAAAAAGGCTACATCGGCGGCGGCAACACCGGCCGCAATACGACGATCGTCCGGTCCAACTACTACCTCGAGCCCAATGCGCATTTCTACGAGCATTCCCTCAAGCTCTGGGAAGGCCTGTCCGCCGATTTGAACTACAACGTGATGTACAGCCCTCGCGGGGTGCTGAATCTCGCGCACAGTTATGGGGATCTGGACGCCTACGCGTTGCGCGGCAACGCGATGCGGCTCAACGGCATCGACGCCGAGCTGCTCTCGCGCGATGCGGTGGCGGCGATGGTTCCGCTGCTCGACTGCTCGCCGGGCGCGCGCTACCCGGTCATGGGCGGGCTACTCCAGCGGCGTGGGGGTACCGCGAGACACGACGCGGTGGCGTGGGGATACGCGCGCGGGGCGGACATGCGCGGGGTCGACATCATCCAGCAGTGCGAAGTCACCGGCTTTCGCCGCAACGGTAACCGCATCGAAGGTATCGAGACCTCGCAAGGCTACATCGGCGCGAACAAGGTGGGGCTCGCGGTTGCCGGCCACTCCGGCCACG
>JBKJKJ010000231.1:0-20422 GCA_046597455.1 Burkholderiales bacterium
GCGTCCGGTATCCCATGGATTGCGCACCGGTCCGAACCAGGACGTCTCGTTCGACGACCCCATGGCGAACTCGTCCATGTTGGTCTTTCCAATCGTCACCGCGCCCGCTTCGTTGAACCGCTGCACGACGTGCGCGTCGTACGGCGATACGAAGTTCGAGAGCATCTTCGAGCCGCACGAGGTGACCCATCCTTTCGCGCAGAAAATGTCCTTCTGCGCGATCGGCACCCCCGTCAGCGGCCCGGCACGGCCCGCCGCACGCGCGTCGTCGGCCTCGTTCGCCTGGGCCAGGCTGCGTTCTTCATCGATCGCGACAAAACAATTGTAACGGCCGTTCAATGCGTTGATGCGCTTCAGGAAAAGCGCGGTCGCCTCGACGCTGGACAGCTTGCGCGCGACGAGCGCATCGGAAAGGGATTTGAGAGTGGCTTGATACATGCTGCGAGATCGGGAATAGACGTAAGGAGAGAGGCGATAACGGCGGGGGTTCAGCGCTCTCGCCGCGCCCCTCTCTGCGCTCGGCGCAAGGTCATTCGATGACCTTGGGAACCAGATACAGGCCGTTTTCAACCTTGGGCGCGATCGACTGGAAAAGCGCGTGCTGATCGGGCTCGGTCGCGACATCGGCGCGCAGTCGAAGCATGACATCCTGGGCATGCGCCATGGGCTCGACACCGCTCACGTCGACGGCCTGCATCTGTTCGATCATGCCGAAGATCCGGCCGAGCTGAACGAGCACTTCATCGGCTTCTTTTTCGTCGATCGCGATGCGTGCAAGCCGCGCCGCGCGCTTGACGTCATCCTGGGTTAACGCCATATATGGCTCAAGTCTTAAAAATCGGAGCCGTATAGGGTATCATAGCCGGTTAGTGCGGCGCACCAATGTCACCTACTTAAAACGAGTCTATGTTCGGCTTCCTGAGCAGTTACTTCAACGACGACCTCGCCATCGATCTGGGAACGGCGAACACTCTCATCTACCTTCGCGGAAAAGGCATCGTCCTCGACGAGCCTTCGGTCGTTGCGATTCGCCAGGAAGGCGGGCCCAACGGCAAGAAAGTGATCCAGGAAGTCGGGATCGCGGCGAAACAGATGCTGGGACGCACGCCGGGCAACATCACCGCGATCCGGCCGATGAAGGATGGCGTGATCGCCGACTTCACCGTCACCGAGCAGATGTTGAAGCACTTCATCCGCAAGGTGCACAACTCGCGTCTGTTCAAGCCCAGCCCGCGCATCATCATCTGCGTGCCGTGCGGCTCCACGCAGGTCGAGCGCCGCGCGATTCGCGAATCAGCGATCGGAGCCGGCGCGAGCCGCGTCTATCTCATCGAAGAGCCGATGGCCGCGGCGATCGGCGCGGACCTGCCGGTCGGAGAGGCGACCGGATCGATGGTCGTCGACGTCGGCGGCGGCACGACCGAAGTGGGCGTGATCGCACTCGGCGGCCTCGTCTACAAAGGCTCGGTCCGGGTCGGCGGAGACAAGTTCGACGAAGCCATCATCAACTACATCCGCCGCAACTACGGCATGCTGATCGGTGAAACCACCGCGGAGCAGATCAAGAAGGAGATCGGATCGGCTTTCCCGGGATCCGAAGTACGCGAGAAGGAAGTAAAAGGCCGCAACCTCGCTGAAGGCATACCGCGAAGCTTCACGATCTCGAGCAACGAGATTCTGGAAGCGCTGACCGATCCGCTGAACAGCATCGTTTCGGCGGTCAAGTCCGCGCTGGAGCAAACGCCGCCCGAGCTCGCTGCGGACATCGCCGAAAAAGGCATGGTGTTGACCGGGGGCGGCGCGCTGCTGCGCGACATCGACCGGCTGCTGATGGAAGAGACCGGCCTGCCCGTCGTCATCGCCGACGATCCGCTCACCTGTGTCGTACGCGGCTCGGGCAAAGCGCTCGAAAAGATGGAACGGCTGGCGACGATATTCACCAATGACTAGGTGAGGGATGAAGTATGGGGCGTGAGGCGTGCCTTGAGCGGGTCGCATCGGGCTTTGCCCCTGACGCCTCACCCCTCACGCCTCACGTTTAATGGAACACCAGCCGCCGCCATTTTTCAGGACCGGCCCCAGCGCTCTCGCCCGACTGCTCATCTTCTCCACGCTGTCCCTCGCGCTATTGGTCGCCGATGCGCGCCTGAAGTACCTCGATACGCTGCGCCAGGTGGCTTCCGTCGTCATCTATCCCCTGCAGCGCCTCGCAGGGGCGCCGGCGAGCATTTTCCAGCGCGCGTCCGACTTCTTCGTGACCAACACCTCACTGCGCACCGAAAATATCCGCCTGGCGCAGGAAAACCTGCTGCACGCCTCGCAACTGCAGCAGCTCAACGCGCTCGAGAGTGAAAACGGGCACCTGCGCAAGCTGATGGAAGCGCGCGCGCGGGTGAGCGGAAAAACGACGCTGGCCGAGATGCTCTATGCGGCGCGGGATCCGTTTTCCAGAAAGATGGTCATCGACCAGGGCTCGCAGAACGATGTGCTTGCCGGACAACCCGTGATCGACGGCGTGGGCGTCGTCGGGCAGGTCACGCGGGTGTATCCGTGGCTCGCCGAAGTGACCCTCATCACCGACAAAGGCCACCTCGTTCCGGTGCTGAATACGCGCAACGGATTGCGGGCGGTGCTGGCGGGCACCGGCAACGATGGTGCCCTCGAGCTCAAGTTCGTTCCGCTCAACGCCGATTTCGAGCCCGGGGACCCGCTCGTGACTTCGGGCATCGACGGGGTTTATCCGCCCGGGCTGCCCGTCGCACAGGTTTCCAACGTCGAGCGTAACGCCGCTTTTCTATTTGCCCGTATCACCTGTAAACCGCTTGCGGGCGTCAGCAGTCACACCCAGGTGCTCGTCGTGCACGCCCAGCAAGCCCGCCCGGAGCGCCCGGTGGAAGCGGAAAAGCCGGTGAAAGCGGCGCCCAAGAAAGGCCGCAGGGGCGCCGGATGATCAATTCGGAAACGTTCGCACAGCGATCGGCTCGCAGCCGGTCGGGGCAGGGTTGACGATGGAAGTGCTCGGACGCCACGAGATCCTGCTCCCGGTGAGGCCGGCGTTCATCGTCTTCACGCTGGTCGTGGCGGCGCTGCTGAATATTTTCCCCTGGGCTGGATGGGCGATGTGGCTCAGGCCGGATTTTGTCGCCCTTGTCGTCCTATACTGGTGTATCGCGCAGCCCAGACTCATCGGCTTTACCTCGGCTTTTCTCCTCGGCCTGCTGATGGACGTCGCGGACGGCGCACTCTTCGGACAACATGCGCTCGCTTACTCCATCCTGGCTTATGCCGGCATCGTGCTGCACCGGCGCGTTCGGCAGTTCACGCTCACCCCGCAGATCGTGCACGTCATACCGCTGCTGCTGCTCAACGACGTCATCGTACTCGCGATACGCAGCCTCGCCGGCGCCGACTTCCCCGGATCCCGCTACTTCATCGGCAGCTTCGTGGGCGGCGCGTTGTGGCCGTTTATTTCGGTGCTGCTGAAGCTGCCCCAGCGGCCGAAGGCAGACCCGGATCATGTCTGACCTGAGGATAAACCCCGGCGTCGAGATGCGCGACGCGCAGCAGGAGCTGCATCAGTTTCGCCTGCGCGTGGGTATCGCGTCGACGTTAGTGCTGGTGATGTTCGTGGTGCTTTTCGTCCGCTTCGTCTATCTGCAGGTGGTGATGCACGACCACTACCACACCCTGGCCGAAGCCAACCGCATCTCGATTCTGCCGATCGTGCCGAACCGCGGCATCATCGTGGACCGCAACGGCGTGGTCCTCGCCACCAATTATTCGGCGTATACGCTCGAGATCACGCCGAGCAAAGTCGACGATCTCGAAAACACCATTTCGGAAATCGCCACGCTGGTCGAAATCACGCCGCGAGACCGGCGGCGCTTCAAGAAGCTGATCGAGGAAAGCAAACGCTTCGAGAGCCTGCCGATACGCACGCGCCTCACCGACGAGGAAATCGCGCGCTTCGCGGCCAACCGTTATCGCTTCCCCGGCGTGGATGTGCGCGCCCGCCTCTTCCGCCAGTATCCGCAGGGTGAGCAGTTCTCGCACGTGATCGGCCACATCGGCCGCATCAACCATAAAGATCTCGACAAGCTCGAGAACGAAGGGCGCAGCTCGAATTACCGCGGCACCGACTACATCGGCAAGACCGGCCTCGAATACACCTACGAAGACCAGCTCCACGGCACGACCGGTGTGGAACAGGTCGAGGTCGATTCAGGCGGCCGGGCTGTGCGCTCGCTTTCGCGGACTTCACCCATCTCGGGCAGCAATCTGGTTCTGAAGCTCGACGCAAAGCTGCAGGAAGTGGTGTTCAACGCGTTCGGCGATCGCCGCGGGGCGCTCGTTGCGATCGAACCGGGGAGCGGCGGCGTGCTCGCCTTCGTGAGCAAACCCGGCTTCGACCCCAATCTCTTCGTCGACGGCATCGACCAGGAGAACTGGAACGAGCTCAACACCTCCCCGGACAAGCCGATGGTCAACCGCGCGCTCGCCGGCACGTATCCACCGGGCTCGACGTTCAAGCCTTTCATGGCGCTGGCCGCGCTCACCTACGGCAAGCGCACGCCGCAGCAGGCGATCTCCGATCCGGGTTATTACAACTTCGGCGGCCACCAGTTCCGCGATGACAAAGTCGGCGGTCATGGCATGGTCGACATGTACAAGTCGATCGTCGCGTCGTGCGACACCTACTACTACGTCCTCGCCAACGATCTGGGGATCGACGCCATTTCGCGCTTCATGGGCTCGCTCGGCCTGGGCAGCCGCACAGGAATCGACGTCGCAGGCGAGCTGGAGGGCGTGTTGCCGTCGCAGGCATGGAAGCGAAAACGCTTCAAAAAACCCGAGCAGCAGAAGTGGTACGCCGGCGAGACCATCAGCATCGGCATCGGGCAGGGCTACAACTCCTATACCCCGCTCCAGCTCGCCCTTGCGACCGCCACCCTCGCCAACGACGGGGTAATGTACCGCCCGCATATCGTGAACTACGTCGAGGACGTGCACACCAAGCAGCGCACGCTGATCGAACCCCAGCCGCTGCGCACGCTCGACTGGAAGCGCGAGCACATCGCAATCATCAAGAACGCGATGGCGGGAGTGAATAAAGAAGGCACGTCCGCCCGGGCGTTTGCCGGTGCGGCGTATACCAGCGCCGGGAAAACCGGCACCGCACAGGTGTATGGGCTCAAAGGCGAGAAATACGTCGAAAGCCGTGTCGCCGAGCGTTTGAGGGACCACGCCCTCTTCATCGCATACGCCCCGGCGGAGCGCCCGACGATCGCGCTGGCCGTGATCGTGGAGAACTCCGGTTTCGGCGCACGCGCGGCCGCGCCCATCGCGAGACAGGTTTTCGATTACTGGCTCACGGGCAAGGACGTCGTGAAACCGGTTAAAGACGACGACGATGCACCCCGCTATTAGGCGAATCGCGCGCTTTTTCACGGCGCACCTCGATCCACCGCTCCTGGGCGCGGCGCTGCTCCTCATGGTCACCGGCCTCATCGTGCTTTACAGCGCCTCGAATGCGAGCCTCGTGCGAGTGAGCTCACAGCTCATGAACATGCTCGTCGCGCTCGGCGTGATGTGGATATTCGCTAATCTGCCCCCGCACTATCTCCTGCGATTATCCGTGCCGGTCTATGTCGTCGGGCTGCTGCTGCTTCTGGGCGTGGCGCTTTTCGGCGAAGTGGTCAATGGCGCGCGACGCTGGCTGCACCTCGGCGTCACGCGCATCCAGCCTTCCGAGATCATGAAGATCGCCGTCCCGCTCATGCTGGCGTGGTATTTCGATCGCTACGAGGCCACGCTGAAGCTCAGGAACTACGTGATCGGGGCAGCACTCGTGCTGGTTCCGGTCGCATTCATCGCGCGCCAGCCCGATCTGGGCACCGCGATGCTGATATTTGCGAGCGGCTGCTATGTGCTGTTCCTCGCCGGCCTGTCGTGGCGCGTGATCGCAGCGCTGGTGGTCGCGGGCGGGGCAAGCCTGCCGCTGGTGTGGTCGGTGCTGCACGATTATCAGCGCCGGCGCGTGCTGACGTTGCTCGATCCTGCGCAGGATCCCCTCGGCGCGGGCTACCACACCATACAGTCCACCATCGCAGTCGGTTCAGGCGGACTCGCCGGCAAAGGCTGGCTGAGCGGCTCTCAGACGCACCTGGACTTCATACCGGAACGCACCACGGATTTCATTTTCGCCGTGTACTCCGAAGAATTCGGATTGATCGGGAACGCCGTGCTGCTCGTGTTGTTCCTGCTGCTCATCGCGCGCGGCGCTGCGATCACAGCTAATGCCCCGACGCTTTTTTCGAGGCTGCTCGCCGGCGCCGTCACGCTGACTTTTTTCACCTACGCGTTCGTCAACATGGGCATGGTCAGCGGTATCCTGCCCGTCGTCGGCGTCCCGCTGCCTCTCATCAGCTACGGCGGCACGTCGCTGGTGACTATCTGCCTGGGACTGGGCATTCTGATGAGCGTGCAAACGCACAAGAAGCTGGTTCAGTCGTGAAGGGAGGCTTTCTCCCGCCAGTCCTCGCCGCGCTCGCAGCGGCGACGCTGAGCGCCTGCAGCTCCCCCCCTAAGCGCGATGTCCAGGTTGAGCGCGCCGAGCGAGCGCCTCGCGTTTCCAAAGCGCCTTCGTCGTCTCCTCGCGCCACTCGCGGGGGCGGCTATTACCTCGACGACGGACCGGGCGACTCGCCGCCGCCGGATATCGACAGTATCCCCGACGCCGTACCCCAGCGCGAGCCGCTGCATCGCGGCGCAATGCGCCCCTACGTCGTCATGGGCCAGGCTTACACGCCGATGACCGAGCTCACGCCCTACCGGGCGCGCGGCAGCGCGTCATGGTACGGCCGCCGGTATCACGGCAAGCAGACTTCATCGGGCGAGATTTACGACATGTACTCGATGACGGCAGCTCATCCCGTGCTGCCGATACCGAGTTATGTGCGCGTGACCAACGTGGCGACCGGGAAATCGGTCATCGTGCGCGTGAACGATCGCGGTCCGTTCATCGACAGCCGCCTGATCGATCTCTCATACACTGCGGCGCACCGCGTCGGCGTGCTCGCAGGCGGCAGCGCGGTGGTCGAGGTGGAAAGCATCATCCCTGATGCATCATCGACGATCACCGCAGTGGCGGTCGCACCTCGCGCGATACGGCCCTCACCGGCGCCCAAGCCATCGGCGGCCACGGCGCAGGTCGCCTCCGCGGAGCCACCGCTGGCGATGCAAGCCGATCCGATCCTGGCCATCGCCGAGGCCGCTCGCGATGTCAATCCGGGGGCAGCTACGGTGGCCGCCCCGCTGCCCGAGCCGCAGGTTCAACCGCCCCAGGCGCCTGCGGGACCTTCAATCGCCGCGCTCGCCAGGCCTGCGGCACCCGACACGCCAGGCATCTATCTTCAGCTCGGTGCTTTCGGTTCACGCGAGAACGCCGAGAGCTATCTTGCTCGCGCGAAGGTGCAAGTCGATGGGGTGGCGCAGCGCCTGCATCTCTACCCGCGCGACGGCATGTATCGAGTGCATGCGGGTCCCTATGCGAGCACCGGCGAGGCGAGGCTCGCGGCGGACCGTATCGCCACGGCGCTCGGAACCAAACCTGTCGTGGTCTCGCGCTAGAACGTTCCCGCCGCCTAGCCGAAATCCGAAGGATGGAAGGTAACGGAGGGAAACCTTGGGTTTCCCTCTGTTCGTTTACCGGCTCGCGAGCGAGGACCGGGCCCGTTACGTCCTACAGGACGTAACGGGCGAGGTCCTCGCTCTGCGCGAGATCCTTGAGCCGCTCATCGACGAACGCCGCATCGATCACGATCGTCTCGCCCGAGCGTTTCGCTGCATTGAACGAAACGTCCTCGAGCAGGCGCTCCATGACCGTATAGAGCCTGCGCGCGCCGATATTTTCAGTCCTTTCGTTCACCTGCCACGCGATCTCGGCGAGGCGGCGTATCGAATCGGGCTTGAAATCGAGCGTCACGTTCTCGGTGGCGAGTAGCGCTTCGTACTGCCGCACGAGGCACGCGTCGGTATTCGTCAGTATCTGCTCGAAATCGGCGACGGACAGGCTCGCGAGCTCGACGCGTATCGGAAAGCGCCCTTGCAGCTCGGGTATCAGGTCCGACGGTTTGGAGAGATGAAACGCGCCGCTCGCGATGAACAGGATATGGTCGGTCTTGATCATCCCGTGCTTGGTCGAAACGGTCGTGCCTTCGACGAGCGGCAGCAGGTCGCGCTGCACGCCCTGGCGCGAGACGTCCGCGCCGTGAGACTCCTGCCGGGCGGCGATCTTGTCGATCTCGTCCAGGAACACGATGCCGTTCTGCTCGACGTTGGCGAGCGCCTTCGCTTTCAGGTCTTCGTCGTTGACGAGCTTCGCCGCTTCTTCGTCGGTGACGAGCTTCATCGCCTCCTTGATTTTCATCTTGCGCGAGCGCTTGCGCCCCTGCCCCAGGTTCTGGAACATGCCCTGGATCTGGGAGGTGAGGTCTTCCATTCCCGGCGGCGCGAAAATCTCCATCTGCGGCGAAGTGGCGGACACCTCGATTTCGATTTCCTTGTCGTCCAGATCGCCTTCGCGCAGCTTCTTGCGGAATTTCTGGCGCGTGAGCGTGTCGGTTTCGCTCGCCGTCGTGCCCGAGTAATCGCGAGCCGGCGGGAGGAGCACGTCGAGGATGCGGTCTTCGGCGGCGTCTTCGGCGCGGTGGCGCACTTCGCGTGTGGCGTGCTCGCGCGCATCCTTGATGGCCGTTTCGACGAGATCGCGAATGATCGTATCGACGTCGCGTCCCACGTAACCGACTTCGGTGAATTTGGTGGCTTCGATTTTCACGAAAGGCGCATCGGCGAGGCGCGCGAGCCGGCGCGCGATCTCGGTCTTGCCCACGCCGGTCGGGCCGATCATCAGGATGTTCTTCGGGGTGATTTCCTGGCGCAGCGGATCGGTCACCTGCTGCCGGCGCCAGCGATTGCGCAATGCGACCGCGACCGCGCGCTTGGCGTCGCCCTGGCCGATGATGTGCTTGTCGAGCTCGTGTACGATTTCCTGGGGCGTCATTTCAAGTGGGTGAGGCGTTAAGCGTGAGACGTGAGGGAGTACGGCGTTGTGCTTTACACCTCACGCCGGGCGCCTCACGCTTCACAGGGTCTCGATGGTGTGCTGCTGATTCGTATAGATGCACAGGTCGCCGGCAATCGTGAGCGCTTTCTTGACGATCTCGGCCGGCGGCATATCGGTGTGATCCAGCAATGCACGCGCCGCCGCCTGCGCGTAAGGGCCGCCGCTCCCGATCGCGATCAGCCCGAGCTCCGGCTCGAGCACGTCGCCATTGCCGGTGATGATGAGCGAAGTCTCGGCATCCGCGACCGCCAGCATGGCTTCCAGGCGGCGCAACATGCGATCGGTGCGCCAGTCCTTCGCCAGCTCGACGGCGGAGCGGGTGAGATTGCCCTGGTGTTTCTCGAGCTTTGCTTCGAAGCGCTCGAACAGCGTGAAAGCGTCGGCCGTACCGCCTGCGAAACCGGCGACGATGCGATCCTGGAACAGCCGCCGCACTTTGCGCGCGCTGGCCTTGACGACGATATTGCCGAGCGTGACCTGGCCGTCACCGCCCAGTGCGACCTGCTTGCCGCGCCGAACTGAAAGTATGGTCGTGCCGTGGAACGTTTCGTTGCTCATGAATGGGGAAGGGTAAGACTGACGGTTTATACACTGGGGGCGGCAGGGACACGCACAGGCGGAGGCCGGGACCGCCTGAAGGAGATGGGGCCAAACCGCCGGGACTCAAGTGAATTATACGCCCGGCCCCCGACCGCCTCAGCCGGGGACACGCGCGGCCGCGATCCCGACGCGCGGGCTCATGGCGAATACGGGGATCGCAAGGGCCACCATCACCCATACGATCGCAGGCCCCGTGGGAAGGTCGGTAAAAGCCGAAACGACCAGGCCGAGCACGTAGCCGGAAGCGCTCACCGCATACGCGGCAGCCATGCGGTATCGCCCTATTCTGCGCGTGGCGAGCGCCGGGACGATGAGGGTCGTGAACACCAGATAAAGTCCGACCAGCTGGACCGAAATCGTCACCGCCACGGCAAAAATAAGATAGAAACCCACGCTTCCGCCTGGCGAGCGGCGAATCGCCAGAACCGCCAGCAAAACCGCGTACACGAGCGCGACGATCGGAAGTCGCGCCGGCGTCACCCACAGGATCTGACCGACGAGCAATTCCTTCAGATGCTCGCCCCCATGCGGATTGCTCGCGAGTAACAGCAACGCTGCGCACGCGGCGAGCACGAAAGTCACGCCGATCATGGCTTCCTGCACCTCAGGCCACCGCTTGTCTGTCCACGTCAGCAGGAGCGCGCCCGCGAGCGCGGCAGCGAGCGCACACGCCTGCACCGCCCACCCCTGAGGCTCGAGCCCCGCCCAATCCGCGAACACGACACCGAGTCCGGCAATCTGCGCGATGGCGAGATCGATGAATACGATTCCGCGCTTGAGAACCTGAGCGCCGAGCGGTACGTGGGTCGACGTGATCAGCAGCCCCGCGATGCACGCGGGCCAGAGTATGGTCCAGTCGAGCGCGGCGGGATTCATCTGGTGAGAACCAGCAGGCGGTCGAGCGTGTCGTCGAAAAGACCGAAGAGATCCTTCGCCTTCTCGGTGCCGCCGACGGTGAACGGCAACTGGATGATCGGCATCTTGGTGCGGGCGGAAAGCCATTCCGCAGGCCGCGGATCGTTGTAGGCGGAGCGCATCACCGCTTTGGCCGGATCTTTTGCGAGGCGCGCGACCAGCTCGGACAGGTGAGCGGTGGATGGCGGAATCCCCGGCTTGGGCTCGAGGGCCGCAGCCTCGCGCATGCCGAGCCAGCTGAGCAGGTAAGTCAGATCGCGGTGGTAGACGACGACGCTGATGCCCCTCAACGGCGCGCCTTCTTTTTCCCAGCGCGCGCTCGCCTGCGACCAGCGGGCGAGGAAATCACTGAGGCGGCGCTGGTAATGCGCGGCTTCCGCGCGATCGATCTCACCCATGCGATTGGCCAGCGCAGTCGCGATTTTCGCGATATTGCGCGGGTCGAGGTGTACATGCGGATTACCGGCTGCATGGATGTCACCCATCGAGCGGTCGAGGCGCTGCGGCACGTCGAGCAGAACGAGCTGCCTCGCCGCTTCGAAATTGCCGGGCGTTCCGGGCTGGATGCGCGAATTCCCGGACTGCGACTGCACGAGCGGCAGCCAACCGATTTCCAGATCCGCGCCCGTGCACACCAGCAGGTCGGCGCTGCGGGCACGCGCGATGAGGCTGGGACGTGCCTCGATGCGATGCGGGTCCTGCAGCGCCGTCGTCGCGACATAGACGCTGCCTTTGTCCCCGGCGAGCTCCTTCGCGAGCGCACCCCACTCGGGCTCGCACGCGAATATGTTCAGCGCGGCAGACGCCGTGCTCGACGCGAAGAACGCGAGCAGCACGACTGCGCGTACAGCGTCGATTCGATGTTTCATGACTTCTCTCCATGGCGCTGCCCTTCGAACCGAGGGAAGGGCGGTAACAGGAGGGAAACTTGGGTTCCCCCGCTGCTTGTAATCGGTAATGCTTCTGGCGGGATGCTGCATCAGAAGCGGTGCGCACCATGCGGCCCCAGGCTGTGGATGTATTGAAGAAGGATCTGATTGTCGGTGACGCCGAGGCGCGATTTGTCAGAAGCGAGTTGCAGCCGCAGCCGGCTGAATTCGCTGGGATTGAACTCGAGCATGGCTGTGTTGCGCGTGGGATTGTGGGGCGCGAGCAGGGGAAAGTCCGCCAGCACCGGTCCGATGCCGTTGTTCACCACCCCGATATCGACCGAGCTGCGGCGCAGCGCGTCGTAGCGATAACCGACCCGCCATCGCGGCATGAACTGATAGACGCCCTGGGCATACCATCCGGACTGCGCGGTCCGGAAATAATCGGTCAACGCGGCGCCTGCGGTGTCGTAGGTGAGATCACCGTTCTGGCGCACGCGGAAGTATTCACCCTGAAGCTTGAAGTTGGTATAGGTCGAGTTACCGTTCGGCGACCATTTCACGACGCCATCGACGATCCACAGTCGAGATGTGCCGGTGAACCCATTGGTCACCGTCGCGGCCGACGCATTCACGTCGTCGTAGGTCCGGTTGCGCGCGCCGGCCCTCAGATACGACACCCCGGCGCGCCATGCGTAACTTTCGCCGATGTCACCGCCGAGGTGAGCGAAAAGCGCTGCAGAGCCCGCACCGTTCTTGTTCCGGTCCGAACCGGGAAAAGCCTCACCGCTCGCGAGCTCCCCGCCCAGCTCGAGAAAAACCGGCGTGGGGGCCACCCAGCGCAGCTGCAAACCGTCCTGGCGGTAGCGCCCCCCGAGGAATGCCTTGTGCGGCAATGACGTGTCCTGGAAATCCCAGGCATGCTGATGGATCTCGTTCTGGTAGCCGACGCCGGACAGGAATCGCCCGCCTTTGAGCGTCAATCCGCCCGGCAGCGCGAGCGTCTGGAAATAGGCTTCTTCGACTTCGATCGTGTTTCCCGGGGTGAGTGCGCCGATGAGCGCGCCGCGGAAGTACGGATCGATGTTGGCGGTAATCACCAGCTCGCTTTCGCCCACGCCGAAACTGCGCCGGGGCGGCCCGACTTCACCGCCCGAAGGCACGAATCCCGTGATCGCAAAGTTGTTCGGGTCCTGCGAGGTGCGCGCGTAGGTGCCCTGCAGGATGAGCGAAACACCCGGATTGAATGCGCTCGCCGACGTCGGGGCTTTTGCGGCCACCACGGCAGCTTCGACCTGTGTCGCGCTTTTCTCCGCGCGTTTCTCAGCTTCGCCGGCGCGCCCTTCGGCTTGCGTCAGACGCTTCTCGAGCGCCTGCATGCGCTCTTCGTAGGCGCGTTGTAGCTGCTTCATTTCGTCGCGCACGCGCGCGAGCTCCGACGACTGTGCGGCGTCCTGCGCGAACGCAGGCACCGGGACTGCAAATGCGCTCAGCAATGCCGGGACGGCGATCGCTGAAGCAGCAGATGGTGCTTTGACCATGGCTCTCTCCCCTCAACATGTCGAATGCCGCGACCTGCGGGTCGCGGCCCCTATGTCAGAGGAGAGCCGGCGGGCCGCGCGAACGCGGTGTGAGAATCTGGAGTGTGGCGAACGCATCGTGAGCATGCGCCGGGGTTTGAGACGCGGTTTTTTCAACCGCGAAGTCATGAGCGCCGGGCGCGCCGCCGCCGAGCACTTGTCCGAAAACCGCATCGAGCACGCACAGCTTCGACGCCTCGCGCGAAACGGGCCGATCCCGCTGTTGCTCGTCGGCACGCTCGTGCTTCGCGGGCACCTGGTGCGCCGCGTGCCACACCGCATGGGCGAGACCGGCGTGCTGCGCGAAGAGCAGCAGCGCGCAAGCGAGCTGCAGCAGCGCTCGCTTGTAACCATCTGACGATCTCGAAGTGGGGAATCTCATGGCAAGGCAGTCCGACTACCGATACGTTAGCGCCGCCAGTGAAGCTTGTCCACGCCGGCAGTGCTCAAGAGTTGTTCAGCCCCGCGCCAGAACCTGGGTCACGTCGAGCTCATGTGCCCGCCACGCGGGGAGCAGTGCCGCGAGCATTCCCACCGCCAGGGCGCCGCCCACGACCCAAAGCTCATGGATGCTCCACATCCAGCCGGTGACCCCCACCTGCTCGAAGCGAAATGCAAAACCCAGCACGGAAGTCAGGATATGGCCGAGCAGCACGCCCGATGCCGTTCCCATGGCGGCCAGGAGGACGCCCTCGAACAGCAACAGCGCCATGAGCCGGCGCGGGCTTGCGCCGAGTGCGCGCATGATCGCGAGATCGTAGCGGCGCTCGCTGAGTGCGCCATACAGCGCGATGAACACCGAGAGCCCGGCAGCAATCACGAGCACCACGGCGAAGCTGCGCAGGAGCTGCACGCCCACGACGAGCACGCCGAACAGCCCCGCGGTCTCGACGCCGGGCGAGACCGCCTGCAACCGGTGCGATGAATTGATCTCACGCGTAAGCGCGACGCCCGCTTCGGGCGATGCGGCTTGAATCAGGAGCGCGCTGATTGCCCTGCCGCCGTCCACCGGCGGCTCCCTGATCAATCCGTCTTCGCTCTCCCCCGTGTCCGCGTGCTGTGACCAGACACTCTCGATATCGGTCGCGATGATGCGGTCGAGAACCGTGCCCGTCGGCCATAGCACACCGACAACCCGATAGGGCTCGGGGTGCACGGCCATCGCCGCCGGTCCCCCGCCGTGCCGCGTGCTGAACGTGGAGCCGACCCGCAACCCGGCGCGGGCCGCGGCCTCCGATCCCACCACCGCCTCGAACGGAGACCGCCAGAATTGCCCCGTGCGCAATCGGGCCCGGTAATGGGTCAGGTAATCCGCGGTCGTTCCAACCACACGCACTCCGAGGTAGTCGTCAGGCACCCCAATCGGAATCGCTTTCCTCACCTCGGACCGGGCCATGATCGCCTGCGCATCGCCCCACGCGATCCCGGCGACCGGCTGATCGATCTGATACACGCTCGAGAGAATGAGCTGCAGCGGGCTGCCTTTCGCACCCGCCACGAGGTCGATGCCGCGCGAATCGATATACAGGCGTTCCTCCAGCTGCTCGGATGTCAGCACCAGCATCGTGATCGCGGCCACGGCGAAAGCCAGCAGAACCACGTTGAGCACGGCCCTCGATTTTCTCGCGCGCAGGTACGAAACACTGATGCTCGCCAGGTTCATGCTCTGGGCGCGAGCAGGTACTGATCGCTGAAGCGCGGCTTGATGCGCTGGTCGTGAGTCGCGATGACCAGCGTCGCCTTGCACGCGCGAGCCTGCTCCTCCAGAAGGTCCAGCGTGCGCATGCAGTTCGCGTCGTCCAGGTTGGAAGTCGGTTCGTCGGCCAGCAGCAGCGTCGGGCGGTTGACCACGGCGCGAGCAACGGCGACGCGCTGCGCCTGGCCGAACGAGAGCTCGTGCGGGTAGGATGCGGCTTTTTTCGAAAGACCCAGATCGACGAGCACCTCGTCCACCCGGTCACGACTTTGCCCGAGACCCGACAGGTATTGCGCGAGCAGCAGGTTGTCCGCGACGGTCAGGCTGTCGACGAGATGCAGCCGCTGGAAAACGATGCCGATGTGCCGTGCGCGAAAGCGGCCGAGCGGCGCGGTCTTGAGCTTGCCCAGCGGATGACCGGCGACGATGACTTCGCCGTAACTCGGGTTCATGAAACCGGCGAGTATGTGCAGGAGCGTCGTCTTCCCGCTTCCGGACGGGCCCAGCACGAGCCAGTGCTCGCCCTGCTCTGCGAGCCAGTCGCGTATCTGCAGCGCGTCCACGCCGTTATAGGCATGTCGGACGTCACGCAGGCGGAACAACGGCGTCCTCCGCAGATACGGCCTCACTTCGCTCCCGCAACACCTCGACCGGATCTTCTCCAAGTCCGGCCGCGCAAAGCGAGAGACCTTTGAGGAAAAGCGCGCGGGGAAGGCTGCGGCCAATGAAAACGATGACGCTCTCGCGGGCATCCGTCACGGCCCACCGCGCTGCGGGTTCCGATCCCACCAGCTTGTGCACGCCCTGGATAACGATGCGCTCGTCCCGCCCCTCGACGTTGAGCACACCTTTGTAGCGCAGCATGTCGTCGCCGTAGCGCTCGATCAGCAGGCCGAGCAGGTTTTCGAGCTTGCGCAGATCGAGCGCTCCGGCTGCACGAAAGACGAAGGACCCGATCTCATCGTCATGGTGATGATGCCCGGCATCCTCGAGAAAACCTGGATCCACGACCAGCGCGCAATCGAGATCGAACCCACCCAGATCGAGCACGTCGTCCACATCGGCGTGCCCGTGGCGCACGGTTTTCACCGGTGCGCGCGCGTTCATGCGCTGCAACCGTTGCGAGAAGGCCGCGGCGTGCTCGCACGTCACGAGATCGGTCTTGGTCAGGAATATACGATCCGCAAATCCCACCTGCTTCTGCGCCTGCAGATTCTGTTCGAGCGCACGCGCGCCATGCTTTGCATCCACGAGGGTCACGATGCCATCGAGGCGGTAATCGCGCACGACATCGTCTTCCACGAAAAAGGTCTGCGCCACCGGCGCGGGGTCCGCGAGCCCCGTGGTCTCGATCACGATGCGATCGAAATCGAGCTCACCGCTTTTGCGCTTTTGCGCGAGCTCGCCCAGGATGCGCGTGAGGTCGCCGCGCACCGTGCAGCAGATGCAGCCGTTGTTCATCTGGACGATTTGCTCGTCGCGCTCCCGCACCAAGATCTCGTTGTCGATGCCCGCTTCACCGAACTCGTTCTCGATGACGGCGATCCGATGCCCGTGCTGCGCTTTCAGGATGTGATTGAGGAGCGTCGTCTTACCGCTGCCCAAAAAGCCGGTGAGGATCGTGACGGGAATGAGTGGGCGGGTCTGATTCATGTGCGCGATACCGCAGCCGGGAGGCGGACGCAATTGTATACTCCGGGCCCGGGGCAGGAATCGCCTCGACGAACGGCCACCGGATGGTCACCGGATCGTAACGACGGGCGCACCCACCATGAAGCGCATTCTGCGGGGATTGATTGCCGGCTATCGGTACTTCCTGAGCCCGCTGCTCGGCCCGAGTTGCCGTTTCTATCCGACGTGCTCGGAGTATGCGAGCGAGGCGATCGAACGCCATGGCGCGCTGCGTGGCACGTGGCTCGCGTTAAAGCGCATTCTCAAATGCCATCCGTGGCACTCGGGCGGCCTCGATCCCGTCCCGCCGCCGGATCGCTGAAGCGACGGGGTCTGCAACCTCGTAGCGCCGATGTCACGAGGCAGACCCGGGCGCCGGCGACGCTCAGAAGAATGCGAAAGCCCGCGCCTCTATGCTCTGCCGCGGCGGGGCCCCGGGCGGCGTCGTGGGATCCTCGAACGCCGTGTGCGGCGTGTAGCGCGCGCGGCCGTCGCTTTCGGAATCGAAAACCTTGAAGACGATCGCTTCGTCGCGCCGCATGCGGGGGAAATAGAACCAGCGGTGACGCGGGTTGTACTTGAGCCGGTAGGTTTGCCCGACGCGATGCGGATAGCGGCGCTCGGAGATCAGAAAATCTTCTTGCGCGACGCTGCGCGCGTCAGCCAGCGCGAGCGGATTCGATTCGATAGGCTGGTTGATCGCACGCCACACCTGGATGATCGCAAAGCGGCGCTCGAGCAGACGTTCGGCTTCGTCGCCCATCAACTCGCGTACGCGCTGCGGCCCGGACCACTCGGTGTAATCGTTGTGGGCGGAGAGCACCGGCTCGCGCACGAGCTTTTCCTCGCGCTCCCCTTCGTCGCCGGAGCGCAGCGTGTGGTCGAAAATCGCCACCCGCGATGCGCCCGCAACCTGCTTGATGAGCTGCTCGACTTCCGGGTAGTACACCGATTTCAGCTGCTGCTCGTCGAAGAAGCTCTCGACCCGAGTCGGATGATCGACCAGGACGAAGCCGTTCTTCTCGAGCGCAAGCTCGCCCGCAAGCACCCGGCCGTCCTCGACCGCCATCGGCCGCCGCTCCGAGGCGCCTTCGGTGCGGCGCCGGATGTTGTTCGGGCCGAAGGTTTCGTTCACGAGCTTCTCACCCGTGTCGACCGTGTAGGGAATCTGCGCAGTGATCACTGTGGCACTCCTGTCAAAACAGCATCGCCCCGCAGGGCGTGGCACGACATCCGACGGGTCAATGTTACGCCTCAGGCCGCAACCCGGCACAGCAGACCTTTGAGGTACTCGCTTTCGGGGAAGTTCAGCGCCACGGGGTGATCGGGCGAGCCGTGGAGCCACGCTTCGATGCGCGCGTCGACCCGCGCATCGAGTGCCGCGCCGGCGACGATCTTCTGGAAGAGATCGGGCGAAATGCCGCCGGAGCACGAGTAGGTCATCAGATGGCCGCCGGGGCGCAGCATCTTGAGCGCGAACAGGTTGATATCCTTGTACGCCCGCGCGGCTTTTTCAGCGTGTGCGGCCGTGGGCGCGAACTTCGGGGGGTCGAGGACGATGATATCGAAGTTTCTTCCCTGATCGCGCAGGCGCCGTAAAGTCTGGAACACGTCGCCTTCGAACCAGTCCGCCTCAGGCAGCGCGTTGAGCTTTGCATTCACGCGCGCCATGTCGAGGGCGAGCCCCGAGCTGTCGATTGCCATGACCGACTTTGCGCGCCCGCGCAATGCGTTGAGCGCGAAGCCGCCGGTGTACGAAAAGCAATCCAGAACGTCTTTCCCGGCTGCGATGTTGCGCAGGAGCAGGCGATTGTCGCGCTGGTCGAGATAGAAACCGGTCTTGTGCCCGGCATCGACCTCGACTTTGAACTTAAGACCGTGCTCCTCGATGATGGGGGCGCCGGGCAACGGCTTGCCCCTCAACAACCCGCTTCGCGGTTCGAGGCCTTCCAGCTCACGCGCGTCCGCGTCGGAGCGCTCCCACACTCGCGCAACGCCGGGAAGACCGCACAAGGCATCCGCGATGGCGTCGCGCCAACGATCCGCGCCGGTGCTCAGGAGCTGCACGACGACGGTCTCGCCATAGCGGTCCGCGATCACACCCGGCAGGCCGTCCGCTTCGCCGTGCAATACACGCATGCCCGTGCTCACGCGATCGATTCCGAGGGTCGAGCGCGCCCATGCCGCCTCGTCGACACGCCGGGTGAAGAAGCCCGCGTCGATCTCCTGGTCATCCCACGCCCACGCTCGCGCGCGAATCTGCGAATGGGGGCTGTAGGCGGCGGTCGCGAGCAGCTCGCCTTCGCTCGAGCGAATTTCTATCGTTTCCCCCGCCTGCGGCTTGCCTGTCACTGAAGCGACCGCGCCGGAGAAAATCCACGGGTGCCGGCGTTTCAGCGACTTCTCGCGGCCGGGCTTGAGGATGAGCTTGTGCAACGTTGTTCCCTGGATTGCGGCGTCCACGCGCACTTTCGTATCACCGGTTCGTGGCACGATGAGAGACGTTAAGACGTTTTCTTTTTCGCGCGCGGGTGCGCGGCGTCGTAAACCTTCGCAAGATGCTGGAAGTCGAGATGAGTATAGATTTGAGTCGACGAGATGCTCGCATGACCCAGCATTTCCTGTACCGCACGCAGGTCGCTGCTCGACTGCAGCACGTGGGACGCGAACGAGTGGCGCAGCACGTGCGGGTGGACTTTGGTCGACACCCCCTGCCGCAACGCCAGCGTCTTGAGGCGCTGCTGCACCGAACGCGCGCTGAGCCGCTGCCCGTGGCGGCTCACGAACAAGGCATCGACCTGAAAAGGGCCCATCTGCGCACGATGGCCGAGCCACCCGGTCAGCGCATCCAGCGCGTGCCGCCCCACCGGCACGATACGCGTCTTGGACCCTTTGCCCGTGACTCGCACCGTGCCTTCCGAAAAATTCACGTCGGCCGACGCAAGACCCGTGAGCTCGGACAGGCGCAGCCCCGAAGAATAGAAAAGCTCGAACATCGCCTTGTCGCGCACCGCGAGCGCGCCGTCGGCTGCAATATCGAGCAGGCGGTGCGCATCGTCCGGTGACAACGCCTGCGGAAGGCGCTTGGCGGCTTTGGGCGCCCGGATGCCCACGCACGGATTGTCGCCATGCTGGTGATCCCGGGCGAGATAGCCGAAAAACCCGCGCCACGCCGACAGCGCGCGGGCGACCGAGCGCGGGTCCAACCCTTTGCCGTGCAATTGCGCGACAAAGCGGCGGATGTCGTGCACCTGCAGTTTCGCGAGCGCGGTTTCGCCTGCGCGCGCCAGCAGCGCGTCGAGGTCCCGCCTATAGCTTTTCAGCGTGTGAGGACTGAGCCGCCGCTCAGACGCCAGATAGGCGAGGTATTGGTCGACCAGGGGACGCGACGGTGACACCGCCTGAGCGCGCTCAGCCTCACGGTCTCTGGTGTTTTTATTCGTCACTCGTCACCGCGTATCCCTTGCTGCCGGCCAGACGCCTGCGGATGGGTCAGTCGGCCGGCAAGTTGCGCAGGAGCGCAGTGCCCACCATGTCCCCGATGCGCTTCAGATACACCGTTCCCATTTCAGGGTAAAAGCGTTCTGCGTCCTCGCTCGCCAGGGCGAGGAGGCCGAAAGTCTCGTCACTGCGCAGCGGGATATACGCAAACGATTTGAGTAGCGGCGCGGCGTCGCCAAAAAGCTCTGCCGATGTCCCTTCAGCGGGATGGGCCACGCAATGCGGACCGGTGAGGCTTTTTGCAAATTCGCGCGTCACATCGCCTGCAGGGTTGAGCTCGGGTGCGTCGACCGGACCGTTGAGCTTCCATGCCCTCAAACCCACGTGCGGGACGGCGAAATCCTCGCCCAGGTTGTAGTGCACGGCGCCGATTACCGTAGCCAGGTCGCGCGCGGCGAGCAGCGCGAGTGCGAGCCGGTGCACTTTTTCGCCGATCGCATCGTTCTCTTCGCCGAACTGGATGACT
>JBKJKJ010000233.1:0-4016 GCA_046597455.1 Burkholderiales bacterium
ATGTCGTTGGACCAGCGCCAGCCCGGTTCGAAGGTCAGACGACCAACCTCGGCGCCGCCGACCTTGAGGATCTCCGCCCTACCTTTCGGAAAATTACGAACTTCCTCCGGACTGCCAAACGATTTGTGCTCGGTATTCTGATCGTGGCTGTGCATGGGATTTCTCCTGTGTTGACGGCATCGGCGCCGCGCCATGACCCGGTCGGGGACCGTGCCGTCGAGACGGCCCGACCACGGCGCTTGTCGTATTTTTACTTACTAGTAGGTTAAACTCAACAGGAATGTCAACCATATCCGGAGAGAGGGCGGGGCCCGCCCGCCAGACCCCCGTGTCGGAGGCCGCGAGGGCGATCCTCGATGTTGCCGAAGAGCTTGCCCAGACCCGGGGATACAACGGGTTCAGCTACGCCGATATCGCCGAGAAGCTGGGCGTCACAAAGGCAAGCCTGCACTACCACTTTGCCTCGAAGGCGGCGCTGGGGCACGCGCTGATCGTTCGCTACAAGGAGAGCTTCGGCGCGGCGCTCGATGCAATCGACCAAGGGCCCGCCACTCCCCCTGAAAAGCTGCGACGATATGTCCAGCTCTACGATGCGGTCATGCGCAATGACCGGATGTGTCTGTGCGGGATGCTTGCCGCGGAGTATTCGACGCTGCCCGCGCCGATGCAGAAGGGGCTCGTGGAGTTCTTCCATCTCAACCAGCGCTGGCTGAGCGCGGTACTCGAAGAGGGTCAGAAGACCGGGTCGCTGGTTTTTTCGGGACCGCCTGGCGAGCGGGCGGAACTCATTCTCGGAGCGCTCGAGGGGGCAATGCTGATGGCGCGGTCGTATGGCAATGCGGCGCGGTTTCACGTCGCAGCGCAGCACGTGCTCGAGGATCTCGGTGTGGGCAGGAAGAAAAACTCGAACGGGAAGGGCAAGCGGAGTCATTGAGGCAGGGCAGCACCGGTCCCGACGCGCGGCGTATCGTGCCAGCTTCGCGCGTGTGCGCTACTTGACCACGCGGATGCCCATCCCATGAAAGGCGTCGCCGTCTGCCTCCCGCCCCGTGCACAGCATGCTCACCGCGCCGCCGCACGTTGCTCGGACGCTCCGGGGCCTCCGTCTTCGGGGATGAGCGGCGCATTCAGCCGGACGCCATCGAGATGCAGGCCCATCGGACGACCACGCGCATCGAGCCCGGTGTAGTTGTCGAACACACGGGGCAGCGCGGGCCCATCGTCGCACGACAGCCACAGGCGCAGCAGGTGGCGCCTTGCCTCCGGTTGGGGATGA
Organism: Burkholderiales bacterium; assembly: GCA_046597455.1. GTDB lineage: Bacteria > Pseudomonadota > Gammaproteobacteria > Burkholderiales > SG8-41 > JAQGMV01. Next base: position 1,277 of record JBKJKJ010000233.1, read on the forward strand.
TCCTCGTAGTTCGTCCGTGAATGCAGGATGTAATGGTTGCAGACGAATTGAATGTCCCCGACTGCAAGCTCCATATCCAAGTGAAGATCCGGGCTTTGCGCCAGCGCATCGAGAAAGTCCATCGCCTCGGTGAGCTCCGCAGACACGCGAGGCACCTCTTCGAACCGCTGCGCCTTGCGAATGGCGCTGCGCACGTAGGACGTAATCATGAGGCCTTGGTGCGAGTTGAAGACCGGCAGCTCGTACCAAGGCCCCTTGCCGGGCGGAATTTCGCCCCGGCGGTCCCGATGGGTCGTTCCCATCAACACGCGCACCAGGTCCGGGCGCCGCTCGAGCATCTCGTTGTAAACGGTCACCGAGCTCACCAGGCTGCTCAGGCCGCCGGACTGCGCCGTACGCACACAGAGAAGTCCGACGAGATCGGCGCCGTCGGTGTGGTAGGGCAGGCGGACGTTGGTCTGGTATCCACGGGCCGTGGGCTGGTTGTAGTCGAATCCCAGGTCGGTGACGTGCCCCAGCGCGTGCCCGGCGGCATTCTGGGATACCGCCCTTCCCAGGTGCGCGCCAATGCCGAAATAGCCGATGGCGCGCTGGCGCGGGGAGAGCCCGTCCGAGGGAAAGCCGCGCAGCAGGGTGAAGCCCTGACCTTGCAGCAGGTCCTTGCGGACACGGCGCAGCAGGCTCTCCAGCCGCGGCAGCGGAAACGCCTCAGGCCCGATGTCAGTGACGTCCAGACCGCTCGCCTCCACCGCAGCGATCGCCGCGAGCAGTTCCGCCGACTCGTCGCGAGAAAACACGTGCGTCCATTCTTCGGGGCGGCGCGAGAGCGCCGGGCCGTACCATGCCTGGGGCGTGCTCACCCGATGCAAAGCCAGATCGGCGGGGACGGCGTCGATAGCGACGGGCCTCAAGGTTTGTTGCATCATTACACCTCGCTCGAATGTTTTCACGACAACCAAAATTCTACTTCCAGCTGAGCGGCCGGCGCTCCGGGCGCGGGCGGAGGGTCATTCTCCCATGAAAGGTGTCGTCGTCTGTCCTCAACCCCGTGCCGCGGATGTCGGTGCGGCTGTCCTCGCGAAGGGCGGCAACGCCTTCGACGCCGCGGTCGCCACCGCTTTCTCGCAGATGGTAAACGATCCCTTCATGTGCGGCCTCGGCGGCATGGGCACGCTGCATTACTACCGCGCCGACGAGGGTAGCGCCGCTCGCCTGAGCTCGGGCCTCGGCGCTTCACGAACAGAGGCAAACCTTCCACGTTTGCCCTCCGTAACCTCCAATCCCTCGAGGACGGATCGAACCCCCGGCCGCAGCGGCTTGGTGGACTTCTACAACCGCGCCGGATCGAAGGTGCGGCCGGACATGTGGCAGCACGACCTGAAAGGCCGCACGGAAATTTCGGGCTACAGCCTGTTCGACGACTATCGCAGTGAGATCGGCGACACGTCCATCATGACGCCGGGTACCCCAGTGGGCTTCGGCATGTTCCACGAGCAGCATTGCAGCCTGCCCTGGGCCGAGCTCCTGGCGCCCGCGATTGCGCAGGCCGAGGAAGGCATTGTGGTGACGCCTCACCTGGCTGGCGTCTGGACGCGCTATCGCCAGCCTGGAATCCCCGATGGCTACACCCGGCTCACGAAGACGGCCGAGTGCGCGCGCGTGTATCTGCATCCGCAAGATCGCTTCTACGAAGTCGGCGAAGTCATGCGCCTGCCCGACTACGCGCGCACCCTCGAGCGCATCGCGCGCGGCGGCTGGCGCGAGTTCCACCACGGCGCGCTCGGCGACGAGATTGCAGCAGACCTCGAAGCAAACGGCGCCTACGTCACGCGCGAGGACATCGCCGGTTTCGAGCCGGAGTTCTCCGCGCCGCTCGAAGGCTCGTATCGCGGCTACACCGTGCGCTCCAATCCGCCGCCGGGCAGCGGCGCGACGCTGATCCAAATGCTGCAGATCCTGGAGCACTTCGATTTGGCTAAGCTCGATCACAGCTCGGCGCGGCACCTCGATCTCGTCGCGCGCGCGATGGCGGCTGCGCACGTCGATCGTAACGAGTACCTGGGCGATCCGCGCTTCGCCGACGTGCCGACGGCGATGCTGATCTCCAGGGAGCGCGCCGCGTACTGGGCGGAGAAGATCGAGCGTGGAGAGTTCCTCGGCGACGAGAAGCAGGCGCCGCCCTCGTGCACCACGCACCTCTGCGCCATGGACAGCGATGGCAATGCGGTGACGCTCACGCACACCCTCGGCACCGCGTCCGGCGTCGTTACGCCCGGACTCGGTTTCAACTACAACAACTCGATGAAGCTCTTCGACCCGATCCCGGGCCGCAAGAACTCGATGGCGCCCGGCAAGGCGCGTACCACCGGCATGGTGCCGACCATGCTGCTGAAAGACGGCAAGCCCGTGCTGATCGCAGGGGCGCCGGGCGGCAGCGTCATCATCAGCGCGACGCTGCAGGCGATCCTGAACGTGATCGACTTCGGCATGTCGCCGGTGGAAGCCGTGACCGTCCCGCGCATCCACTGCGAAGGCCAGGGCATCCACGTCGAAGCGACGGTTCAGGGTGCGGTCGTCGCGCAACTACGCGCGATGGGCCACAAGGTCGTGCACAGCCCGCACAGCTTCGAGCCCATGATGTCGCGCGCGCATTTGATCTCGACGCTCGGCGGCAAGATGCGCGGCGGCGCCGATCCGCGGGGCGGGGCAGGTGTCGGCTACGCGTGGTGATGCGCGATGG
>JBKJKJ010000257.1:0-10199 GCA_046597455.1 Burkholderiales bacterium
CGGCAGTCGGACGAGCGCAACGCCACGTGCCGGATTCGATCCCCACGCTACGTTACCTCGTCAGCATCGAACTCGTGCGTCGTCTGCAACGTTGCCCGTGCTGCGGATCGGGCGCCCGCCGCGCGTGACACAGTACAACTAGAAGTTGATTTTGCGATCCCGCAGGCTGGCGGCGCGCGGCCGGGTACGCGGATTGCGGGTCGGGCGGTCGCGTTACTGAGAGGACGCTAGTACTTAAACAGATTAATTACGCAACATAGTGCCAGCGCAGCTTTCGATCAGCATCTTGTCGAGTGAACGACCAATCGATGCCGTGTCGTTGGGCATTGCGGCGACGTTGCCACGCACTGACTTTGCGATGTATGGTGGCCCGGTCCGTATCCAGACATCGGAAAAGTGGTCAGGCGGGTGGTTGGGTATCGTAAGATATTGATTTCATTTAGACGTCGACGGCCTGCAAAGCCGCCCACAGCGGTTCGATTCCGCTCCCTGCCTCCAAAAAGATCAACCACTTAGCGCGTCTCGGCGACGGTGCTGCTTCGCGGTGGTCCAACCTGGTCCACTAGATGCGATGACAGACACCGCGGCTCCAAGGGCCGTGGTCGTCAGCTCAGGTGCGTGCACTGTTCGCAGCCCGATGTCATTACAGAACGGCAGGACCTAGTGTGGTGAATGCGACTAGGGTAGGCCGCGGCTGTCAATACCGACTGAAGCTAACGCCGGCGTCTGTAGCCACGCATGTTGAGCCACGTGAAGTCGGCTGCCTCACCGACGCTGCTACTGTTGTCATTTGCACCGTGACCGCTGGCGAGCGCGCGCCGCCAAATCCCGGGCTATTGTCTCACCGTACCGGTGGTTGTAGAGCGGCTACCCGCAGCAGATAGACGGGCGCGCTACCTCCCCTCAGTCCTGCAGAGGATGCGGCGGGTGGAGCCGGCGCTAGTCGAGCGAAAACAATGGCTTCGGTGCCGGTTGCTGGGCCGCCAGGGTCATCAACTTTTGAGTGCTTGCTAGCGCGAGGCTATATGTCTTCCCAATCGTACTATCGACTACAGAAAGGCGCACTATTCGCCTGCCAGACACAGTGCGCGTCAGCGCGCGTGGGGGAACGCACCATGCAGATCAATAACTGCCGCCTCACAGTGCTTCTCGTTGCCTTTTCGGTCGTGACCGCGAGCGAATGTGCTTCGGCGTCACAACCACTTTCCGAAGTTGTAAGTTGGGCGGAAACAGCGACTCTAATGTCAGGCATGCCGGAGCATGTGTGCAAAGAGCTCGGGTTGAATACGGGCACCGAGCGGTGCTCGCTTAGAACCCGCAAGGTGATAGGTGAGACGTCGACGCGCTATCTTCATATACAGCAATCGACGATCATTATGGCGACAGTTCGTGACGACGCGACGGGCTTCTATGTAACTTCCGCCAATGGTCAGCTGACAAAAGCCATCTATTGGAAAAAAGCGTTGGGCCCTCGAGATCGCGCGCTGTCCGAAGCGCAGGCCGACTTTGAAAAAGAGAAATCATTTTGGCTGGCGGAGCGCCGTTCGGGGCGCTGACGGCGCCCAGCCCTCCGCTATTTAGGTTAGCGCTTTATTGGAAAACGGCAGTTAGGGAAAGCGAGTTCCATTTGCCGCCGCCCGAGAGGCATCCATTGCTCGTTTTGCCTCTCTGCGCCCTACGTAGTCGCGGTTCTAACACAGCCATCGCTGGCGCGTTGTCGAGGGCGCGTTTGCCGTCGACCTCGGCGATAAGCGCGCCGACCGCCTGCCGCTCGTCTCGCGAGGTTCGCAGGCCACCTCCGTTTCACTCCGCAGTAACCGAAGCAGCATCTGCTTTTCCGTCGCGCAGCAGCGCATGGTGATGCTGCTCGGTTTTCGACTTTGGCGATAATCCGGTTCCGCTGACGGATCGAGCCCCAAATCCGCCGGCCCGCGTTGACGAGTGGATCGAAGGCCACGCAACAGTTGTCGCTTTTACGACGCTGAAGCCCCGCAGCAAACAAATCCCGGGAGAAGCGCAAAAGGAGTAATGTCATCAGGTGGTGCCAACGACTCGCTCCTTGTTTTAGTACGCTTGATGTCGTTCTGGCCCGTTGAAAGCTACCGGCGTAACACGTGTACTCCGCAATTATTCGATCCCGAGATGGTAATCGGCAAATTGCGGCTCGTGGCATCATAGGCGCATGGTCGCGCTGATCAAGATCTCTGTCCAACTCCTCGCAGATGCCGCGTGGTTTGTAATTCTTCTGTTTCGACCTACCCAGTCGGTCCAGGCGGAGAATCTATTTCTTCGACGGCAGTTGGCTCTGTTCAATGAGCGCGGTGTCCATCCACGGCGGATCGACGCCGCAACCCGAATCAGCTTGGCTGTTCTGGCAAGGCTCTTTATTTGGCGGGCTGCGCTCGTTGTGGTGCAGCCCAGGACAATGATCCGATGGCACCGCGCCGGATGGCGACTATTCTGGTGATGGAAGTGCCGACCGGGCCGGCCGAGGATTCCCATTGAGTTGCGTGCGCTGATCCGCAGGATGGCACGGGAGAATCCGGTATGGGGTGAGGAGAGAATTGCCAACGAGTTGTTGGTGAAACTGGGCATCCGGGTCTCGCCTCGAACGGTCCGGAAGTACATGCCGAAACAGCCAGAAGGTCAGCCGCGGGGCGATCAGCGCTGGTCGACGTTTCTGAAGAACCATGCCAAAGCGATCGTCGCGTGTGACTTCTTCGTTGCGGTCACCACAACGTTCCGACTGCTCTACGTTTTCGTGGTCATCGAGCACGGTAGCCGACGCTTGGCGCGCGTGGATGTCACGGCGCACCCGAGTGGCCGCATGGACCTTGCAACAGTTGCGGGAGGTCATTGGGTTCGACCACGCTTACCGTTATCTGCTCCACGACCGGGACAGCATATTCGCGAGACAATTGGATGATTCGATCGGTTCGCTGGGCTTGAGCGTGCTGAAATCGCCACCGCGCAGCCCGAAGGCGAATGCGATTTGCGAACGGGTGATCGGAACGATTCGGCGCGAGTGTTTGGACTGGGTGGTACCGCTGTCGGAGGCGCACCTTCGATTAATCTTGAAGGAGTGGGTGGCTCATTACAATCGAGGTCGCCCGCACAGCATGTTGGGTCCCGGGGTGCCTGACCCACCGCGGGAACTGGTGGCGGTCCCGAAGTCAGAGTCCGCCATCGACTCGCGCCCGGTGCGCTCGTCTATGCCAGATCGGTCTTGGGCGGCTTGCATCACGAGTATTTTCCCGCACCGGCACCGACGAACACGTAGCCCTTGTCGGGAAACGTGCGGCGGAACGTGCGACGCCAATAACTGCGGAGCACAGAATCGTCGGCAACACAGCCGCCTGCGCGGTTGCGTTCGCTTTTTGCATCTTCCTGACAGGCTTGGGCATACATGCTCCTTTTAGATGACATGGTATGCCTTAAACACAAAACTTCGGACAGGCCCGGTAAGGCTGCCGTTCGCCCCCAACCTCTCCGAAGGCGGAGGAGCTTCGTTGGCAGCTTTCCCCTTCACCAGTCGTATTACTGCCCTTCGCGAAATCGAAACACATTCGCCGACTCAACGCCGCGGTCGAACCTACGGCATAGACGCTCCGCCATCGCGCGCGCGTAAGGTGCAACTTCCCCAAGCAGCGTCAGCTGAATGTCGTTCAGCTTGACTCCGCAGCGCTGCGCCTGGCTGTCCACCCAGTCACGAACCGACTGCTCGACAGGCACCCCTGATACCGCAGCAGGAGGCGTCACCGCAACGCGCAGCCTATTCGGCTTCAGCTCTGGACGCCGGTCCCGCCATTGGGTCGCCTGCTCGAAAGCGTGGGCGACACGCAGCACCGTCGCATCGTTAAACGGGCGTCCGGCAATCTGCATCGCCAACGGGAGTCCGCTCCCGCTGTAGCCATTGCAGAGCACCAGTGCAGGACCGCCGGTTACATTGAACACCGTATGTATATTCGGGCCGATCCAGGACCTGACTGGCGATATGCGGTCGAAGCGCGGCGCCGGGGCCGAGCTCGCCGTGAGCAGCACGTCATAGCGTTCGTACAACGGCTCCATCTCCGCGAGCATCTGCCGGCGCGCGCGCTGTGCTTGCACGTATTCAACCGCATTGAAGAGGCAGCCAGCTAACGTGCCGGATAGGAAAGGCAGGCCGAAGTCGCCGGGGCGATCCATCAACTCCTTCTGGTGGATGGCGAAGAGCTCCGTTTCGGCGATCGTCATCTTGACATCCGTATAGTCCTGCAAAGGGCGCATGCGCACGTCGTGGATGCCGGCGCCGAGCGTGCGGAGCACGTCCACGGTCGCGTCCATCGCGCGCGCGACTTCGTCGGAAACTTTGAGATCTTCCTCCCAGAAATGCCGGATCACGCCCACACGCAGGCCGCGGAGGCCCGGCATGAGTGCGGCACGATAATCTGGGATGGCGCAGCGAACGCTTCCGCCGTCACGGGCGTCGTAGCCCGCGATTGCCTGCAGCACGATTGCGCAGTCCTCCACCGTCCACACGAGGGGGCCGCAGTGGTCGAACGTGAACGAATTAGGAATCACGCCGTATCGGCTCACCAATCCATAAGTCGGTTTTAAGCCCACCGTGCCGCAGCAGGCCGCGGGATTGCGCACCGAGCCGCCGGTGTCGGTTCCCATGGCCCCCGGCACCAGGCCGGCGGCAACCGCGGCGCCGGCACCAGTGCTCGAGCCACCAGTGAAGTGCTCGGGGTTCCAGGGGTTGCGTGCGGGCGGCCATGGCGCATCAAACGACGGACCTCCGTGAGCGAACTCGTTAGTGGAGAGCTTTCCGACTAGCACGCCGCCCGCAGCCGCCAGACTCGATGTTACAGCGGCATCTTCCGACGGCACATTGTCTTGGCAGACCTTCGAATGAGCCGACGTCAGCACTCCGGCAGTAGCGTAGATATCCTTCAGCGCGTAAGGAATGCCATGCAGGGGGCCTCGGTGCTGCCCGCGAGAAATCTCCACCTCGGCAGCGCGCGCCCGCTGGAGGGCGGTTTCGGAGGTGACGGAAATGAACGCATTGAGCTGCGGATCGAGCGCAGCAATGCGCTTGAGCTTCGCTTCAGTCAGCTCGACGGGTGAAAGTTGCCGCGAGGCGATCAGCCCGGCCGCCTCAGCGATGGTGATGTAAGAAAGATCGTCTGCCATTCGCCGTGTCTCAGAATTGCTCCGGCATAGTATGCCTCGAAAGGACGGCGCCCCTTGCGGCTACTCGCAGGCAGGACGGTAAAAGAGCCGAATGTGCGACTCAAGAGATTCTCTGCTACGCTCGCTGGAGAACGTGCCTAGCGGAGGAAGTCCTACATGGAACGTCCGTTCATCTCATCGCTGGTGTGGAGTGCCTTACTACTGGTCGCACATTCGACGGCGCTCGCACAGGAATACCCGAGCAGAGCCATTCGCGTCGTCGTACCACTTGCGCCGGGAGGCGGCACCGATATCGCAGCTCGCCTGACAGGACAGAAGCTCACTGAGCGGTGGGGTCAGCAGGTTATCGTGGACAACCGACCCGGTGCCGGTGGCGGAATCGGTGCCGAGATCGTCACGCGCGCCGCGCCCGATGGCTATACCCTGCTGGTGACCAGCCCAAGCGCCGTGGTCATAAATCCTTGGGTGCTCTCCAAAATGCCTTACGACCCGGTAAAGGATCTGGTGCCTGTGGCGATGCTTGCTCCGACCTACTACGTACTGATCACGCACCCGTCGGTGCCGGCGAAGTCCGTGCGAGAGCTGATCGATCTCGCGCGGCAGAATCCGGGCAAGCTAGTTCTTGCGTCAGGCGGCATTAGCTCGCCGTCCGATCTCATGGGCGAAATGTTTAAGAACCTCGCGAAGGTCGATGCGGTGACCGTGCAATACAAGGGGGGCGGTCAAGCGATCGCGGACCTGATCGGCGGCCAAGCGAGCATGATGTTTGCGGACATGATTGCAGCGACGCCGTATATTGGCCCCGGTCGCGTGCGTCCGCTGGCGGTTGCCACCGTCAGGCGCATGTCCCAGCTCCCAGACCTGCCGACGCTGGTTGAAAGCGGTGTGGCCTATGAGGCGATAGGCTGGTCAGGCATGTTCGCGCCCGCGCGCACGCCTCCCTCTGTGGTGACCAAATTGAATACGGAATTGCGCAGCATTCTCAAACTGCCGGACGTGCAGTCAAGACTCGCAAGCGACGGGAACGCGTTCGGCGCGAATAGCCCTGATTCGCTTGCCGTCTTCATCAAGAGGGAACTCGCGAAATATGCGGTGGCTGTTAAGGTGGCGGGGCGACGCCTCGATTGAGCCCCGATAGGGCCAGTGGTCGTGACGAGACGATTTATCTTTTCACGCTACCACGTCAGCCTGAGCAGGGCTGGCCAGTAAACGCACCAAGTCCCGTACCGAGCGCAGTTCCACGAGGTCGCGAATCATTGCGATGGATTCGCCTACTTGGCGTTCGCGCAGGATGCCGTCGGTGCACTCCTCATACTTGCGCCTCACGTCGTCCCACGAGACTGGCCGGGCGGGCCAGCCCTTTGCCTGAGAGTAATGACCGCCCAACGTGCGACCATCGGTTAGCCGTATGTTAATCCGCACGGCACACCAGTTGTCCTCGCCATTGCACCAGCCGTGATCTTCCCTGATGTCGTCTCGGGCGCGCACCTCGATTCGGCGCATGAGGCCGAGAATCTGCGGATCGCGGATGCGATCCTCTTTAAACTGAGCCAGTCCGACATGCCGGTCGACCAACGCCGCTGCGAACGTATAAGCCGGACAGAACTTCGCTATTTGCGAACGGGTGATCGGTACGATACGACGTGAGTGTCTGGACTGGCTGTTCCCGACCTCCGAGGCGCACCTTCGTGCAATCCTCATGAGTGGGTGGCCCATTACAACAAAGGCCGTCCGCATAGCGCCTTGGGCTCAGGTGTGCCGGATCCGCCGCCGAAGTCCATGCAGGTTCCGCAGCCTGAGTCCCGCCATCGATTGCCGGCGGGTGCGCTCGTGCTGGCGAAATCGGTTTTGGCCGGGTTGCACCGCGAATATTCGCTCGCAACCGCACCGGCGAGCGCGTAGTCATCTATTGAAAGTCTGCAGTGGAGTGCGCGACGGGATAACTGCGGAGCACAGTATTCAGGAGAATGGGTGCGGTTCGAAGCCGCCTCTCTCCGCTATGTAGCATGTCCCATATCACGCACATAGCGCTCGTGATCCGACTTGTGGGGCGTCCAGCCGCGGAGATTTAGGGTATAAACGGACCGGGGGCCTGATGCAGTGAAGTAGACTTTTAATCGTCTACGTTTTTCGATTTTTTAGTGTCGAGCTTCGCGACAAGGTCGGCGAGGAGTGGAAGGCGTGCGTGAGCTTAAGGATCTTGTGCGCTGGCATGGCCGGAGCCGATGCGGGTCATGCCGCTGTCTGAGCACATGAGCCCGAAACCCCCTTTGGCTTCTCCCTACGTCCAAGGGACGAGCGGGGAAGAAGGCACCCACACGCTCCAGAAGTTCACGTTCGAGAGTGGGGAATCACTGGAGGCGATGCGCGTCGGCTACGTCACGCACGGGGAGCTCAACGACCGGCGCGACAACGTAGTGCTCGTGCTTCCCGGTACCGCCAACACCCGCCACAGTTTCGACGGCTACATCGGCAAGGGCAACGCGATAGACCCCTCACGCTACTTCGTGATCGCCGTGGACGCGATCGGCGGCGGAACCTCTTCGCAGCCAAAGGACGGGTTCGGCAGCCGATTCCCGCGCTATTCGGTGCGGGATATGGTGCCCGCGCAGCACGCCTATCTCCAGAAGGCTTATCCGGAGCTCTTCCCGCTGCACGCGATCGTCGGGGCGTCCATGGGTGCGTTCCAGGCGCTGGAATGGGCGGTGCACTATCCCGAGGCCATGCGCAAGACGGTGCTCATTGTTCCAGCTGCGCGAAGCGGCAACGTGTTCAAGACGGTCGCGCGGCAGATGGCCGACATCATCGCGCTCGATAAGCGATGGAACGGCGGCCAGTATCGCGAGCCGCCGATCGACGGCTTGCGCGCCGCGGGACGCTTTTACTATCCATGGACGGTCACCGATTCTTTCATCGAGGGCCTAAGCGCCGAAGCGCTCGAACGCGAGCTCGAAGCGAGCGGCGAGAGATTCACCGGGTGGGACGCGTGGTCGCTGATCCGGCGCTACCGGGCTTCGAGCAGCCACGATGTCGCGATGCCGTTCGGCGGTGACGTGGGGCGTGCGCTGGCGAACGTACGCGCTCGCACGCTCGTCATGCCGAGCTCCACTGATCGGCTGCTCGGGCTGGACTCAGCACGCGAGATCGCACAGCACGTGCGTCAGGCGCGCTACGTCGAGATCGCGTCGCCGTGCGGGCACTTTGGCTGGCGGCCACTCGCAGGCGCGCCCGAAGCTGCGCGGATCGCCGCCGAGCTTGCCGCCTTTCTTTCCGACTGATGGAACTCGCAAGGAACTCACGATGAAACACGCCGTTCTAGCACTTGCGCTCGCCGCGCTGCCTTACAATGCATCCGCCCAAGTCTGGCCGCAGAAGACGATACGCTTCATCGTGCCGTATTCGGCGGGGGGAGCTACGGACGTAGGCGCGCGCATCGTCGCCGAGCGGCTGGGGTCCGCGCTCGGCCAAACCGTGGTCGTCGAGAATCGAGTCGGCGCGACCGGCGCGATCGGCGTCGGCGAAGCGGCGCGCGCAGCGCCCGACGGTTACACGGTGCTCATCGCCGCAGACCTAATGACCACGCTTAGGCTCTCGCAGAAAAACATCGCGTGGGACCCGGTGCGCGACTTCAAGCCGGTCACGCAGATCGCGATCCAGCCCCTAATTGTCGCCGCGCACGCCTCGCTCGGCGTCGATACCGTGCCCCAGCTCGTGCGGCTGGCCAAGGCGAGGCCGGGCGAGATCGCATACTCGAGCAGCGGCATCGGCAGCACGCACCATCTCGCCGCCGAGTATTTCGCAAAGCAGGCCGGCGTCAAGATCGTGCACGTGCCTTACAAAGGGAGCGCGGATGCGTTCCGCGACCTTTTGGGTGGACAGATTGCGCTGAGCATGATCGGCGCCTCGGTGCTGGTTCCGTACGTGAACGACAGGCGGCTGAAGCTTCTCGCCATCACCACGCGCTCGCGCGCTGGGGCCTTTCCGAAGGTGCTTACGCTGGACGAGAGCGGCTTCCGCGGGTTCGACGTGAAGACCTGGCTCGGCATGCTGCTGCCCGCGGCAACCGAAGCCGCGATCGTTAAAAGGCTCGCCGACGAGACGCGCAAGATCCTGGCGATGCCGGCGGTGCGCGAGCGCCTAGCCGGTTCCGGCCTCGAGGGGGTCGGAAACTCGCCCGAGGAGTTCGAAGCCATCATCAAGGCGGACGTCGCACGCTGGACAAAGCTCGTGGCGGACGCGAGGCTCGAGCTGCATTAATCCTCACACGAGACTCGTCGCAGGCTAGGTCTGAGCCGCCCCGGCTTTCCGGAGACATCCGGTTTTGAGTCAGGCCGCCATCAGCGGCTGACTCGTTGAGTGATAGTACGAGGACTCGAGCTCCGCAGGCGGGATGTAGCCGATCGGCTCGAGCAGCCGACGATGATTGAACCAGTCGACCCACTCCAAGGTGATGGATTCCTCCACGCCCAGATGTCGCCAGGGACTGCGACGGTGGATCCCTTCGGTCTGGTAGAGTCCGATAATCGTTTCGGCCAACGCGTTGTCGCACGAATCGCCGACGCTGCCCACCGACAGCTGAGCCTCGCTTCGTCGAGCCTCTCGGAATGGCGAATCGACGGATACTGGCTGCCGCGGTCGCTATGATGGACAACCCTCGATTCCAGAGCGCGACCACAGCGGGCCCAAAGCGGGCCTCCGAGGTCAGATTTACGGGCAAAACCCTTACAAGAAAACTCGTGTAAACAACGGGTGAACGCCGGATGAAATTTTGCCCGCGTGACACCAAACGCGTTGATTCTGTTTCGTTTGCGCGCACCATGGGGTGCAGGTGGTCGGAGGTTCAAATCCTCTCGCCCCGACCAAGCCAATCAAAGGGTTCCTGAAACGGAGCCCTTTGTCATTTCAGGCAGCGTGACTGCATCGTGACCTTCCTGCCTCCCGCGGACTAACCGCAGACCGAAAAACGCTCTACATATCCGGTCAGGTGCTCGATGGAGAAGTGCGCATAGCGCCGCACCATCTCCACC
>JBKJKJ010000372.1:0-4205 GCA_046597455.1 Burkholderiales bacterium
TGCATCTCCTTTGTACGGGATGTGATTAATGTCCAGCCCGGTCAATAATCGGAACTGTGCGGTAGCGATGATGCCCGTTGCGCTGCCAGTCCCATAGTTGACCTTGCCCGGATTCGCGCGCGCAAACTCGATTAGTTCCTCGACCGTGCGCGCCGGTACGCTCGGATGCACATAGAGGAAAAATACGAAACGCCCCAAGGAGCTTATGGGGGTGAACTGAGTGACCGGATCGTAGGGTGGTTTCTTACGAAGCGCGGGCGTGGCTGACAGCGCCGTGCTGGTCGTAAGGAACAGCGTGTAGCCATCCGGTTTAGCGCGAATCGTGAGATCGGCGGCGATGACTCCATCCGCGCCAGGCCGGTTGTCGACGATGATCGATTGTCCGAGCGCCTGCGCGAGCGGATTTGTCAGGATTCGGGCGACGACGTCCGCGGAACCGCCAGGCGGGAAGGACACGATCAGACGAATCGGCTTGGTTGGATATTGCGCTGTAACGTAAGGCGATGCGAGAAGCGAACTGGCGACTAGGCTTAAAACGAGGCTCGTATGCACATGTGCTCCCGAAGATTGATTTTGTGCTTATGGGAATAGGAATTTCCAACATTATGTTCATCGCGCCCAATGTATCCTGGGCCCCGCCACCGGGAAAGGAACGGCTTGCGTGTTTGCTGCCGCGCAGTCAGCCACTGCCCGCCGCTCAAATCCGTGCTTCCACAGCGTTGTGTGCGCGACAAAGGGGCAGCCCCCGATTGTTGACCGCCGGAATAGGGCGATGAAACCGAGTTGCCCAGCCGGTCCAGGGCGAAGCGTCCACCTGCGATAGCGTTTGCCTGCCGGAGCAGACACGTTACCGGCGCATGATCCGCCTGTCGCCCGTCCGAAGCGATTCGCGACGGCCACGACTGCCACCCGCGCAACCACGCGATGCACTCACCGGGCAGGAATGGCTTCTCGATAACTTGCTTCGGAGCTCATACACCGAACGCTTTCAGGAGCGCATCGGTGAATCTCTCGAGTGACCGTCCGATGCCGGCGGTGCGCCCGGCAGCCGGCGTCTCTTCGTACACGTAGATACCGGATTCCCCCGAGAACAAGTCGTTGAACAGCTCCTCCTTGCCGCGCCAGTAGGAGATGAACGTCTCGCAGCGTGTGTTGCCGTACGAAATGTCGGCGCTGAACCCCAGGGTGGCGGCCTGGTTGATCAGCCGCCCGCCGCCCGCACGCTCGACACAAATGCCGCGGCATCCCTTCACGACGAGTCGGGCCGGGCCATGAAAGGCGAGGAACCGCAGCTGCAGAGTCAGCCACGCGTGCAGTCCCAGGCGCCAGTGGCGTGTGATCCGGATCGGCCTCGCGCTGTCCTGGATCACACCGGCCAGAGCGCGCGGCCGCACCACGAATGCGGCCCCTTCCGCCACGTCGATGACGCCAAGCTCGCTCAGCGGATCTTTGGTCGAAGACAGGACCACCGGCTCGGCGCCGGCCGGGCTAACGCGCGTCAACAGATACATTCCCGAGAGCAGGCTCGCAAACGGAAAGCGCCAGTCGAGCAGCCACTTCGTGTCTTTGCTCGCCTGCAATGAGGTGCTTTGCAGGTGATCCGGCTGGATGAGCAGTTCCTCATTTGCCTGCAGGACGATCGGAACCGATACCGCCGACACGCGGCCTCCCGCGATTTCGTGCGCCGCGATCCGCCCGGTCGCAGACGGCAGCAGTCGCGTCGCCGGGCGGCTCGCTGCCCAGGGCGCCAGGACGAAATACAGGAACGCCTTGATACCGAGCGGAACCAGCAGCATTCCAACCAGTATCCCGACTGCAAGGGGAAGCTCGCGCTCTACGATGGCTTTGACTCGCCAGACCAGGGAGCTGGCGAGCGTGGCATCGACCTCTGCGATCTGCCGGTCGACTTCGAGCCTGGCGAGCTCCAGCGCACCGAACTTCCTTCGGCCCAGCTCGTTTGCCTGGGCAACGCTGCCGACGATGCGTTCGAGGCCCGCGATCTCCGCGTCGAGCATCCTGATCTGCGTCCATGCGTCGGAGCCCGGGATGTAGCGCGTCCAGAAACTTTCGTCCCGGAGCTTCTGCCGCTCGGCCCGTTTGCGGATCAGGGACGATTCGAAGAACTGCGATTTCCCGGAGCGCTCGAGCGCACCCTGCTTCAGCGCCGCAACTTCACGCGAAAGCGCTTCCTGCCGTGTCGTGAGCGCTGCACGTTCCTTCGCAAGCTGATCTGCTCTCTTGAGCTCGCCTTCGACCCAGGCAAAGCCGACCAGCATGGTCAGAATCACAACCAGCACGAGGCTCTGGCGAAGCAGCCATTTGAGGACGCCCGCCAGAAGCTCGATCATCGGGTGGCAGCACGGTGCACCGGCGCTCGAGTAACCCTCAATCCGGCAGCGCGAACACCCAGATCGATCCGCCGAGCGGCACGTTCGGCAGCGTCTGCCGCGCGGTGCTGCTGCCGTACAAGCCCCCCAGTCCCGAGAGCACCGCGACGTACTGCTTGCCGTTGCGCGTCCAGGTGACCGGCATCGCATTCACGCCCGAGCTCGTCCTGAATTCCCACAGCGTCTCGCCGCTCTGCGCGTCCATAGCGAAGAATTCGCCGCTGTGCTTGCCGTTAAACAGCAACCCGCCGCCGGTGGCGAGCATGGCGGACCAGATCTGGATGTCCTTGAGCGGCACTCGCCATTTCGGCTGGGCGGTCATCGGATCGATGGCTTCGATATGGCCGACGACATCGCCGGGCTTCAGCGCCGGGTAGCGGTTTTCGATACCCTGATAGCGCGCACCTGGTTTATAGGGCGCGAGATCGATGAACCGGTAGAACGACGACATGTTGTTGGTGTTGGCGTAGAGCAATCCCGTGTTCGGATTGAACGCCGCGTGCGGCCAGTTCTTTGCGCCGCGAACGCTCGGCCACATCTCGATCTCTTCACCCGCGCGCAATCTGCGGGCCACGTCCGATTCCACCGGTCGACCCGTCTTCACGTCTACGTGGGTCGCCCAATTCACCTTGCCGAAGGGCTTCGCCGACAGCAGCTTGCCGTTCGTGCGATCGATCACGTAGAGGAAGCCGTTGCGGTTCATCTGCATGAGGACCTTGCGCGACTGACCGTCGATCGAAATGTCGGCAAGGATCAGCTCCCAGAGCGAATCCCAGTCGAAGACGTCGTTCGGCACGAACTGATAGTGCCAGACGATCTCGCCTGTCTTCGGACGTACCGCAATGACCGACGCTGCGTAGAGATTGTCGCCCTTGCGATTTGCCGGGTTCCACGCGCCGGCGTTGCCTGTCCCCCAGTACACCAGGTCGAGCTCGGGATCGTACGAGCCCGTGATCCAGGTGCTGGCGCCGCCCGTTTTATGGGAATCACGCGGCTCCCAGGTGTCGTGGCCTTTCTCACCCGGCCCGGCCGTGGTGTAGCGGCGCCACAGGTGCTTGCCGGTGTCGGGATCCCAGCCGTCGAGGAAACCGCGGATGCCGAACTCGGCGCCCGAGATGCCGCTAATGATCACGCCGTTGGCGATCTGCGGGGCCACCGTCTGCGAATAACCTTCCTTCCACTCCGCGGCCTTTTGCTTCCAGAGGACCTTGCCGGTCTTCTGATCCAGTGCCACGACGAAGGCGTCGAGCGTGGTGCGGAATACCTTGCCGCGATAGAGCGCGACACCCTTGTTGGAAACACCGCAGCAGACCACGCGTGGCGTGTCGGGCACGAAATCGGTCGGCGTGCGCCAGATCGTGTTGCCGGTGGCCGCGTCGACCGCCACCGTCCATTTCGCGTTGGCGACGTACATTACGCCGTCGTAGATCATCGGCTGCGCCTGCTCGCCGAACTCGTTCTGCAGCGCGAGCGACCACACCGGGACGAGGCGCTTGACGTTCGACTTGTTGATCTGTGCGAGCGGGCTGTAACGCTGCTGGTAATAGCCCATGCCGTAGGTGAGCACGTCGTCGGGCGAACGATGATCGTTCACGAGCTCCTCGGTGGTCGGACCTTCCCCGGTCCTGGAGCGCGTCACGTAATCCAGGGATTGTTGCGTCGGTGCGGCCGCACAGCCCGCGACCATGACCACAGCCATCTGCACTATCCAGCGCTTCATTGTCCGCTCCCTTTGTCTGTGGTCTCGCGCGAGTGCCGCGACCGGTTGCCCCACGCAATCCTAATCCGTTTCGGTCGTTCGGCGGTGAATAAGAAGTC